>JBGTEX010000034.1:0-67627 GCA_041747575.1 Pyrinomonadaceae bacterium
TGTTCGGTGATCATTTTTACGGCGATCGAGACGGCGTCGATTTGATCGTCGTGTTTTCCGAGCGGGAATTTTATAAGTTCGTCGATAAAACCGGGTATCCAGGGGCCTTGGATGAGAAAGACCTTTCCGGCTTCGGCGGCGGCCGACCAGGCGAGGGCGCGTGTGACCTTGTCGCCATCGACGCGGACGCCTTTGAACGAACGGTTGGCGAGACGTGCGTCGCGGCGGAGCTCCTGGACGAGGGCCTTGCCGTGGATCGACTCTTCGACGCCGTGCCGCGTGTCCGGCTCGTGGCGTATGCGGTCGGCGATGTAGCGTTTTTGCTCGGGAAATTCGATCCGTTTGCGAAATCCGCCGTCGATATACAGGTTGCCCGCACCGTCAAACGCGCAGCGAAGCGAAGCGGTGTAATCAGCCGACGTTTTTGTCGAAACGGCAAGGTCATAACCGCGGCACCAACGCAGATTCGGCGGTTTTATGCCGATCACCTGCTGAAACCATTCGCGCTTGAAAATCGCACCGTTGGCGGGGACCGGAGCCTGTTGATACAGTGCCGAGAACGAATAGCCGCCGATCTTTGCCCTGATCAGGTCAAGGGCCGTTTTGTCAAAGCGCTCGGGGCAGAGAGCCTCGCCCGTCAGACGGCCAAGCGGATCACATGCGTCCGTCTCAATGGGTGCCGCTGCGTCGCACGGCAAATTATTATCGGACGGCCTGTTTTGGGTTAAGGCCTTATCTATTGCTGTCGCGCCCGTATCACGGGTTTTGGCCGCGGCGGGTTCGGCCAGGGCCGGTAGATTTACAATCTCCCATTGTTCGCCGCCGTTTTTCATTTCGTTCAATAAACGCCCGGCAAGATCGTCTTCGTGCCATCGGGTCTGGATCAGGATGATCGCACCGCCGGGTTCGAGACGTGTGTAAACGTCGTCGTTGAACCATTCCCAGACATTCTCGCGAAAGGCCTCGCTCTCGGCCTGCGAACGGTTTTTGACCGGATCGTCGATGACGATCAGCCCGGCTCCAAAACCGGTCACGCCGCCGCCGACCCCGACCGCCCGCAACCCGCCGCCAACCGCCGTCTCCCATTCGGCGACCGAATTTGAGGGCTTTTGCGAGATGAACGGGAACATCGGCGTCGGCCGAGCATTTTCGGTCTGAGGGCTTTGTGATGCGGACGGGTGAGCGCGTCCGCGATTCGAGCCGTTCGAAAGCTTTTGATCCGAACCGTCTGATTTGGAAGACGGGTGCAAACCGTCGGGAGCGTTACGGGCTTCTTCGTCGCACAGAACGCGTCGAATCTTTCGCGAAAAGCGGTTTGCCAGACGCTGGTTATAGCTGCCGAGAATGATGTTCAGCGCCGGATCGCGCAGCAGACGCCAGGCCGCATAACGGACGGTCACCAGCTCCGATTTGCCGTGACGCGGCGGAAGGAAAATCATCAGCCGTTTGCAAGCGCCCGTCGTCACGCGTTTGAGATATTTGTATATGTAGATCTGATGACGCCAGTCCCATTTCCACATCGCCGGCTGCGTCTTGAGCCATTCGTAAAATTCAGGAACGCGGGCGTCCGTGTTGGCCGCCAGACCCTTACGGACAGTATCGCCGGAAATGTCGGCCGGTGAGGCGCTCGATTTTGTTTCGCGGACAGGGACGTCTGCGTCCCATCTGAATTTGGCGATCCAGCCGGGGCCGCGTCCGCGTCCGGTCTTGCGTGCGTAGAGATTTCGGCGCGAAAATCGCGGCCAGCCCTTCGCACGCATCTCCCGCTCGATCAGATCGTGCCGCCGGCCTCCGTATTTTACATATAACGCACGACACACGTCGATTTTTTCTTGCTCTGAAAGGTTTTTTGATAACATTTTTAATCTCATGATCCCGCGATAGGAAAAATTCGGCCCGAAGATCAAATGAATGCGTCGCGGCGGTCTTTCAACCGTCTCTTTCGCGGCTCGCCGCTCTATTTGCGGAGAAGCTTGCTTCTCCGTAGTGGTGCAAATTAAATCTCCGCGGCTTGCCGCCGCTTCAACGGAAATCGCCTTGACGTTTCACGGATTTTTTTTTCGCCTTCGTTTATGAGAACTTGCATCTGCGATAATCATATGATATATTCCAACAGTCGGATGATATGTTTTTATTTTCATCCGTCACATATCGACACTAAACCATATAGACGGCAAAGGGAATGGCAAAATGCGTAGAATAAATGAAAATGCACTTAACTGCATACTTTTCGCAAAAATGCACAGTTTGCACACTCCTGCGTCCGGTAACCATTTTTTCCCGCAAATCGCGGCCTTAAATTCAACAAAACTTACACATAACACAAATGACCACCATACAACGAACATTGGATTTAATAGCGCGGCCCAAACTCCGCATCTCTGAGGTAGAACGCCTTATTCGCATCAACCGCATCATCGTCCCGCCGCTTTCGCGCCGCACTCTGCTTGGCATGTGCGAAGACGGCACGCTCGCACACGCACCCCGCCGCTCCGCAAAAGCGACATATTTGATCTACGAAGATTCATTCCTCGATTGGGTCAGAGACCTCGACGGCAAAGTAGAACCCAACACATAAGCCACAAACCCGCATCGAGCAAGTTTTTTGACGAGGATGTCTTCAAAAGTCAGGATTTTTGATTTTAGCACCGGAGGGGCGAAATATTTGTAGAACCCGACTCAAAAAAAGTTAAGTAGAGGCGAAGACTGGCGCGGAACGGGAGGCTCCGTTTCCAGTCTCCGACTCTACTAAAGTTCCGTATGAGCGATTTCTACAGAGAAATGCTAAGTTTTCCGATAGTCGCAGCCCGTAGGATGTCTGTAGAAATATTTGACAAAAACACGCTCGTGCGGCGTTACAGCCGGTATCAGCCTCGCAAAAACGATTGTTTAATTCGATCTTTTTAGTTGTCCCCGTCGTCAACGACTGGTTCGTCATCTTCGTCCTCGGCTCTTTTTGCCAGAAAGTGAAGTTTTCCAGCTGCTTCTTCAGTCATATTAGCACCTAACATTCGAACCGAATAAGCCAAAACCGGATCGGTTGCTTGAAAAATGGCAGCGGCTGCCGGCCCGATCGGATAATCAGGAATTACACCGACATTCTCGAGTCTGTTTCCGTCGCTCATCACCAAATCAGCGACCGTAACATTTAAGGCGAAAAATGAAAGTGTCTCATAGCCGGGAACGCCGCGGGTGTTTGCCATCGAGATATAGTTGCTGGTCATCACCGCTCCGGCGCTAACATCACCTACGATCTTTCCGCGTTTTTCAATCTGTATAACCCGAGCAAAAACTTCGGACGCCGATGCTGAATTGCTGTCGATCAAAACGACAAGTTCACCATTGAACACCTTTTTCTTTTGCGTTTTAGCGATTACTTCCCTGGTTTTACCCCGCGTTATAAAATCACCAATTTTAACGTCGCGGTCAAAAAAGTGTCCTGTCAGATATTCTTCGATTTTGACGTAGCCGCCGCCGTTTCCACGAAGGTCAAGTACAAGCTTTTTATAATTATTGGCCTCCTTCATCATTTGATCAATAAATTTCTTGTCAATCGAGAAGGTCTCCAGCCGACACGCTATCACGTCCGCATTGGCCTGCTGGCATTTGTACGGATTTTCAACTTTTTGCTTCCGATTTTTTTCGGCTTCTTTTTCGCGTTCTTTAATAGACTTAAACTTTGATTTGACCTCAATCTCGCGTTCAGCCTGACCGGGATTTTGGATATAGAGCTTCACGCTCGCCTGCGGATCGAGAGCGTAGAGTATGTAATTCATCTTCCATAAGTTGTCGCGGGTGGGTGCAAAGTTGCCGATACCAGTAATCAGGTCTCCGGCTTTTAAGCCTTTAACCTCGGCATCGCTTCCCTTTTTGACATCGACCACGAAGCAATTATTGCCGATCATCTGGGTTGAAAATCCGTATTCAACCCGATTTGCCCGGCCTGGCGGATAAAATCTGGTGTGCGAATCATTAAATTCGGTCACGACCTGTGCGATCGTTCTAAAAATCTGCCAGTTCGTATCCTGCGTTTTGATTCGCTCCTCGGCAATTTTGAACCGCGCATTCAAATCAATTCCGCGGAAATTCTTGTCATAATATCTCTCCTTGATCACACTCTTGATCTCGTTAAGCATATTGCGGCCATTCTGCCGTTTTAACTTGATGCTTGTCGAACCTTCGACTGCATCAATTCTTATCTGGGCATTTATTGAAATACCCAAGAAAATTGATAAAAATAGTAAAATGAAAAACTTTCTTTTGTAACTCATCTTTAAAGCTCCTGATTTTTTCTTGCAAATAAAGTCAAAATATCCTAACGTATTTCTACAGCAAAATGCAAAGTTTTCCGATAGTCGCAGAACGTCGCAACCCGTAGGATATTTCTAGAAAAATGGACAAAAACACGCTCGTGCCAACCATTGCAAAAAAAGCGATTGCGTTTTAGGACGTTACCGCGGCGCGGCCTAATATCATTTTAGAGGCTCGATACTCTTTCCCGGGAAGATGGGAGCGAGGCCGTTTTTTTGCAGCATCTTATTAAATTCGGCGGTTTCATTCGAGACAAATCTGTTGATCAATGCGATCTTATTTGGAAATTCCATTCGCAGTAACTCGTAATTTTCCTTCATCGTCGGGGTCGGGGCAAAATTTCCGCCATTGATGGTCGAGTATAAACCGCTTAGCTGATCGGCGAATTTGCTTGGCGAGCGGATGCCGTCTTCGGGGTTTGTCGCAAGTTCGTCGAGCAGATCACTGAGGCGTTTTTTATAATCCGCGATCGCCTTTGTCAGATCGGCCGGGACTTCCGCAAGGCGTTCTTTGGCAACCTGTTCAGACTGATCGGTTTGCAGTTTGAGGCTGTCTAGCTGACGAAGCCCGTCATTCATAATAGATTGCAAATCCCGAAGTTTCAGGGCCAGGTCGAACTGTGCCTGAAGATCGGCTGGCGAAATCTGCACGGTCGGGTCGATCAACACTTCGACCTTGTTTTCCGCCAACATTTTGTCGCCAACAAATAATTTTACGGTGTAAACACCCGGCAGCACCTGGGGCCCGCGCGGCGGGCCCTGGAATTCGAGCTGCTCCGGTGTCGGCGGACGACGCGGACGGGCACCGTCCTGGCTGAGGTTCCAGGCCGTTCGGTTCAGGCCTTTTTCCTTTGGCAGATTTTTTAGTTCGACAATCAACTTGTTTCCGGTATCAAATATCTGCATTTTGACCGTCGTTTTTTCGTCCGGTTTGGCTTTTAAGAAATAAGTCAGAAGGGCGCCGCCAGCCGGATTTGTTCCGCGAAAAGGTTTGTCACCGATCCCGTAGCGGGTCATTCGGGTTGCGAAACGATATGACGGGCGAGCTTCAAATAATGCCGCGTCCTGCTGCATAATATTTGAGTTTAATTTCTGTATCGACGTCGCATCGTCAAAAACCCAAATGCTGCGCCCGTGTGTGCCGAGTATCAGATCATTGTCACGCGGGTGGATCAGGATATCGTGAATCGCGACCCGCGGCAGATTTTTCATATTCAATTCCATCCAAACCTTTCCTCCGTCATGGCTGGCGTAAAGGCCAAGCTCGGTTCCGGCATACAGCAGATTTGGATTTTTCGGGTCTTCGCGAACAACGTGGACATAGGATTTTTCAGGCAGATTTCCGGTTATGTTTGTAAAATTCTTACCGCCGTCGGTGGTTTTGAAAACGTAGGGTTTGTAGTCGTCAAACTTATGACGGTCAAATGCGACGTATGCCGTATCAGCCCCGGTCCGTGAAAGCTCGATATGTGAAATGGACGAATCAACGGGAACGCCTTTAAAATTCTTTATAATATTGGTCCAGTTTTTGCCGCCGTCGGATGTTGTTTGCAGATGACCGTCATCGGTGCCGACCCAGATCATATCGCGTTTTATCGGCGATTCCGCAAGGCTGATGATCGTTTCAAAGTATTCGGCCGATGTGTTTTCGGTAAAGACCGGGCCGCCGGCGGTTTTTAGACGTTCGGGATTTTTGGTAGTCAGATCATCGCTTATCCGCGTCCACGTGCGGCCAAAATCGGTCGATTTGAATACCGAGCTGCCGGCCAGATAGACGGTGTTTTTGTCGTGCGGCGACAGGATCAGGGGAGCATTCCAGTTAAAACGCTCTTTATCATTCTCGGCCGCACCGCCGACGCCAAAAAACGGTACAACGAGCTGCTGCTCACGGTTTTTCATATCCGTACGAACGACATTTCCGCCCTGCGATTCGGTCAGAAACACATCTGAATTGTCCGGATGTGCGATAGCGAAAAACCCGTCACCAAAGCTGATCATCCGCCAATCGTCATTCAGAATGCCGGACGGCTCACGATTGCGTGACGGCCCGACCCACGTTCCATTGTCCTGCAGCCCGCCCGAGATGTTGTAAAAAGGCGTAGCGTTATCAACAAAGATCTGATAAAACTGGCCGGCCGCAAAATTATTGACATACTCCCAACTGTCACCCTCGTCGGTCGAGACGCCGACGCCGCCATCCTGTCCGTGCCACATCCGTTTCGGATTTAAGGGATCGATCCAGAGAGCGTGAAAATCTATATGCGCCGTTGGCGCTATGCGGGCAAAATTTCGCCCGCCGTCCAGTGACTTAAATAACGGTGAGGCGACCGCATAAACCTTGTTTTCATCGGTCGGATCGACCTTGATCGTTGTGTAATAAAATCCGCGCCCAACGATATTCTGGTTTTTATAAACCTGCCGGAAAGTTTCGCCCTTGTCGTCGGAGCGGTAAAGTGTGCCTTCTTTCGCCTCAAGGATCGCATAGACGACATTCGGATTGCTCGCCGCCACCGACAAACCTATTCGTCCGATCAATTTTGGCAACCCCTTTTCGATCTTGTTCCAGGTGCGTCCGCCGTCGATCGAGCGAAAAATACCGCCCTTTTCCGAACCGCTTGTAAACGTCCAGGGCTTTCGTTCAAACCGCCACACACCGGCATACAAAATATTCGGATTTTGCGGGTCGATCTCGAGATCGGAAATGCCGTGCAGATTATCGATATACAAGGTTTTCTGCCATGTCTTGCCGCCGTCCGTGGTCATAAAGACGCCGCGTTCCTCATTAGGCCCCCAGGCGTGGCCGACCGCCGCAACATAGACGATATCCGGATCTTTTGAGCTGATGACGATCTTTGAGATGGTGTTCGTGTCGCGTAACCCGAGATTTTTCCAAGTCTTGCCGCCGTCGGTCGATCGGTAAACGCCGTCGCCAAATGAAACCGAATTTCGCACATTCGATTCGCCCGTCCCGACCCAGATTACGTCCGGATTGCCTGGTTCGAGGGCAATGTCGCCGACCGAGATCGTCGTCTGCCGGTCAAATATCGGCGTCCAGCTTATACCGCCGTTAACCGTCTTAAAAATGCCGCCCGAGCCGGTCGCAACGTAAACGATATTCGGATTTCCCGGTACGCCTTCGACGTCCGCAACGCGCCCGCCCATATTGGCCGGCCCTATGCTCCGCCACGATAAATTGGCCATAGCCGACTCCATCGGCGAAAGCGCGGGCTGCGCTGCAGCAAACGCACTAAAAACAAACACCAACAGGCACACGCCTAACGAAACTCTAAATCGATTATTTATCATTCGGATTCCTCAAGAGAGATAAGATTTGAAATGCTTTAGTTTAATAATACGCTAAAAACCCGAAAAGGTTACAGGCTAAAAATCAAAAAATGCCGATAAAAGCCGATTCCACAAAGTATATCCGGAATTCTCTGACGGTTCGCCCATTGGAACAAATGCTGATAGTACGAGATTGATAAGAGGATATCGAGAAGGTGCGGTCTTGTTTAAAGCTGTGATGCGAGATGAGTACCTGCAAAACGGGAAGACCATTATAACCGTCGTTACTCGCTTGCAGGACAACGTCACCAGCGACGACCAGAGTTCCTGGACCTTCAGTCAACGACAAGGAGCAGATGCTTATCGCAGATTCCTCCTGGAGCAATCCCAGAAAGTTGGTCCACGAGATGGGGTTGTGTGGGCAGCCGCTTGTTTTGACGTGAGTAAAATAAAATAACCTTGACAACGTTTAATTTTAGGCAGAAAATAGGAGATGAATTTATAATAGGACGCAAGCTGGCGTATGAACAACGACGACGGATAGTAACTGACTCGATTCTCACATTTGTGTCACGGATAGTCGTAGACAAATAGAAGCGGAAATATTATGTCTAAGAATAAAAGAGAGTGGCTTCTGGTTGGAGCTGTAGCTGTATTTACCGGGGTGTTTGTCTTCATCACATCGCTAAATCAAAACGTCCAAAGCCAGTCGGATAACAAACAAGCCCGAGACGTTTCGGAACATGAATCCCAGTTTCCGGTTGCGGAATAAAACGCACCTCTCGAAAGAGATGCAGCAGAGCTCGCGAAAAGAACCTTAAAAAGCGCCCGTTATGAAAATTTGCGTCTTGTTGTCGCCGTGCCTCAGCCCGATGCCTATTCGGATATTCTCCACGAACACAGTGTCACCCCACCCATACCGGTCGAGGAAAGTCTCGCGATCGTTCGAGGGAAAGTCTCCGATACAGTGGCACATTTATCGACCGACAAGCGTGCCGTCTATTCGGAATTCTCGGTAGATGTTGAAGAGGTTTTTAAGGGTTCAGAGATTTCTAAGCGAGCTAAGATTAAATGCGACCGGCTAGGAGGCTTTGTATTGTGTCCTGGTGGGAAGAAAGTTCTCTATGAGGTCGCGGGAAAAGGGATGCCGCGTTCCGGCAAAAGCTATTTCCTATTTCTGGCAAAGCCGGACAATAGCACTAACTATAAAATTCTCACGGGATATGAGATTTCAAGCGAAAATATAATTCCTCTTGATGTGACAGGACAGGAATATTAAGGGAATAGCGTCACGGATTTTATCCGAATGTTAAAGGCCGGCTTTCGTGATCGGAATCCATGAAACCATGTTGAAGACAAGTAAAAAGTTCGCGAAAAAGAAAATGACTGATCTTAATACGAGCAATCTCGAAGCAGCCATGAAAACGATCGAGGGAACGGCAAAGAGCATGGGAGTTAACCGTAGAATAGTAATCGCGAGCCGGGCTTACATTCGTTAAAGCTAAACGAATTTGTGCTGGCGATACTATCGGCGTTGGAGAAATTTATGATAGTTAAAACATCACTCGAATTCTTATTGACGTTGCTATTTCTAGGTATTTCAATTCCAGACTCGGTATTTTCAAGTCTCGACCAGAACTCTTATCCATCTCAACATGATAAATCTTTTCAGGATATCGATGTGGGACATTGGCCGGTTCTTGACCTGAGTAGTGAGGAGAGTCTGAGCCGTTCGAATGCTGCAAGAGATAAACAAGGGCTCAAATATAACGTATCGGCATCTGGGATGGAGGTCTCAGATCTTGTCCTGAGTGAAGAGAGTCGATCCGTGCTTTTCGCGTTGCCAAGCTCCCACGAAATGATCGCCCAGGCCTTTCCTGTTTCTGAGAGCGATCTCGTCCTTATTGGAAAGGTTACAACTGTCGTAGCTAATCTTTCACCAGACGGGACGACGATTTATTCTGAATTTGGTTTGGATATAGGTAGGATATTAAAGGCTCCCACGAGCAAATCTATTAGGAAGATCATCATTGAACGCCGTGGAGGAGTACTACTGTTACTATCCGGTAAAACGGTATTTCGTCCGGATGTTTTGGGCCGTAATCCGCTTAGGATTGGAAATTCGTACCTATGCTTTCTGCGAATCGACCATCGGGATGGCAGTCATTACCTTATTACGGCATATAGATTAGAAAATGAAGCTCTTTTTCCGGTAGATCGTTCTCCGAAAGATCATAACTTCAAAGTCTATAGCGAATACGAACGTAATAACGGTAAGGAATTGAAAGTGTTTATCAAAGAGTTTGGCTCTGCTCTCCGCAATGACTTGGGGGTATAAGATGAAACTCTTTTCGAATCTCAAGATTTGGTTAATTTGCTTAAGCTGCATGATGTTTTTTGTCGTGGGGCAGCTCTCTTCGAAACTATCAAGCAAGGCGGAAGTGATTGCGGAGACAGCCGTCGCCGTTCCTTCACCTACTCCCTGTCCAGCCCCTAACGTTCAGGCAGCTGGGGAAGGATAGCGAGGGGCACGTCATCCGTTGTTGTCCACATCAATAGTAATCAAGGTCAGTTTAGCTCTGCTCAATTCAGTTGTCTAAACGCTGCGTTTAGTAATTGGAATTCGGCAAATCAATCAAATGGCTCGGGAATACAGTTCACCGTAACACACAGCATGCAGATCGTCGCTCAACTTAATCCTCCAGGCGTTACCGGACAAGGCGTTCGCGTACAGGTTAATTATGCCACTCCTCCAAACCCTCAGGCTGGCCGGTGACACTAGTCCTCTAAACGATCCATCGACTCCGGGATGGGATGGAGCTGTAATACGGGTCAACCCGGGAACTACGAAGTGCACCACTCTCACGCAGACGATGGCGCATGAAATAGGACATCTTATGGGTCTTGACGAGTGTCCGAACTGCCCTGCTGGTACGACGGCGATGGGTGTTGTGCCCTGTGATTCAAGAGGAAATTGTAATCTGAACGACACTGTGTGGGGGAGAAGCAGTCCTTCGACTTGCGACAACTCAACGGTTCAGCAACGGTACGCTACGCCGACGCCGACGCCAACTCCGACGCCAACGCCGCCGCCTACACCCGACCCGACATTCGATTGTGAGCCTCCGTTTGGCGAGATGAATTCTTGTTCGTTCGGCAAGAGTTTTGATCCTAACACCGGTCTTTGCTGTACCGGCGGGGGTGGATGCATTGATCCGCCGTTGGAGTCCACAGCATGTTATCAGGGCGCCTGGGATTTTTGTAAGGGATGTTGTCTCGATAGTGCGGGAAATTGCAGTTACTCACCGATTGTGATTGAAATAGAGGGAGATGGTTTTGCGTTGACCGATGCGGCGGGCGGCGTCAGTTTCGACATTCACCCGAACGGAGTTGCGGAAAGAATTTCATGGACAGCCGTCGGGGCGGACGACGCCTGGCTTGTTCTTGATCGTAACGACAATGGAACGATTGATGATGGAACTGAGTTGTTTGGCAACTTTACAGACCAGCCAAACCCGCCGATGGGTGAAGAGAGACACGGTTTTTTGGCTCTGGCTGTTTTTGATAAGTTTGAAAATTTAGGCAATGGCGACGGGGTTATCACCAGAAGGGATGCGGTTTTTGGGAGTCTGCGGTTGTGGCAGGACGGTAATCATAACGGAATTTCGGAACCAGGCGAGCTGAAAACGCTTGACGAATTGGGCCTCGCCGAGATCGACCTCAAGTACAAAGAATCGAAGAAAACCGACCAGCACGGCAATCAATTTAAATACCGCTCAAAGGTAAAAGACGCCCGCGGCGCCCAACTCGGCCGCTGGGCCTGGGATGTTTTTCTTAAGACAGCCCCGTAAATTATAGCCTGAACCCGTATTAACGTAAGCGTTGTGATCGGCATGCTTTCGAGGTTTACTACCCGGCTTCGCGCTCAGAAATCTGCACGCGCGGCATTGTCTGATTTCATCTCCGAACCAAGTTAAAATTTCATATCTTTGTGCCGCTTAATTTTTTACGTAATAGCCCTGTCGCGAACGAACGCGGAGATTGGTGCGGGTTGGCAGGCCGACGTCAAGCCTGACAAATTTATTGACCGGAAAATCTGATTCCGAGTAATACTGGATCAGATATTGAGAGCGAAGCTCACTCGTCAGCTGGCCAAAGATGCGGTCAAGAATTTCGGCGTTTTTGCGAACATTGTTGGTGTTTTGATACCCGTCTTTGGTATCGATGGGCTGAAATTTTGGCAGAAATGCGGTGCCGCCGGTGTCACCGGCAAAATTCTGCATGTTCTGCTGTCCAAAAACGCTGATCTTGTTCAGTTTGAAAGAGCTTCCGGCCGGATTTATCGAGTAAAAAACAGTATCGGCATTTTGCAGGAGACGCAAAACGCGCATTCGTTCCCCAACGCTCGCTTCGTTTCTGGCGGCGACGGTCAAACGGTATAAGCTCTTGTTATCAATGGTATTTATATTTTCACCGGCTTTGCGGTAACCGTCCTGGATTGCCTTTGCGATACGCGAGCTGTTTGTATCTTCGCCGTCCGAGATAACGACGATCACGCGGCGCGTACCCTCGGGTGCGTTTGTGCGAAGATATTCAGCCGCAGCCGCAACCGTGTCATAAAAGGCCGTAAACTGCTTCGTAGGCACTATCGACATTATGGCCGCGGTTGATCTTTCGGCTGTATTTCTCGGTTCTATGAGTATCGGTTTTTCTCCGATAGTAAAGATCGTGGCCCTATCATTTGACCGTAAAACGTCACGCAAAAACTTCGCCGCCGTTTCCTGCTGAAACTTAAACATCGGGCTCGTCGTCGCCGAAATGTCAAAGAGCAGGGCAATCTCGAGCGGAACGCTTTCGGCGGAGGCTATATTCTCGATCGTCTGCGGCCGGCCCTCTTCCGAAATACGAAAATTCTGAGCCGTAAGGCCGGTAACGGCACGGCCATCAGCGTCCGTTACCGAAACGGGGACGACGACGAGCCGCGATTCGACCTTTATTATCTCGTCCTCTCCGTTTGGTTTTGGCGTCGGCGTTTGAGCGGCAGCGGCAAAAACAACGGCGAAAGTAAAAACAGAGGTTAGTAACAAATATTGGTATTTAATGCGAAACATCCTGATCACCTCTTAGATAGTATTAGAGGGCATCGAGGCCGGTGGATATAGAACACACGACCTCAAAAATGCCCTCTTTTGAATGGAATTACCTGTCGTCGTTGACCTGTCTGACCTCGACATTTTGGTTAAGGCCGCGGCTTACGAGAAGTTTAACCTCGACACGCCGATTCTGTTCACGACCCTCGAGGGTCGAATTATCGGCAACCGCCTGAAGCTCACCAAAGCCGTAAGAAGTGCTCATTCGGCGAAGCGGAATATTGTGAGTTTCGATCAAATATTCCTTGACGGCCTGTGCGCGCCGGTCGCTTAAAACTTTATTCTTTTTGGCGTCACCGTCGGATGAGGCAAAACCTGTGACCTCGATTGCGTAACCTTTCAAAGTCATCGCAGCGATCGCAACCTCGTCAAGCGAAGCCCTGGCTTCGGGCGAAAGAACCGCGCTGTTTACGCGGAAATTAACCGTCGCCGATGACTGAACGAGATATTCGTCAATATCGCCGATCCGCTTATTGGTGGCGTTTACACCCTCGACCGCGGCGTCAGCCGTGTCCTGAGCGGCTTTCGCGCCGCCCTTTGCGGCATTTGAGATCGCCATTAGCTCATCGATCTGACCGGAAACGCGTTCGGCGTTCTGCTCGGCAGCCGTAAGCCGGTCTTCGGTCGGAGCGACGCGAGCGTCGATCGACTGGGCGGTCAGCAGATTGCTCTTTTCAAACCTGACCTTATTAACGGTTACGGCCCCGGTGCTGTCTCCGCGACCCTCGACCTCCATATTCAAACCACGAACAAGAGCCGTTACCGGATATCTGTCACCGCCAAAAAATGCATTATTCTTGATGCTTGCGTTTGGTTCGATGACGATCTTAGTGTCGATTCCTACTGCATCGCGGACGATAAAGGTATTGCTGTCATCTTTTGAGACGACAACGCCTTTGATCTTATACTTTTGCCCGGCTACCGCCGTTCGCAATTGGGCATCCTGTGCAAAAACTCCCACAACCCCGATGGCCAGGGATAGAACTATAACTGAAACTCGTTTAAACATAATTTTCTCCTCAAAATTGAAAAAGTCGATGATTTCAAATATTCCGGGATTTTAGACGCGAAAACGTCAACGCGGGTTGTCGGTAAAACTGTGAATCTAATTAGAAACAGGCAACTCACTACTGAAACTCCCGGAAGCGGACAGTTTGCCGATCAAAACGACAAACCAGAAAGGAAGAGCAAGCGAAAAGGCAAGACCAATGACATCAAAACCATCATACACGAAACCGGCCAAAATGCAAACAACAGATTTGCCACCCGGTACGGAAACGATAGCGACCGGGTAGAACCTTACGCTTCCGGTTCTGAACCGGAGTAATCACGGGGCAAGGACCCAGTCGCTATCGCCCGCAAAAAGGCGTTTTTGTTTGAAGTCCCGCGAGGGACGGATGAACATAGTTTGAAGGAGACGGCATCCTGTCAGGCGGTGTTTGTAGTTCGCCACTTTGCCGCCTTATCGTCGATCTCATTGATGAGGCCATCTTTGCCATCCATATATCCGTCAGGGTTTTGCGAGTGTTCTGCAGCCAGCGTTCGTTTTAATTCGCTATATTTTTGTGCGTCGTCGGGGTGCGCGATCATGTAGTCGCGAAATGCCAGGTGGCGTTCAATCTCCGGCGAACCGGCCGCAAATGTATGTATCTGATGAGTTCTGATCCCTTTCCGATCATCTTTACGAAAGTATCGGCGACCGGATATGCCGAATTCGCCCATTACTTCATAGCCTAACGACTCCATTGACGAACTTTGCGCTTCCACCTCAACAATGTTTCTGACCACGACTAACATATCGATAACGGGCTTTGCATAAATGTTTGGAATAGCCGTGCTGCCGATGTGGTGGATGGCGACGATATTTTCTGAGAAAGCGGCGGCGATATGCTTCGCTTCTGTCACGAAAATATCCCGCCACCGGGGGTTGTGTCGGACAACTTCCAGGATTTGCATATATTGACATTTTAAACGTAACGCCCTTAACGCAAAAATAGGCGGCCGAAGCCCTTCGTTACAAGCGGTCTAAAATGGCCGGCGCTTATTGGCCGATCCCATAAATATAAGGAGCGATGACCAGAGACACGATAGACATCAGCTTGATAAGGATGTTCATCGACGGGCCGGACGTATCTTTGAACGGGTCGCCGACCGTGTCACCGGTTACTGATGCCTTGTGCGCCTCAGATCCTTTGAAAACCATCTCACCGTTGATCTCAACGCCTTTTTCAAAGGATTTTTTTGCATTGTCCCAGGCGCCACCCGCGTTTGACTGAAATATGCCCATCAGAACGCCGGAAACGGTCACGCCCGCGAGGAGGCCGCCTAAAACTTCAGGCCCCATCGTAAAACCAACGATCACCGGGGTTATCAGAGCGATAGCCCCCGGCATCATCATTTCCCTCAAGGAAGCTTTGGTCGATATTGCTACACATTTTTCGTATTCCGGCTTAGCCTTGTATTCCATAATGCCCGGGATCTCCCGGAACTGCCGGCGGACTTCCTGCACCATATCCATCGCTGCTCTGCCCACGGCCTGAATACATAAAGCCGAAAATATAAACGGAATCATTCCGCCAATAAATAAACCGGCTAAAACCGGCGCCTTATAAATATCGATCCTGTCGATACCGGCAATACCCACAAATGCCGCGAACAGCGCGAGCGAGGTCAGCGCGGCCGAGGCAATAGCAAAACCTTTGCCGGTCGCCGCGGTTGTATTGCCAACGGCATCCAGATTATCTGTACGCTCACGCACTTCGGGCGGCAGCTGGCTCATTTCGGCAATGCCGCCGGCGTTATCGGCGATCGGGCCAAATGCGTCGATCGCAAGCTGCATCGCCGTCGTGGCCATCATGCCCGCCGCCGCGATCGCTACGCCGTACAATCCGGCAAAATAGTAAGACGCCATGATACCGCCGGCCAGTGTCAGAATCGGAATAACGGTCGATTTCATACCGACGGCCAGACCGGCAATGATGTTGGTAGCGTGTCCGGTTGATGATTGTTGAATGATCGAATTTACGGGCTTTTTACCCATCGCCGTGTAATATTCGGTAACGATGCTCATGATCGCCCCGACAACCGTTCCGACAACGATGGCGGCAAAAACGCCATTCTTATTAAAAGTCGTTGTACGCAAAGCTATCTGACCTTCGGGCAGCATCCACATTACGACGAAGTATGAGGCGGCCACCGTCAGGATCATCGACGCCCAGTTTCCAATGTTCAGTGCATTCTGAACGCTTGATCTGTCGTCCTTGATCGTAACAAACCAGAATCCAACGATAGAGAAAACAATTCCGAGCCCGCAGATCACCATCGGCAGCAAGATCGCCGACATTCCGCCAAAAGCGTCGGTCACGACGATCTCCTGTCCCAAAACCATTGTTGCCAGGATAGTCGCCACATACGAACCAAAAAGATCGGCACCCATACCCGCGACATCGCCCACATTATCGCCGACGTTGTCTGCGATGGTAGCCGGATTGCGAACATCGTCTTCCGGAATTCCCGCTTCGACCTTGCCGACCAGGTCTGCACCGACGTCGGCCGCTTTTGTATAGATGCCGCCGCCCACTCGTGCAAAAAGTGCTATCGATTCGGCCCCCAATGAGAAGCCGGTCAAGACCTCGATCGCCGTCCGAACCTGATTTGCCCCTAAGCCCGCAAACACCGCAAGAAACACAATGAACAAACCGCCCAGGCCCAAAACCGCCAAACCCGCGACACCAAGCCCCATAACGGTGCCGCCCGTGAAAGACACTTTCAGCGCCTGCTTCAAACTTGTACGCGCCGCCTGTGTTGTGCGAACGTTCGCCTTGGTCGCGACCCGCATCCCGATATATCCAGCTGTAGCGGAAAACACGGCACCTATAATAAATGCGATAGAGATCAACCAGCTTGAGTGTATCTCCCTGCCATTTACCTCGTGGATCGTTCCTGAATAGGCAAGTAAAGCCGCCGTAAATAAAGCGAATATGCTGAGAACCTTCCACTCCGCTTTCAAAAACGCCATTGCTCCGTCGGCAATATAACCAGCAAGTTCCTGCATGTTCGGGTCACCCGCATCCTGCTTCGAAACCCAAGCCGACTTAAAAGCCATTACCAGCAATCCTAAAACCCCTAAAGCGGGTACCAAATAAATTACGTAACTGTTCATATTGTTTCTATTCTTTGTTTCGCCAATCGCTCAAATACAAATTTAATATTTCTATCTCGTCGAATTCGGGCACAAACTTAGATAAAGCCCAGCAGATGTCCAAAACTATTGATTATCGAATACTTACATCTATTTAACAAATAACGCGGAGCAGATTGTCATTTACTGTAATTTTTTCTTTTAGTTCGGGTGAGGATTAGAAATGCGGTTGACACGGATAACGCGGATTTGTCGCCGGTCATCCGCGAAATCCGCTTCATCTTTGTTCTACTATTTTTGCGCTAAAATAACGGCATGCGAAATTTAAGCGTTAAATCGTCTCAGCGGGAAGAAATGGTCGAAATCACTTCCGAAGCCGAGCGGCTTTTACCCGAAACAGGCAGCGGGATTTGCGTGCTTTTTACGCAGCATACAACGTGCGGCCTGACGATAAACGAGAATGCCGACCCGGACGTTAAATCGGACATGCTCGGTTTTCTGAGCAGGCTAATCGCGCAATACGACGAGAATTTTAAACATTTCGAGCATAATTCGGACGCTCACATTAAATCATCGCTCGTAGGTTCGAGCGTGACGGTCCCCTTTACCGACGGCAAATTTTTACTCGGAAGGTGGCAGGGAATCTATCTCTGCGAATTCGACGGGGCGAGAGAAAGAAATGTTTTGATGATCATGAGGTAATATTATGACCGTCGGATATTCCGGCAGACCGCTGGCAAAGAAGCTTGGTATTAAAGAGGATTTTTCGATAGTCACCGTAAATGCTCCCGATTATTTCGAAGAGCTATTGCGGCCATTACCGAACAATGTTTCATTGAGCACTCAGCTAATAGCCGAAGCCGATGTCATTCACTTTTTTACCAACAGCCGCGACGAGCTTTTTCGCGGCCTCGCCGAATACAGAAACCTTATAAAACAAAATGGCATGATATGGTTGTCCTGGTATAAAAAAGCCGCAAAACTTCCGACAGAGATAACGGAAGACACCGTTCGCGAAGCCGCTTTCCCGTTAGGATTGGTCGATATAAAGGTCTGTGCGGTGGATGAAAAATGGTCGGGTTTGAAATTGGTAATTCGCAGGGAAAATCGTGTATAATCGCAAAACGCAGGGAGCCCGCATAAATTGTTAAGATTTCGCAGATCAGCCTGCGTAATGCTGATCGGTAAGGAAAAGCCGCCGATAACCGGTTGAAACACTTTTCAGTCAGCACCGGATTCGAATACTTTCAATACAAGGAGAAAAAATATGATCGCAGTAAACCCATACATTTCGTTAAAGGGCAATTGCAAAGAGGCAATTGATTTTTATAAGGATGCGCTCGGAGCAGAAGTTTTATTCACTCAGACTTACGGCGAATCGCCTATGTCGGACATGGGGCCGGCAGACGCGATTATGCACTCGACGATAAAGATCGGGGGTTCGGAGATAATGTTTTCCGACGATATGCGGCCCGAAGCGGCGGGGTCGTCGGGCAACATCTCTCTTGCCATCGGTCTAAATGACGTGGAGAAAGCCAAAACATATTTTAATAATCTGGCTGACGGCGGGAAGATTACGATGCCTCTCGAAAAAACCTTTTGGGCCGAGGCCTTCGGTATGCTGACCGATAAATTCGGTATAAACTGGATGGTGAATTGCGACGCCCCGCAGGATGCGGACAGATCGGCGGCAGCATAACATCGAGTCAAAACAAAAAGTAAACGGAAAACCATCAACACTAAGTCCCGACTTGAGACGGCTTTTTAGCGGGCGGGAAGATCGCCGAAAGGCGGGACTTCGACTGAACTTGTATGAGCGAACCGATTTTAATAGCAAAAAAAGACGGAAATGAATTCAGCCTTTTACCACAAATGGCAAACCGTCACGGCGTCATCACCGGTGCAACCGGGACAGGTAAGACCGTGACCCTACAGCGGATCGCCGAAGGATTCAGCACGCGCGGTGTGCCGGTTTTTATGGCGGATATTAAGGGCGACCTGACTGGCGTAACTCAGGCCGGCGGCGGAAATGCAAAGGTTGACGACCGTTATAAGCTGCTCGGTATCGAGCCCGTGTTTGCGGGATTTCCCGCGACCTTGTGGGATGTGTTTGGCAAACAGGGTCATCCGCTGCGTGCGACGGTTTCAGAAATGGGGCCGTTGCTGCTGGCCCGGCTTCTCGATCTAAACGACACGCAGGAAGGCGTTTTATCCATCGCATTCAAATATGCCGATGAAAACGGCCTCTTGCTGCTTGATCTAAAAGATCTTCAGTCCCTGATGCAGTATGTCGGGCAAAATGCCAACGAACTGACGCTTCAATACGGCAATGTTTCGGCCGCTTCCGTTGGTGCGATCCAGCGGGGGCTTCTCCAGATTGACGAACAGGGCGGCGATCTTTTTTTTAGCGAACCGGCCGTAAAGCTGGACGATTTTATGCAGACGGCCGGCGGCAAAGGCGTTCTCAACCTGCTCGCCGCCGACCAGCTTATCAATGCGCCAAAGCTCTATTCGACATTTCTGTTATGGCTTTTGAGCGAGCTTTTTGAATCGCTGCCCGAGGCCGGCGATCTCGAAAAGCCAAAACTCGTTTTCTTTTTTGACGAAGCTCACTTGCTGTTTGCCGGCGCTCCGCAAGCCCTGATCGATAAGGTCGAACAGGTCGTGCGGCTGATCCGTTCAAAAGGCGTAGGTGTTTATTTTGTGACGCAAAACCCGGCTGACATACCGGAAAAGGTTTTGGCTCAATGCGGCAACCGCGTGCAGCACGCCCTTCGGGCCTACACGCCGCAGGAGCAAAAAGGCGTCCGTGCGGCCGCGTCATCGTTTCGTGTCAACCCAAAACTCGACACCGAAACCGTCATCACCGAACTCGGCGTCGGCGAAGTTTTGATCTCGACACTCGATGAAAAAGGCGTTCCGTCTATCGTTGAACGAGCCTTCGTCGTTCCGCCAGGCGGCCGTCTCGGACCGATCACATCGGAACAACGCTCCGCATTGATCGCAAATTCGCTTGTCGCCGGGGTCTATGAAAACGCGGTTGACCGCGAATCCGCCTTCGAACTGCTGACCGCAAAAGCCGAAGCCAAAGCCGCCGAACAGCAGCAAATGCAGGAAGCCGAAGCAGCCGCAAAAGAAGCCGAAAAGCAGGCAAAAGAAGAGGCCAGAGCATCGCGAAGTTCCAGCCGAAACGATACGCTTGTCGAATCAGTAACAAAAAGCGTGGCCCGCTCGGCAAGCTCATCAATCGGCCGACAGATCGGCAACACCATAGTCCGCGGCATTCTTGGCAGTATTTTTGGCGGGAAAAGTAAAAGTAAAAGCAGCTGGTTTTGACATTTAATTTATTTATTCGCAGCTTTACGGGCGTTTTTTGCCGCAAATGTACGAATAAGATCTTTTGAATTTTGAGGTAATCGTTATGGCGGACAATGACACAATGCTTCTGGTCGGCACCGCAAAAGGGCTGTTCATCCTGCGCGGCGCCAACGGTAAATGGAAAATCGACGGGCCGCATTTTGCCGGACGGGCGGTGTATTCGGCTTTTTTTGATCAGCGAACGGGGCGAAGCGAGATGTGGGCCGCACCGACAAGCTGGCATTTTGGAGCCGAACTCTCAAAAAGCACGGATATGGGCAAGACTTGGGACGCACCCGAACGCATGCGCATCAAAATGCCCGTTAATACAAAAAAATCGCTCGAGAATATTTGGCAGATCGCTCCTGGCGCCGGTGATGATTCGCTTTATATAGGCGTCGCTCCGGCGGCTTTGTTCGAATCGCATGACCGCGGCGAGACCTGGAATCTAAACAAAGGCCTGTGGAAACATCCGCACCGCAAAAAATGGACGCCCGGTTTTGGCGGGCTCTGTCTTCACACGATCGTGACGGATACAAAAGATAAGAATGACATCAAGATCGCGATCTCGACCGGCGGCGTTTATCAAACCAAAGACGGCGGCGAAAATTGGCAGGTGACGAACACGGGCGTAAAAGCTTATTTTCTGCCCGATCCGTTTCCCGAATTTGGCCAATGCGTTCACAAGATCGCGCGTCACCCTTCGAAGAAAAAGCTATTCTTTTTGCAAAACCATCACGGCGTGTATAAAAGCCGCGACGGAGCGGCGACCTGGAAGGAAATTGAAAGTGGATTACCGTCGAATTTCGGATTCGGGTTGACGGTGAGCGATGCGGGTTCAGTCTTTATCGTTCCATTGAAGGCGGATGGTGAGCGTTTCACCTGCGAAGGAAAACTTCGCGTCTATCGCAGCCGCGACGAAGGCAAAACGTGGCAGCCGCTGACTAAAGGTTTGCCGCAAAAAAATGCGTACGAAGTTATCTTGCGCGATGCGGTCGCCTCGGTCGGCGATAATATATTTTTTGGCACAAAAAACGGAAAACTCTTCGGCTCGAATGACGACGGCGATTCGTGGAAGATGATCGAAGGTTCGCTACCCGAAATCTGCTGTGTGAAATCTTATACGATCTAGATGTGCATAAATTGCCTGCACTTTTACGTGGATGTTAACGACAAAAGGACCATCCGGGCTTTAGCCAAAACTTATTTTGAATTCTGCAGAAATTTTGTCGAAAGCCAGTGCTCCAACTGGAGGCAATTAATAAGATGTCGCTAACAATCTTTTTTTCAGGACATTTAAAGAGCTTTACCGGGGGCGAACTAAAGTCTCAGCTCGATGAGAATTTTCTTACCGTTGGCGAGGCTCTCGATTCGCTTTGGATACTTCATCCTGCGCTTCGCGACCGAGTTTTGAACGAACAAGGTGAGATACGAACGCACGTGAACATCTTTGCCGGCAGCGACGATGTAAAAAGGCGGAAAGGCTTAGAAACCCGCATTGACTCAAACACCGAACTGCATATTTTCAATGCCGTCAGCGGCGGCTGACGGAGCGACGACACTCTTGTCCTCATGAGTGCAAACTTCACCGAAAATAGAGCGGCAAGCCTCGAGCGCCGCCTTTGACCGGCGGGTCAGAACCGGAAGCGATACGACTGGTTCTTTTGACAGGTGGCATTGTTTGCGGCTATGCGGCCGCGACCGGCAGAAATTCGCATAAATCTAATGGCCAGAATAATTAACAAAAACCTGTCGCCCGCTACGCGGGCTTCGATCATCCTGTGCATCTGACCCCAGGTTCCGCCGAAACGGCTCCACCTGGGGCTACATGCTTTCGCTGCTCCGCAGCTTCTGGGCACTTTTGACAAAGTCCCCAAATCACAGACCGCTTCTGAGCGCTTTTGACAAAAGCCCTAAATCACCAGACCGCTTCACACTTTCCCTTGCGCAATTTCGTCAGCTAAAGCAGACGGCATTGATCTTTGCACCGCGGCTTGCCGCTCTATTTCCCTTGCGGCACAATCTTTCTCAGCCAGCATCTACATCTCCCGTATCGAATCCGTTACCGCTCTAGTGCTAAACATATACTTATTGCTTGTCTAAGTTACTTTAAACAGATAAAGTAATCTTACGGAAAGCTAAGTTTACTTTCCTGCCAATATGTCTCGGGCCTCAGGCTGTCACGGTTTTTTGGTATGTCTGAAAATTTTTGGATCGGGCTTCAATTGGATTTCGACTCCGCAAAAGCGAAAGATTTGATGGCAAAAACACTCACTCTGATAAAGCCATGGAAATCTCTGGAAACAAATCCGGCCTGACTAAGGGCTATTGTCCGGGCTAACACCTATCGGAGCAAGTTGAAAATGTGCTTTCAGAATCGCGTGAGCGATTAACGAATTGGAAAATCTTTCAATCCAGAAACCACAATTCTCCGATATTTTTTCGGATACTTTGCGCACAGCTAATTTTTTCACGGTGCAATGAGTTCGACGGATGGAAAATATCTTTTGAAACGTCGCGTATCACGCGTAAGAATGCGAAACCCTGCAACGTCGGCGTGTGCACCGATGTAAAAATCCGGCATTGGGGAAGTTCGAGAGCCGCCCTGCCGACGATATTTCACAAAGGCCCGCCCCGCGATAAAGGCTGCTGCATATGGAAGATCGTCTCTTCGACAAAGAGAAGGAGGAATAACTTTGTTCAAATCATCCATTGACCGATATCGTATGGAAACCTCAGCGTAAATGACAGGATTGATTACAACCGCCGCCTCGTCACCCGCGGCAGCCAGAGCCGATGATGACCACTCGAACCAATTCTTATCGCGGAGCAAAACGTCGATCAGGACGCTGCTGTCAACAAGTACGTCTTTCAATCGTCACCTCTGGTTAGAAGCAGGATTTCATCCGTGGTCATACCCAGGCTCCGATCGGTCGCGGAGCCGGAGAGAAGTGCGACAAGACGTTCGCCGCGGCCTGGACGACCGGAATTATTCTTCGATTTTACGATGCTCGCCACGTTGCCGTTTTGCACGATTTCTACCTCGGTGCCCGGGAGCATCCCGAGATTCTTTCGCACGGAGAGCGGTATCGTCACCTGACCTTTTGTAGTAATTCTCATGGTATTACTCCCATAAGTAATACTAGCACGATAGGAATTCTCAATACAACAGGATCTTCTGACTCTTGCTGTTCCTTGGGGTTGTTGGCTTACCGCACAGGACTGTAACCTCCCAACCTATAATTCCACCAGTGCAATTGCAAAGCGTTTTCTTAGATACATGGCGTGGAACTTAGATACATTTAGTAAAGCAAATAGTTTGACCGGTTATTGCCGAATTGCTTTATTCCGTCGGCCCACAAGTTTTCGATCTCTTTGAGGGAAACACTCGCTTCAATAGCTTTACGGATCTTGTCGGTGCCGCAGACGACGTCGAACGGGTTTTTGTCGAAGACGTATTCATAGGCGTTTTGGCGCCATTGGAATTGCTCGGGATACATTTCGTATGCGGTCTTTACCATGGCGATGCCGACGATGACGGGCGTAAAAATATCTCTGTCGGTGACGTGGATCTGGACGCCGCCGCAGGTTTGGCCGGCGAATTCGCAGAAGGTCGGTTCGAAGAAGGCGTGGCGGAATTTTACGCCGGGGAAGTCGAATCCGTTTAAGGCTTCGGCCCATCCGTACGGGTCGATATATGGCGCACCGTTCAGGAAAAATGGCAGCGTTGTGCCGCGGCCTTCGCTAAGTTCAGTGCCTTCGATGTGAACGGTTGCGGGGAAGACAGCGCAGGTTTCAACGGTCGGAATATTTGGCGACGGGATGATCCATGGCAGGCCCGTTTGGTCGCCCCACATTTCGCGGCTCCAGCCGGTCATCTCGACAACATCTAATTCGCAGCCGATGCCAAAATACTCGTTGAACATCAGAGCAAGTTCGCCGATCGTCATGCCGTGTCGCGTCGGCAGCTCAAATTGGCCAACGAAGGATTTGAATTCGTGTTCGGTAATATTGCCCTCAATGGCGTTGCCATTGATCGGGTTCGGCCGGTCGCAGACGATTACCTTTTTACCCCATTTTGCGGCGGCACGCATGCAGTTCGCCATTGTGTAGATAAAAGTATAAATGCGGCAGCCTACGTCCTGCAGATCGACGACGATCACATCCACATCACTTAGCATTTCCCTGGTCGGCTCGCGGGTTTCGCTGTAGAGCGAATAGGCCATGATGCCCGTTCGTTCGTCGCGGACGTGCGGCGTTTCGATCATGTTGTACTGAACATCGCCGCGAATGCCGTGCTGCGGGCCAAAGAGCGTGGTCAATTCAAATTCATTGCGCGCTCCAAAAACATCCGCCGCGTGGGCAAACGTATCCGGCATAACGGATGCCTGATTACAAACCAACCCGACACGCTTTCCACGAATCAGATCAATTTTTTCATCGAGAAGTCGTTCGACGCCAAGACGCGTTCGTGTATTTTGCATCGGGTTAAGTCCAGCCATCCTTTCTTGAAGCAACAAAGCAGAAGACCATCCGTCCACTACAAAGACCAAAGTATTTCAGCGGATAGTGATAGTTGATTAGCGGATAGTGATTTTCAGAAAAGCTACGCCTCGACGGTCTGAGCCCCCGGGCCGTTTTTCTTTACAGATTCTATACCGTTTTCCATCGACGCGGTTGATTTATACATTTCGCTTTGGCCGATAACCTGTCCGTTTCCGGCTTTCAGCCTAAAATACGGATCGCCGCTCTTTGACGTCGCGCGCTCGTAACGGCCGTCATCGCCCGCGTTCTTCGCAACGGAAGCAATGCCGTTCACGGCCGCCGATTTTGACTCGTACATTTCGCTTGTTAGGATGATCTGTCCGTTTCCGGCCAAAAGATTAAAGTGATATTTGCCATTCCTGGCAACCTTTAATTCGAATTTTCCCGCCATTTTTATTTTTCTCCTTTAGGTGATGCTGTCAGGTAAAAGTTTTATTTTATCAGCGAATAGAATATCGCACAGGTGATCCCGCTTTATCAACCGCTAAGCAATAAAATCGTGGTGCAGATCGCGCGGGCCCAGATTGTTTCGGATAATGATGCGTGCACAGCCGTTCCAACGCAAAATTGCGTCGTCTATCCCCTGCGGCCTCATCGCTTCGGCAGTTTCAAAACAGTCCATCGCCTGGCAGAATAGCTCATACGCTCCGGCGGCGCCCCGGTTGAGAACAGCCTTTGCCCGCCGCTCATACATGATGCCGGTGTAGTATGAGCGTTCATAATCGCTTTTGATCCGCGTCACAAATTCGGCGATACGTGCGTCACCGATGGCGTAATCTTTACCAAAGCGGTCGCTCATTGCGAGGACGATATTTTTAAGCGCCTCCTGATTATCAGGCTCGACAGCGAGAATATCCAGATAAATGCTCTCTGCGGCGCCCGGCTCATTCAGCAGACGGTAGCGGTTTGCCTTTTCTAACGCGGCCGGGATCGCTTCTTCGGATAATGATTTTAATTCAAACATAGGCTCAGGTTTTTGTATTTTTTTGCAAGGCAAATGCCCCCTCGTTTCGCCGCCAATTAATAAAACCCATTATAAGCCCAAACAGCGTACCGTGCAGAATAAATCTTACCCACGTCGTCGAATCGCTGAAATATTGCCCAAACGACTGAGCTTCGCCCGGAAAAAGAAAATACCCAACCACCTGCAGCACGACCGCAAACGGCCCGCCGGTTATCAGGATGCCGTCGAAAAGCAAATACCGCCAGATGCCCTTGTCGCGTTTTTCGTTCCAGATTTCGGGCGAATATTTCATAAATGTATCGTTAGCAGACAAGTGTCAGCAGCCCACACGTAAGTAAGGGCTAATTGTACCCTGTCACGCCGTTTTCAAGGCCGTAATTCCTGGCACTTACTCACGTGCGGGCTACTGACACATCGTGACTGATCTCACTTCTTCCTAAACAGTTTTACCAACTTCACGAGCGGGTCATAATGCTCATCGACCACACGCTCTTTTAGAGGAATAATAGCATTGTCCGTTATGGTAATGTTTTCGGGGCAAACCTTTGAGCAGCACTTTGTGATGTTGCAATAGCCTATGCCGTGGGCGTCCTTTAGTTCCTGCGTTCTGTTTTCGGTGTCGAGCGGGTGCATTTCGAGGGCTGCGACGTGGACTAAAAAGCGAGGGCCGATGAATTCGTCGTGTTTCTGGTGGTCGCGGAGAACGTGGCAGACGTCCTGACACAAAAAACACTCGATACATTTACGAAATTCCTGTACGCGGTCGATGTCTTCCTGCTGCATCCGCCATGTGCCGTCCGCGGCGTCGGGACTTCGCGGTTTGAATTTCTTGATTCGTTTTTTAACTTCGTAATTCCATTTTACATCCGTGATCAGATCTTTCATCACGGGAAAAGCCCGCATCGGCTCGATCGTCACCGGCTCGTCCAGCGGGATAGTGTCGAGGCGCGTCATGCACATAAGCTTTGGCTTGCCGTTGATCTCAGCCGAGCATGAACCGCATTTCCCGGCTTTACAGTTCCAGCGACAGGCAAGGTCGCCCGCCGATTCCGCCTGTATCTGATGCACCGCATCAAGCACGACCATCCCTTCGGAAACTTCGGTTTGGTAGTCAATCATCTCACCACCCGTCGCCCCGCCGCGTCTTATACTAAATGTTGCTTGTGTCATTTCTCTTGTGGATCTAATGCTCCAGGTTCGAGGAGTTTTACGATCTGCTCCCGCTTTACTGACGGAAAGTCTTCCAGGAACTCGTTGATGGTTTCGCCTGTTTCCAGATAATCGAACAAATTACTGATCGGAACTCGCGTTCCGTTAAACACCGGAGTGCCGCCAAGGATATCTCTGTCTATGTTGATGACCTTCATAAGATCATTTTACCCCATTTCTTCAATGACTTTCTTTAACTCCGCCGGCATTTCCGGAATCGGAACACGCTCGATCTTCATCGCACCGTCGTCGGTTTTCTTTAATGAAAAATTAAACTTGCCGTATTCAGGATCTTTATCGGGAAAATCATCGCGAAATTGCCCGCCGCGGCTTTCTTTTCGTTCGAGCGCAGCTCTTGTGACCGCTTCGGAAACGGTCAGTAAATTATGCAGATCAAGCGCGGTGTGCCAGCCGGGGTTGAAGTCGATGTTACCGTACGCGAAGGCGTTTGCGGCCCGGTTTCGCAGGACGTCGATGCCGTTGAGGGCCTCGATCATTTCATCATGAGTGCGTACGATGCCGACGTTTGCCTGCATCATTTCCTGCAGATCGGTTTGGATCGCATATGGATTTTCGCCGCCTTCGCGTTCAAAAGGTTCGAGCGCCGACTTGGTTTTTTTAGCGATCTCATCGTTATTTATGACGCCGTGACCGTTTTCTTTTGCAAATGCGGCGGCGTATTCGCCGGCGCGTTTCCCAAAAACAATGAGGTCGGACAGCGAATTCCCGCCGAGCCGATTTGCCCCGTTAATGCCGGCCGCGCATTCGCCCGCGGCAAATAGACCAGGGACGGTCGATGCCTGCGTATCCGCGTCAACCCGGATGCCGCCCATGACATAATGCGTTGTCGGCCCCACCTCCATCGGCGTCGTGGTGATGTCGAGATTAGCAAGCTGCTTAAACTGGTGATACATCGATGGCAGCTTTTTCTTGATGTGTTCGGGTGCGTTGTCGAGCTTTTCTTTTATCCAGGCAATATCGAGAAAAACGCCGCCGTGCGGCGAACCGCGGCCGGCTTTTACTTCGCGGACGATGCAGCGGGCGACGTGGTCACGGGTTAAAAGTTCCGGCGGCCGGCGGGCCTGTTTATCGCCGACGACGTATCGCCATCCTTCGTCCGGCGTATCGGCGGTCTGATCTTTATACGGGCCCGGTATGTCGTCAAACATAAACCGGCTGCCTTCACTGTTTTTGAGAATCCCGCCTTCGCCGCGAACGCCCTCAGTCACCAGAATTCCGCGTACGCTGGGCGGCCAAACCATACCGGTCGGATGAAACTGGATAAATTCCATATCGATCAGCTCAGCACCCGCGTCATAAGCGAGCGTATGCCCGTCGCCCGTTCCTTCCCAACTGTTCGACGTGATCTTATAAGCGCGGCCAATACCGCCCGTCGCAAGAATAACGGCTTTAGCCTTAAAAACACGAAAACGGCCGTGCTCGCGCTCATACGCCAGGCAGCCTGTCACACGTTCGCCGTCTTTCAAAAGCGAGATGACCGTTACCTCCATATAGACCTCGACGCCCTGATGGATGCCGTGATCCTGGAGCGTGCGAATGAGTTCGAGGCCGGTACGGTCGCCGACGTGTGCGAGCCGAGGGTAGCGGTGGCCGCCAAAATTTCGCTGCAAAATCCTGCCGTCTTTTGTCCGGTCAAAAACGGCTCCCCACGCTTCTAATTCGCGAACCCGATCAGGTGCTTCTTTGGCATGCAATTCGGCCATTCGCCAATTATTTATGTATTGGCCGCCACGCATCGTGTCGGTAAAATGCACCTTCCAATTATCGCGGTCATCGACATTAGCCATCGCCGCCGCCATGCCACCTTCAGCCATCACGGTGTGGGCCTTGCCAAGCAGCGACTTACAGACAAGGCCAACCGAAACGCCGGCCGCCGAAGCCTCGATCGCAGCACGCAATCCCGCGCCGCCGGCGCCGATAACAAGAACGTCGTGTTCAAATGTAGTGAGATCTGTCATTCAGTCGGAGCGCGGACACTCTTGTCCGCATGAGCACAAAGTGCGAAAAAACATTAACCTGAGAAACAACGCCGCCGCAAGATCGGAGCGCGGACGCTCTTGTCCGCATGAGCACCAAAGTGCGAAAAAAACATTAACCTGATAAACAACGCCGGACAACAAGAGCGCAAAACACAAAAAAGATTACGACCGAAAGATCAGAGCGCTCGTCAGCGTTCCGTTCAAAAAAACCTGTAATCCGTCCACACGCCCATCGAGAGCATTCGTACATAGACATCCGAAAATCCGACGACAAACAGGCTGATCCAGGCATACAGCATGTGGCGTTTGTTCAAACCGCTGACACATCCGTAAGCGGCTTTTCTTACCGGCTTGTTCGACAGGACGTCCCATGCCCCGCCAACCAAATGCCGGAGGCTATGGCAGCTAAAGGTGTAAAGCCCGAGACAAACTACGTTTGCCGTCAAAACCAACGTGCCTACACCGACACCGAAACGCTCTGTGCCGTCGGCACCGAGAAACCACATTGCGTTCCACGCGTCATAGGCCAGAAAAAAAAGGAACGCTATTGCCAGATATAGAAAATAGCGATGCACGTTTTGCAGGATCAGCGGAAATTTTCGCTCGCCGCGGTAGTTATGACGCGGCTCCCCGACGGCGCATGCGGGCGGGTCAGCCCACATTGATTTGTAATATGCTCCGCGATAGTAATAGCAGGTGAAGCGAAATCCGCCGGGTGCCCAAAGGATCAAAAGCGCAGGCGAAAACGGAAGCCACGACGGGATCCAACTCGGTGGCGGGCCAAAAACCGAATGGCTCGAATTGCCAAATATTTCCGGAGAATAAAACGGCGACAAATAATTGCCAAAACTGTAATGATCGCCCTGAAAAGCAGCCCATGTCGAATACACGACGAACGCTCCAAGTCCTATAAACGTAAGGACCGGTGCGATCCACCAGCCATCTTTCCGCATTGTCTGGCCAAACCCGCGCCGTGTGATAGAAACCAAATTTGATGCCATAAAAACCAGTAGGCCAAACGCCAACTTGTCGAGAATTTATCTGATTAACACACCTTAAGTTTTACGTGAAATCGCTTGTTAAGTCAAACAAACAGAATTGCTGATTACCTTTTAATTTTAGAGAATAAGCACGGGGCGGAACTCTTGCGGCTTCCGCGATGCGGTGGGTAATTTCTTCGGCCTTTTCGCTAAATATCGCATCGACGCCGAGTTTGCTGCGAAGGAATCGTGTCATAATCTATCTTGCCGTAAAATAACGACCGTTACTTCAACGCACTATTCCCAGATTTTACGCGGTTTAGGCTTTTAGCGTAGGTTTTTAAACTAACTCATTCACGCTTTCCGGAGTGCATACAGTAAAATTGACGACGTGAATAAAAGCATATTAGTAACCGGCGGTGCCGGGTTTATCGGGTCGCATCTTATCGACCGGCTTCTTGGCGAGGGCGTCTGGGATATTACGGTCGTTGATGATTTTAATGATTTTTATCCGCCTGAGGTAAAGCGCGCGAATATTGCCAGGCATTTTGCGAATCCGCAATTTCGGCTTATCGAGGCTGATATTCGCGATACGGAAAAACTGGCGTCGATCTTTAATGAAACCCGATTTAATGTAATCGTCCATCTCGCCGCCCGGGCCGGTGTCCGTCCGTCGCTTTCGGAGCCGAAGCTCTATGCCGAAACAAATATTAACGGCACGCTAAACCTGCTTGAGCTTGCCAGAGAACACGGTGTAAAGCAGTTCGTTTTTGGATCTTCGTCTAGTGTTTACGGTATAAATAATAAGATTCCGTTTGCTGAACGCGACCGCATTCATCAACCGATCTCGCCGTACGCCGCGACCAAAGCGGCCGGCGAATTGCTCTGTCATGCTTACTCGCATCTTTACGACATCCGCACTGTCTGCCTGCGGTTTTTTACGGTTTACGGCGCACGTCAGAGACCCGATCTTGCCATACATAAGTTTTCAAAGCTGATCTCGGAAGGTAAATCCATACAGGTATTTGGCGATGGCTCTTCACGACGCGACTACACGTACATAGACGATATTATTCAGGGCGTTCGGGCGGCGATCGACTATGACTCTACGATGCACGAAGTATTCAACCTCGGCGAATCGCAGACCGTCACACTCTCAGAATTAATAAGCCTGATCGAAAAAAGCCTCGACATCCGTGCCGTCATAGACCGACGGGAAATGCAGCCCGGCGACGTGCCGGCAACCTTTGCAGATATTACAAAATCGCGCGAGCTGCTGGGCTACAACCCAAAAACCAAAATACAAGACGGGATACCCAAGTTTGTTGAGTGGTTTCGGGCCATGTAGGCACGCTTAATAACATAAAATAAAACACTTTTGATAAAGTGGTTGTATATTTTTGCCAACAAAACCCGTCGCGCGTTTACACGGCGCGGCATTATACTGTTATCATTTGGCTGACACGGCATTATTTAAATTTTCGGAGGCATATCTATGCTTGGTAAAACCATCTCGCACTATCACATAACGTCACAACTCGGCGAAGGCGGCATGGGAGTTGTGTATGAGGCGGAAGACACAAATCTGGGACGCAGCGTCGCCCTAAAATTCCTGACGCCGGCGATGGCCGGTGACGATAATCTTTTGCAGCGTTTCCAGCGCGAAGCGCGGGCGGCCTCTTCGCTTAATCATCCGAACATCTGTACCATTCACGGATTTGAGCAGCACGATTCGGACCACTTCATTGTTATGGAGCTTCTGGACGGCGAACCGCTTGCCGACCGGATACGCACCGGGCCGCTTGATATTAATACGCTTTTGTCGCTCGGCGTCCAGATAGTGGACGCTCTCGAATCGGCGCATTCAAAAGGGATCGTCCATCGCGATCTAAAACCTGCAAACATTTTTGTGACTTCGCGCGGACAGGCAAAGATACTCGATTTCGGGCTGGCCAAGATCGACCGCCAGAAACCGGATGCGGCCTCAAATGTACCGACGGCAATTGCCGACGGCCTGACCTCGGCCGGTGCAACGATGGGCACAATTGCCTATATGTCGCCCGAACAGGCTCGCGGCGAGATAACTGATACGCGTACCGATCTTTTTTCCTTTGGCACGGTGTTGTATCAAATGGCAACCGGCGTTATGCCGTTTCAGGGTGAGACGTCGGCCGTGGTGTTCGACTCAATTTTAAACAAAAACCCGAAGTCGATTGTCGAACATAAATTTTCGCTGCCGCCGGAGCTCGACCGGATAATAGCGCAGGCACTCGAAAAAGATCGCGACCTGAGGTATCAGAACGCAGCCGATCTAAAAACGGCGCTCAAGAGATTAAAACGCGACCTGACCTCTGGCCGGCATTCGGGCGAATCGAGCGGGATCCACAGCACGCGTGCTCCGCAAGCCGTGCACGAACATTCGATCGCCGTTCTTTACTTCGAGAATTTGAGCGGAATGAAAGAGGACGAATACCTCCGCGACGGAATTACAGAGGACATCACGACAGAGCTCTCAAAGATCAAACGGCTAAAGACATTTTCTCGGGCTATGGTGCTCAGCTATCGCGACAAACCGGTAACGGCGGGACAAGTCGGAAAAGAGCTGGGGGTGTCGTACGTGTTGACCGGCAGCTTGCGCCGTGCCGGTGTTCGTCTTCGGATCAACGCGCAGCTCATTGATGCGGCTACCGATTTCCCTCTGTGGTCGGAAAGATACGACCGCGAAATGGAAGACGTTTTCGCCGTGCAGGACGAGATAGCGTCAAAGATCGCCGAAGCCCTGCGCATCACTTTGTCACCGCAGGAGCAGGAAGCTCTCAAGGCCAAGCCGACCGAAAATCTGCACGCTTACGACCTTTACCTGCGCGGCAGGAATTTTGCCCGCCGCGTTGGTCGGCATGATATGCAGTTTGCATTGCAGATGTATGAGAACGCAGTTGCGCTCGATCCGACTTTTGCCGTAGCCCATGCGGCTATAGCGAACGTGTGCGCCCAGTTCTATTACTACTTTGAGCGAAAGCAGGACTGGATCGACCGGGTTAACAGCGCAACCCAAAAGGCAATAGCTACGGGCCGCCGCGACGAGCCTGAGATCGGTTGTGCCGAGGCTTGGCTTGATTTTGCGCAGGGTCATTATGATTCGGCCGTCGATAAGATACGTGCGGCCCTGAGTCGTGATCCTGATATAGACGGCGGCTATCATTTGCTCGGCCGGGCCCTTTTCGAAGGGGGCCGGTATCAAGAGGTCGTTGACATAATGGAGGACGCACTTGCTCACGCGGGTGAAAACTATAATACAACCGTCCCGATACACAACGCTCTGGGCGCCCTCGGCAAGAAAGAGGCCCTGAACAATTACACTTACCGCGAAATCGCGATCTTTGAAAGTCAGCTAAAGAAAACCCCTGAAGATGCTCGGGTGCGCGTTCTGCTCGCCGGGAACTATGCCGAACAGGGACGGTTTGAAGACGCCAAACGAGAAGTTGATCTCGCCATGGCTCTCAGGCCGGATGACACAATGATCCTTTACAACATCGCCTGCACTCTTTGCTCGATGAATAATCCGAAAGATGCTATGATAGCCCTCAAAAAGGCTTGGGATGCGGGTTATAGAAATCCGGTTTGGACCCGACAGGACCCGGATCTCGCTGTACTGATCGGCGACCCCGAATTCGAACGGCTTTATCCTGACGGAACGCAGCTGCAACCCGATCAGGCTATCTTTGTAGATAGCAAGTGATCGAGGCCCGCAGGATGAGATTTAGCGTGATCGGGCAATTAAGCAGGGCATACGATATGGGCATGGCGAACAGCCAGCTGCCATTTGCCGTTTCGTTTCATCCACATATTTGTATAACGGCGTTTGACGACCTTGCCTCCGTCAGCAATTGTTAGGGTCTCGTGCCCGATAACGACCACCATATCCTTATAAAAAAGAAATTCCTCAGGTTCGCGGACAAACGATTCGTAATTGATCGTTCCGTTTCGAATCAGTTCAAAGATGCCTTCACGTTCTTTGACGATCTTATTCGTAGGGTGATTTGTGACCGCCGCTGTGTCTTTTTTTAGTATCGCCTCGGCGTGGACAAGATCGAGCTTTCTGATCTGTTCTTTCAGTTTGTCATTTGTTTTTGTCATCTGCGCCGCTGTCAAAATCGCAGAAGCGAGCAGAATAAATACAAAAAACACGCATTTTCTCATTGCTGTTCTCCTTTTTACGTCAACGTCGTGGGTTTTACATATAATAGACGTTTCAACGGAGAAAAAGAAAATGAACAAAACCGGGAAATCTGAACAAACAAACAAAGCCGTACCGACGGCGCTCCGATACTGGTTCGTGTTGCATTTCGCGGTCGATATGATCGTCGCCGTCCCTTTGTTTTTTGCCCCTAACGAAGTGCTTGGGCTGTTTGGCTGGATAGAGATCGATCCGTTCGCCGCCCGTTTGACCGCCGCCGCCCTCTTCGGCATCGGCCTCGAATCGCTCCTCGGCCGCAACGCGAAACGCGAATCATTCAACGGAATGCTCCAATTAAAAATAATCTGGTCCGCCTTCGCCACCATCGGCCTGGCCTGGTCAACCCTCGAAGGCAACCTAAAATACCCAATAATCGGCTGGCTCCTAACCGGAGTCTTCGCCGCGTTCAATGCACTGTGGTGGTATTGCCTCCTACGGCTTAGGAGCGACCGAACTTGAACCCCGTGCCGCTGTCTTGCACCCCATGAGGCGTTAAGGATTTGCTGAAACGGATGGATAAGCGTGAATAAATTCAAAAGTCTTTTTTTCAATTTTATAGTAACTTGAATGCAAGCAGTAAGTGCAACTCTTGAATTCAAGTAATTTCCGATTTCAGATGACTTGAAAATATAAAACTCGAATTTTATATGCAGTTACGAAAGTAAACCTGCCTTATGAGCAAAGTTCTGAAATTTGAAATTTGAAATTTGAAATCTGAAATTTGAAAATTCGAATCTGCAATCTGAAATCTGAAATTCAAAATCTGAAATCTTAAATCTGAAATTAGAAATCTTAAATTTGAAATTTGAAATCTGAAATTCGAATCTGCAATCTGAAATTCGAAATCTGAAATCTGAAATCTGAAATCTTAGATCTCAAATCTCAAATCTCAAATCTCAAATCTGAAATCTGAACTCTGAACTCTGAAATCTGGAATCTTAAATCTTAAATTCAAAATCTGCAATCTGAAATCTGCAATCTGAAAATCTGAAATCTGAAATCTGAAATTCGAAATTATTGAACAGTAGAAAAAGAAATTAACAGTAGAAAAAAGGGACCAATTAGTGAAGATCAATACAAATTTAGTGAAGATCAATACAAATTAGTGAATATGAATACAAATTTCAGAACAAATCGCTGAACTAAACTTAATTGAATTCAAAGTTATGATATGAGGCCGCTGACGCTGGGCGGATTCTGACTTTTTTGCAAAATAATATACACTCACACCGGATTTATTTTTCTCTTTAAATTTTTATGCTATTTCTTTCGCAGTCGGCGACCGTTTATGGGATTGATGCGTTGATCGTCGATATTGAGGTCAATTTGCAGCCGATACCAAACGAGGCTGACATAATACCGCCATTTACGATTGTCGGGCTGCCGGATACGGCGATTCGCGAATCGAAGGAGCGCGTCCGGGCGGCGATCACAAACAGCAAATATTTTTTTCCGTTTCACAAGACGACGATAAATCTGGCCCCGGCGGATGTACGAAAAGAGGGCGCGGCGTTTGATCTGCCGATCGCTCTTGGGATACTCGGTGCGGCCGGTGATCTGGGGATCGACGATGCGGGCGCTACGCTGAGCGTCGGCGAATTATCGCTCGACGGGCGTGTGCGGCCCGTCCGCGGTGCGTTGTCGATAGCGCTAAAGGCACGCGAGATCGGGATAAAAAATGTTCTACTGCCCGAAGAAAATGCGACCGAGGCGGCGGTTGTAAACGACATTAACATCTTTCCGGTCAAGGATTTGCGGACGGCGGCGGAGCTCGTCTGCGATCTGAAAACGGGTAACGCTACGCGCGTTCCGCCGCTCAGGCTCGATATTTCGGAGCTAAAATCGAGAGAGAATAAATACCGCGTCGATTTTAACGAGGTGCGCGGCCAGCGGACCGCCAAGCGGGCGCTCGAGGTGGCGAGCGCCGGCGGGCATAACATCCTGTTTATCGGGCCGCCGGGTTCGGGAAAGACGATGCTCGCCAAGCGTCTGCCGACGATCCTGCCGCCGCTCGAATTTGAAGAGGCCATCGACATAACAAAAATCCATTCGGTCGCCGGGCTGACCGGCAAGACCGGGTTGATCGTCGAACGCCCATTTAAATCGCCGCACCATACAGTATCGCAGGCGGGCTTGATCGGCGGAGGTTCGATGCCAAAACCGGGCGAGGTTTCGCTCGCACATCTCGGCGTTTTGTTTCTGGATGAGCTGCCCGAATTTGACCGCAGCGTGCTCGAAGTCCTGCGGCAGCCGATGGAGGACAAGACGGTCACCATCTCAAGGGCGGCGACTTCGCTCACGTTTCCGTCAAATTTTACGCTTGTCGCGTCGATGAACCCGTGTCCGTGCGGATATTTTGGCAGCCAGCGCGAATGCAAATGCTCGCCGATGCAGATACAGCGGTATGTGGGCAAAATTTCGGGGCCGCTCATGGATCGGATCGACATCCACATCGATGTGCCGGCCGTAAAATTTAAGGAGCTGCGCGGGCGCGGCGTTGAAGAAAGTGACAGTTCGGAAACTATCCGCGAACGCGTTATAAGAGCACGCGCGATACAGATCGCTCGGCTGGGCGGCGAAGGCGTGTTTTCAAATTCTGCAATGTCGTCAAAAAATATCCGCGAATTCTGCGGCCTTGACGCCGAGAGCGAAGACCTGCTCGAAAAAGCGATGCAGCGCCAGGGCCTGTCGGCCCGCGCCCACGACCGCATTTTAAAGGTTTCGCGGACCATCGCCGATATGGCCGCCAGCCGCGATATTCAGCCATCCCACATCAGCGAAGCCATAAATTACCGCTCGCTCGACCGTAATTACTGGGCGTGACGGCAACCGGCGGAAAGTCCGCTTTATTTCATCGTGCCCGATCTTTAACCGGCTCCGCAGGAGCTAAATATTTATAGGGGCAAGCGCCAGAAAATCATAAAGCCTCTTCAAGAACGACGGTAACTCGTTTAGATTCAACAATATGCCGTTCCTACGGAGATGCCATCCATCGTTCGGATCAATGCTGCAAACATAAGGCTCCGATGGAGCTTTTGCGTCGCGGAGAAATTCTTGTAAAATCGTGAGCATGAAAATCGTTGATAAGATTGGTTTTGCATTCGCTTTGGCGGCTCTTTTTCTGACTGTGTTTCCGGTTCAGAGTCCGGTGTTTTCCCTTGACTTTCGGTCCGGAGCACAGACGCCACGACCACGAACCCTTGAAAAAAATACGCCGACCCCGACGCCGGTTCCGTCCGCCACGCCGACCCCGGTTCCGTCCGCCACGCCGACCCCGGTGCCGGCCGTCACGCCGACGCAGGTTCCGTCCTTCACGCCGACACCTGTTCCGGTTCAGACGCTTGACGAATTGCGTTCAAAAATTCGGCAGCGGTTGTTTGCACCCGAAGTTCGACGCGGGCGGGTCGGGATAAAGATCGTTTCGCTAAATTCGGGAAAGGTCGTTTTTGAGACCGATTCCGAAAAATACTTTATGCCGGCGTCGAATATGAAAAATTTTACGGTCGCAGCCGCGCTCGAACGGCTCGGCCCCGATTTTCGGTTTGTAACCGGTGTTTATGCCGATGCGCTGCCCGATTCGACGGGTACGATAAAGGGCGATCTTCGAATTTTTGGCCGCGGCGACATTTCGATATCGACCGCTTTTTTTGGGACCTCGCCAACCGATCCTGAAACTTATTTCAAGGGCGTCGACCGGTTAGCCGAACGAATAATTGCGGCCGGGGTCAAACGAATCGACGGCAGCATAGTCGGCGACGAAAGTTATTTTAAGGGCTTTGCGATTCCCGGTACGTGGGAATGGGACGACCTGCAATTCTATTACGGAGCCGAGATTTCGGCCTTGCCGATAAATGACAACGCGGTCGATATCGCCGTCTCGCCGGCCGGTCTGGGCGAGCCTTGCGTGGCCGGCATTTCGCCGGCAAATACGATCATCCGCGTCATAAATCTATGTACGACAACCGGTGCGTCGATTGCCCGGAATCTGAGCGTCGTAAAACAAATAGACAGGAATGTCGTTGAAATTTCTGGCACAATTCCGGTCGGCGGTTTAGCATTTAAAGGTACGGTGGCGGTCACACGTCCGTCTGCTCTATTTGTCGCCCTTTTGAAACAGCGTTTGGAACAAAAAGGCGTGGCCATCACCGGCGGTTCGCGTGTGCTACCCGCAAATATAAAAGCCGAAGCGTCACAGATCGAAATTACAAAGCTCGAATCGCCGCCCCTCTCCCTGATTGCCGCCAAAACGATGAAACCGAGCCAGAATATGTACACCGAAACGCTTCTCTGGACACTCGGCGAATACGCCCGCGCACGGCTTGACGTACCAACCGTCGGTCCGGATATGAGAGCAGTTCCGGACAGTTCACAACTGGGTATAAGCGAGGTGAAATATTTTCTGTCAAAGATCGGCGTACCCGAGGACGGTATAATCCAGTATGACGGCAGCGGCCTCTCGCGTCACGACCTGGTCACACCGGCGGCGGTGGTGACGCTCTACACCTATATGGCCACGCTCAGCCCGTATAAACAGGCCTGGCGTGACAGCCTTACTATCGGAGGTGTGGATGGCACATTAGCAAGAAGATTTACGGGAACGGCCGCCGCCGGCAATTTTCGCGGCAAAACGGGAACGATAGATCAGGTCTCGGCACTTTCCGGTTATATGACGACCGCCGCCGGCGAACAGCTTGTCGTCTCGATCCTGATAAACGGTGTCGCCCAGACCCGTACACGCGTCTCGCTCGCCGACGATATCGTCATCGCACTTGCAAATTTTAACGGAAAGATCGATTAGATCAGATCGAACGGTTCGATTTTTATCTGCGCACGCTTGAGCGTGACGTTGGCGTCGCGGCATATTTCGCGGATATTTTTTAATTTTTCGGGCGTCATCTTGCGCACGGAAATCAAAATTTCGGCAATCTCCCTTTCGCGACATATATCCTCAAGGGTTCCGTTGCCGTCAAAAACCCTGAGGCCGTTTATGACCTTATCCTTTTTTAACGGATCGTCATCGACAAAACCGACGGGCAGATAGTTCCATTCGGGATTGTTGTTGAGTTCGCGTAAGACCATTTCGCCGCCGTCGCCCGCTCCGTAAATAAGTACTTTCCGGCCGTCACCCGAAATCGGCAGCGGCAAAATTTGCCGGATAACGCGAAAGGCCATCCGGCTGCCGACAATCGCCAGAAGCAAAAGCAGGCCGTCCAATATAAAGACCGTCCGTGAAAACCCCTGAAATCGATAGATCAGCAAAACGGCCAAAACGCTCAGCGCCGACCCCAGCAAAACGCCTTTAGTAAAGGTTATAAAATCAGCGATACTGGTATATCGCCACAGGCCTCGATAAACGCCGACAGCGAGAAATGAGCCTAATTTTATCAGTATCAAAAGCGGCAATGTCCTGAGAAACAGCGTCCAGCTGCTTGAGTCCTCAAACGAGCGGTACAACAGCGCCCATGCCGAATAATAGGAAAGCGTGATCAGAAATGCATCGAGAAAAACCTCAAACACGCGTCGTTTGTACGAAACGTTTACAAGGAATGCAAACACGGCGTTTTCCTGTTTTGCCTGTTCGTCTTCGCCGCCCTCGTAAACCCTGACCTTGGAAAGATAAACGCCGACAATGACCAATGCAAGAGTAAAAAAGCCGATCAGTCCAAAACTCTTTACCGGCCCGATCTGCCCAACCAGCAAAGCCAGCGTACCGGCGACAACCGCAAAGCCGTAAAGCATCAAAACAGCTGTCCGCTCAGTCAATCCCAGGGCGACAAGCCGGTGCGATGTGTGGTCGCGGCCGCCTTGAGACGCTTTCCGGCCCCATAGTTTGCGCAAGACCGTGACAAATGTCGTGTCAAATATCGGCACAAAAAGTATCAAAACCGGCACGGCCAAAATAGCCACGATCCCGCGCGAACGACCGCCGACCTGATTAAGCAAAACCGAACCGGAAAGCAAAAAGCCGACAAACATCGACCCGCAATCACCCATAAAAATAGATGCGGGGTTAAAATTAAAGACGAGAAAACCGACGAGTGCCCCGATAAAAGCGCTCGTCAAAAGCAATTCGTTTGTCAGCCCGTTCGCAGCAAAATTAACGGCCAGCGAAAAGGCGGCAATGGCCGAAATACCCGCAGCCAGGCCGTCCATATTATCAAGCAGATTTATGGCGTTTGTGATGCCGATCACCCAAAAAACCGTGATCCAGATGTCAATGATCTCAAAACCGGTGAGCGGCAGCTTTAGACCCGAAAGCACCAGAATTCCGGCTCCGATCAATTGCCCGATCAGCTTTTGATACGGACGTATGCTGACAAGATCGTCAATCAACCCGACAAGAAATAAAAATGCGCTGCCGCCGATAACGACCAGCGATTCGTGTGTGACCGGAACCAGGAGAAAATAAATTGCCGTCGTCGCGGCAAATATTGCTACGCCGCCGAGCATCGCCGTCGGCCGTTTGTGCCATCGGTCAGATTTTGGTTTGGCGACGTAGCCGCCGCGCACGGCAAAAGCCCTCACGGCAAAGGTGCAAATTACCGAGAGCATCGCCGCAGCGGCGCCGACAAAAATCGGGTTTGAAGTCAAACCGGGCATAAATCCAAATTCTGATTATCGCAAAAAATCATCCGTTTTGCGTCTTTTTATCAAAGGCCTTGATGCGTTCGGCGTGGCGGTCGAGCAGCATTTGATAGACGCCGGAAATATCGGCTACCATTTTTTCCGTTCGGAAATCAGGATCGACGTGCCGTCTGCCGTTTTCGCCAAATTTCTTTCTGAGGCCCTCATCATCGAGCAGACGGACGACGCCATCCGCCAGCCCAACCGAGTCAAAAGCCTTGACGAGATAGCCCGTGTAATCATCGATCACGACTTCGCGGGCACCGTCAATGTCGAATGAAACGCACGGTTTGCCCATCGCCAGCGATTGCGGTAAAACACGGGCGAGCCCCTCACGAAGCGAGGTGTGGACGACGACGTCCATCGCCGAGATCATTTCGGGAATCCGTGTCCGGTCGATCAGCCCCGCAAAAACAAAATTTTCGAGAATGCCGTATTTTTTTGCCCGATCCTGTAGATGTCCGAGCAGCATACCGTCACCGATCAGAAAAAATCTGACATTTGGGACGCGTTTTACGATCTCAGGTGCGGCATCCATCAGCTGATCGTGACCCTTTAGCGGGAAGAGACGCGCGATCTTGCCGACAACCGGCGAATCGGGCGGTATGCCAAATTCCTGTTTTATACTGCCCGCGTCAAATCTTGCGTTTAAAAACCAATCAAGCTCCATGCCGCTGTAAACGGTGCGAAACTTTTCAGGTTTGTCGATGCCGGCGGCGATGGCCTTTTCTGAAATCACGCTCGAGACGCTGATAAAAAAATCGGTAACGCGAGCACAGATCTTTTTCGTGAGCCACCACGCGCGATTTACTAACCACGGCTGATAGTCGTGAAAAACAAGGCTGTGGAGCGTGTGTACGATGAGCGGCGTTCCAACGGCCGACGCCGCAAGCCGGCCAAGGACACCGGCCTTTGACGAATGTGTATGAACGATGTGATAGCGGCCTTTTTTTATCAAACGGTAAAGTTTCCAAAACGCGGCAAGGTCAGAAAACGGGTTTATATTACGACCCATTTCGGGCAAAACAACCAGCTTCGCCGTCTCGCGCGCCTGCGAGAGCAATTCGCCTTCGCGGCCCTTGTCGATACCGCTGACCAGCGTCACATCATATTCGGCCATCGCGTCGAGACCGACGACCGACAGGAGCGTATTCTCCTGCGCACCCCCAACAATCATGCGGGTGATGATGTGGAGCACGCGAATAGGCGCTAATCTTGTATTATGGTCCATACTGTTATGAATAATCGGCTGCCCTGACCTGGCTGCTTCAGCAAGCGCCGATTCCATCCCCCCGACGCAAATACCTCTGCTTTGTCCGGCCCGCCGTGGTCCGCCCCATACCCCAAAAACTCTGCAATCTCAGATGCCTGCTTTCCCATATTTAGAAGCGACAGTGTATGCCCTGTCTATCTCCTTTAGTCTTCTTCATTGAAATCCTTCAGAAATTTCACCTGCTCCGGTGTAAGATCAATTGTAGCCTGCTTCATACAAGATAGACATATTACACGATCCTGCATATTATGCACCACAAATACTTTGGCTCTGATCCACACCGTGCAGTTCAATCCTGAGGTATCTCTTCCAACGGTTCGTAAAGAAAATCTCGAAAAATTTCATCTCCAGAACGCACCGGCGATAGCGGCTATATGCCGCTTCGCGGAAGGCCCCATAAATTAGGCTGATTTTCCCGGTCTAATCTAGCAAATGCGGAGAATGACAGCTATAATCTCCGCAGGAGACGCGGAGATTATGACCTACATCCATGAGTTGAGTGACTGGCCTAAGTTTTATTGGCAGGATGATGTTTTGGCAAAGAATCTGGCAAGCGTTCGGCATCGACAAGGCAGGTTGATCGGTCGAATGGAATCGCCTGGATTTCAATTGCGCGAGGAATCGGTCCTTCGCACTCCTACCGAAGAGGTCGTCAAATCAAGCGACATTGAAGGCGAGATACTTGACAGGGATCAGGTTAGATCGTCGTTAAAACGGGCTGACAACCTTTCCCATTCTTACTCCACGCCCTAAAGGGGCGTGGCTATGTGCAGATTCCCGAAAAGCCTCATAAATGAGGCTGATTTTTCTAGTGCATAATCCCGGTTAAAGAAAAAGGCGCCCATGTGGACCCTTAATTTATTGAAATAGAATGGTGATCCGACCAGGACTCGAACCTGGGACCCAATGGTTAAAAGCCATTTGCTCTACCGACTGAGCTATCGGACCACGGCGGCCTTTTGATAGCCCGCACCTGAGTGTAGGCATTTCCTGGCCGAACTGAAGATTCTACCGATTGCAGCCGCAATTGGCAAGTAAAGGCCAAAAAAAATGATCAGCTATTGGAACCACCCTTCCATAATGGAATTTTGGATAATAATAGTCTGATCTCTTTCAGGCCCGGTTGAAATCAGTCCGATCTCGACGCCGATTTGGGCGGAAAGGAATTTGACATAGCGTTGTGCGTTCTCCGGCAGGTTATCAAAACCGGTCGTCCCAACCGTATCGCTCATCCATCCCGGCAGCTTTTCATAGATCGGTTTTATCTGGCGCAGCTCTGATGAAACGGCCGGAAATGTATCGACACGTTTCCCGCCTATCTCATAGCCGACGCATACATTGATGGTTTCGAGGGCGTCGAGCACGTCCAGCTTGGTCAGAGCCACCGAATCAAATCCGTTCAGCTCCGCAGCATATCGTGTCGCGACGGCGTCAAACCAGCCGCAGCGTCGCGGGCGTTTTGTCACCGATCCATATTCGTTTCCGCGCTCGCGGATGAGATTTGCGATAGCCTCTTCCGTATCGACCATTTCCGTCGGAAAGGGGCCTTCGCCGACGCGGGTGGCGTAGGTGCGGACGATGCCGAGCACGCCGGTGATGTGATGCGGCGGTATTCCCGCTCCAACAGAAGCTCCGCCGGCGGTCGGGTTTGACGATGTGACATACGGATATGTTCCGTGATCGACGTCAAGCAGCGTTGCCTGAGCACCTTCGAGCAATATTTTTTTATCAGATTTTCGCGCCTCGGCGAGAAAATGCGACGTTTCGCAAACAAAAGGCCTGAGACGTTCGACGAGCGGGCCGATCTCTTCTAAAATTTCGTCGGCGCGCAGCGGTTGATTGCCATAGAGAGCAATTATTCTATTCGCCTCTTCCAGGTTACGTTCGATTCGCAGCTTTAACAGTTCCGGTGACAACGCATCCGCAACCCGAATTCCGCGCCGGCCCGCCTTGTCCTCATACGCCGGCCCGATGCCACGAAGAGTTGTGCCGATCTTTTCGTTGCCGAGCCTTTCCTCAGACGTGTGATCGAGTGCCCGGTGATAGGGCATTATCAGATGCGCTCGGCTCGAAACCTTGAGCCTTTCAGGCGTTACCAAAATCCCTTTCTCAGCGATCTGATCGATCTCCTCGAAAAAGGCTTTCGGATCGATCACCATGCCGTTGCCAAGCACACAGGTTTTGTCCGCGTGAATTATGCCTGACGGTAAAAGCCTCAAAACAAAGGCTTTGTCGCCGACATAAACGCTATGGCCGGCATTATGCCCGCCTTGATAGCGCGACACTATGTCGAACCGGTCAGCAAGCAAATCGACGACCTTGCCTTTTCCTTCGTCACCCCATTGGGCTCCGATTATTACAATTATCATAAAAGAATAACTTCCGTACGTCTTACTATCGTCCAAGCGTCCATCGATAAAGTTCGACGTAATTTCTCGCTGCGTTCTCCCAGGAATTATCGATAGCCATGCCGTTTTGCCGGATTTTCGCCCAAGACTCTTTATCAGCGTAGGCAAAACGTGCTTCGTAAATCTTTTCGAGCAGTTTAACGCTGCTGAAATCGGTAAATTTGAAGCCGTTTCCCGTGCCGCTCACGGCGTCCCAATTCTGTACCGTATCGTCAAGACCGCCGACCGCACGGACTATCGGAACGGTGCCGTATCTCAATGAATACATTTGGTTTAACCCGCACGGCTCAAACTTTGAAGGCATCAGGAACATATCGGCTCCGGCTTCGATCAGATGTGCCAGCGACTCATTATAACCAATATAAACGCCGACACGCGAAGGTGCATAATCGCGAAGAGCCTGAAGGAAGCTTTCCGAATCTTTTTCACCCGAACCGAGCGCAATAAAAAAACCGCCCGAGGCCAAAATCTCGCTCGCACCCTGCCTTATCAGTTCGACGCCTTTCTGAGAAGTAAGCCGTGTGACGCTGGCAAAAACAGGACGGTCAAGTTCGGGCGGCAGGCTGAAATTCTCGAGTAAAACGCGCTTACATTCCCGCTTTCCCGACAGATCATCAATGGAAAAATGGGCCGGCAGCTCGCGGTCAGTTTCCGGATTCCAAACTTCATAATCGACGCCGTTGGTTATGCCGATCAGGTGATCGGAGCGCATCCGCGTAAGCCAATCGAGGCCATAGCCGAATTCGCTGGTTTGTATCTCGTAGGCATAGCGTTTTGAAACGGTCGAGAGCGTATCCGAAACTTCGAGTCCCGCCTTTAGCGCCGATGCGTAACCGTTGAAATTAAAACTATTGCGGGCAAAATCGCTGATAAATCCGAGCGACGGCAGTTCATCCATAGCAAAACCGCCCTGGTAGGCCATGTTGTGAAGTGAGAAAACCGTCCGCGTATTTTGCCAATACGGTTCGCAAACGCGGCGGGCGGCAAGTTCTACTGCGGCAAATCCGCAATGCCAATCGTTAAGATGAACAATATCCGGTGCCGGACCGATCCGCTCGATCAGGGCCAGCGCCGCGTGGTTAAAGAATGCAAACCGCTCGTAATCTTCGGTATAACCGTAGATCGAATCTCGGTGAAAGAACGACGGCGCGTCGATCAAAAATGTCGGCGAACCGTTCGCCTCGCTATAAAATGCCTTTGCATGATATTGTCGTCCACGCCACGATACATAGAGATCGTCTATCGCGGTACTCCATAAATATTCGCTTTTCGTTTGCCAATAACAAGGCGTTATCAAGAGCGAATCAACACCGATCTGCCGCAGAGCTTTTGGCAACGCCCCCGCGACGTCGCCAAGACCACCGGTTTTGGAATAGGGAACTGCTTCTGATGAAATGACAGCAACGCGCACGGTAGTATTCGTCTTCTAAATGATTTGAATTGAAAATCGTTAATCTTTCTTATATAGTGTATCCGTCAGCTCATTATTCGTCCATCAGTTACGGCACCCATTCGTATCACTACCGGCTACCAATCTTATGAGAATCTTACTAAGCCTCAATATCGCGATTTTATTTCTAGGTTTCTTCGCCACGGCCACTGCTCGCGCTCAGGACTGGGTAGCCTACGTCGATTCCGGAAATAACATTTGGTTTCAAGCACCGAAGGATGGGATTGTCAACCAAATTGAAAACAACTCAATCCTAAGTACGTTTTACGACGGCACCAGCATTACCATAACCAAAAGCGACGTGAACATTGATTCAAAAAAGATGGTAAAAAATGACCGGCCGCGAACTAGGCCTGGAGGAACTGCAAATGTTTACGAGACTAAAGATGCGTTTGTGAGGCGAATCGAAGAAAGCCTGCATGATGAAAAGTACGTAACAGTATATGCGGGATTGAAGAATGCCTATTTTGTGATTGCGGTAAAAGGACGAAAGGAAAGTCCCGTTATTGATCGGTTCTTAAACTCAATCAGATTCAAGGGCGGTAATCCATTTCCGACTTTAAACGAATCGATAACGGCGTTTAACAAGCTGCCAAACAGTCCCGAAACTGAAAAATGGCTCAAGAACAATCATCAAGGAAACGAAAAGCCGAGATTTGAAAAGATCAATAATTTCTTGCCTCTTGGCCTTCATTTGCTAACCCGTGATCTCATCATCATTAGAAAACCTCGGCCGGGTTATACGGACGAAGCAAGAACCAGGGATGTTCAAGGAACTTTCAAGGCGAACGTTGAGTTTTTGAAGACGGGCATCATAGGAAGTGTCGTCGTTGACACCGCTGCGACTCACGGTTTAGGAGGGCAAATAGCACGAGCCATTAAGCGTATCAAGTTCATTCCGGCACAGGCTAACGGCGTCAATGTTGATGTCATACGAACGATCGAGTATTCATTTACAATATATTGAGCTAACTCGACAACTAACCCTTGATTTAACCAAAAACTCAGTCCAGTTTTTTACTGAGGAATCCTTACAATCGCTATCACCCTTGCGAATCGCGGGCATCATCGTGCCTCGATTTGTGAAATATAATGAAACGTCTTCACCAAAGTCGCGTTTACATCAAAAACGTTCGCACGGCTTGAGGAGAAAACAATACTAGGCAGAACTACGTCTGCATCGACGCCAGGAATTCGGCGTTTGTCTTGGTTTTTGAAAGGCGTTCGAGGACGACCTCCATCTGCTCGACGGGCGAGAGCGGATTTAGAACTCGGCGCATGACCCAGATACGGGCGAGATTTTCTTTGTCGATCAGCAATTCCTCTTTTCTTGTACCGGAACGCTGCAGATCGATCGCCGGGAAAAGACGTTTGTCCGAAAGTTTTCGGTCGAGGATAATTTCCGAGTTGCCGGTTCCCTTAAACTCCTCAAAAATAACGTCATCCATACGCGAACCCGTGTCGATCAGCGCCGTTGCAATGATGGTCAGGCTGCCGCCTTCTTCGATATTTCGTGCCGCACCAAAAAAACGCTTTGGCCTTTGCAGCGCATTCGAATCGATACCTCCCGACAGAATTTTCCCCGACGGCGGAACGACCGCATTGTGTGCGCGGGCGAGACGCGTGATCGAGTCGAGCAAGATGACGACGTCGCGTTTGTGCTCGACCAGCCGTTTGGCTTTTTCGATGACCATGTCGGCGACCTGTACGTGGCGGGTCGGCGGCTCGTCAAAGGTTGACGAAATCACCTCGCCCTTGACCGAGCGCTGCATATCGGTGACTTCCTCGGGGCGTTCATCTATGAGCAGGACGATCAGTGTGACCTCGGGGTGATTTTCAGTGATCGAATTTGCGATCGTCTGCAAAAGCATTGTTTTGCCCGTTCGCGGCGGTGCGACGATCAGAGCTCGTTGGCCTTTGCCGATCGGCGTCACCAAATCCATGACACGTGCCGATATCTTGCTCGGGTCGGTCTCTATCTCGAGATTTAACTGCTCATCCGGGTAAAGCGGCGTCAGATTGTCAAAAAATATTTTTTCGCGCGACTGTTCCGGCGCCTCAAAATTGATCGCCTCTACCTTAATCAGGGCAAAGTATCGCTCGCCTTCCTTCGGCGGTCTGATCTGGCCTGAGACCGTATCACCGGTACGAAGATCAAACTTGCGAATCTGCGAAGGGCTGACGTAAATATCATCGGGACCGGGCAGATAATTGTATTCGGGTGCACGCAGAAATCCGAATCCGTCGGGCAGCGTTTCAAGAACGCCCTCTGAAAATATCAGGCCGCTTTTTTCGGTTTGGGCGGCCAGCACCTTAAAGATAAGTTCCTGTTTGCGCAAGCCGGTCGCGCCTTCGATACCCATTTCCTTGCCGATATGTGTCAGTTCGCTAATCGACATGTCCTTGAGACCGGCGAGATTCAGCATCACTTCTTCAGATTTTGAACTATTGCCTTCGGGTTCCTTCTCCTTGGCGGTACCATTTAGAGATTCTATCTCTTCGACAGGAGTTTCGACGGTTTCAACTGAGGATTTTGAGCTCTTAGGCTTACGGGTTTGTGTGGTTTTAGTGGCCATTTGTGTGTGTGTGAATCAGAACGTATGAAAAATTAGAAGTAGTCAAAGTGAGTTTTTAGCAATTTTCCCGCGCATAGACGCGTAGAAGAACTGAAGAGTAATAGAAGCGGAGAAAATCTTAAGGATTGTATGTAGTAAGGCTTAAGAAACAAGCCGTATAGCTTCTTCAAAGAATCCTGAATAAAAGGTATTTACATTATTACAGTAAACGATGACAAAAATCAACTAAAATTTAAAGATTTTTTTAGGGCAGCGTTAATTTCGGTCCAGACGGCTTCGCGGCCGTGTTTCGTCTGAGATGAAAATGTAAGGATTTTAGCACCCGGAAGGGCTTTTTCCGCCGCGCCAATAGATTTCTTCACCTCGTTATTAGATATTTTGTCAGCCTTTGTCGCAACTATCAAATGCGGTTTGTCATTAAAAACAAGCCATTCGTTAAGCTGAACATCAAGAGGCGTGGGTTTGTGGCGAGCATCTATGAGCTGAATACAAAGCGCAAGTTCGGCTCGTTCGGCTAAATATTCCTCAGCCATTTTACCCCAATCCGCCCGCATCGTTTTTGACACGCGGGCATAACCGTAGCCTGGCAGATCGGTAAAATAAAACCTCTCATTAATCAAAAAAAAATTAATACTTTGTGTGCGTCCCGGCGTGTTTGACGTTCGTGCAAGGCCCTTTCTGAGCAGCAGCGAATTTATAAGCGAAGATTTGCCGACATTTGAACGCCCCAAAAAAGCGATTTCGCTCAGGCCGTCCGTCGTCCAATGCCTCTTCTCAAAAGCACTCTTAACAAATTCGGCCGAGGTGATCTTCATCTAAAGTTTCGAAGGTAAAATATTCGATCGGGATTCCGCATTAAAGGAAAATGCGGCGAGTGCCAACGCATAAATGAGGCTGATCTTTCTGATGATAATCCCGGTTCAACAAAAATCAGGTTCCTTTCCCGGCCGAGCTTCGATATTCGGATCAAGAGTGAAAGGATCAAAATAAAGTTTGTCCGATCGTTGGGCTTTTATTCAACATTTGCCGTAATCTCCGGCACTAATGTATCAGCCGACCATATTTGCGGCGTCAGGAGTTTTTCACTAACCATTCCGTCCTCGAGGGCAAATTTTAATACTTCGTCAATGTAATCGACAATGTGAATCGTCAGATCGTCACGCACTTCGTCAGGAATATCGACAAGGTCTTTTTCATTTTCCTTTGACAGAATGATCGTCCGCAGCCCGAACCGGTGTGCTGCAAGCAATTTCTCCTTTACACCGCCGATCGGCAAAATCTTGCCGCGAAGCGTTATTTCGCCGGTCATCGCCACGTCGTGACGGGCCGGTTTTCGCGTCAGCGCCGACACCATAGCCGTCGCCATAGTGATCCCGGCGCTCGGGCCGTCTTTTGGTATGGCACCTTCGGGAACGTGTATATGAAGATCTTTCTCACGAAAATCCGTCGGATCGATGCCTAAATCTTCCGCACGTGAGCGAATACATGTCAATGCCGCGCGCGCCGATTCCTGCATAACCTCACCGAGTTTTCCGGTCAGGGTCACTTCGCCCTTACCCTTGACAAGCGTCGCCTCGATCTGCAAAACATCGCCGCCGACCTCTGTCCAGGCTAAACCGTTGACCAGGCCGATCTCGCTTTTGCGGGCAATATCCTGTTTTCGATAGCGGATGACGCCAAGTAATTCCTGCACCTTTTCGGCGTCGATGACAACGCGAAAGTCTTCTTTATCATCGGATGCGACAAATTTACGGGCGATCTTTCTGAGACACGAACCGATCTCGCGTTCGAGGTTTCGAACACCGGCCTCACGGGTGTAATGTCTGATCGTTTCCAAAATTCCGTCGTCGGTAAAAACAATGCGTTCGTACTCGATACCGCTGTTCTCGCATTGTTTTTCGATCAGATGCTGTTTTGCGATCTCGAGCTTTTCGCGTTCGGTGTAGCCCGACAAACTCAAAATCTCCAGCCGATCCTGTAAGGCAGGCGGTATCGTGTGCAATACGTTTGCGGTTGCGATAAAGAAAACGTGCGACAGGTCGTAATCAACGTCCAAATAATGATCACGAAACGTATTATTCTGCTCCGGGTCAAGGACCTCTAACAACGCCGCGCTTGGGTCGCCGCGGTAATCGCGTCCGAGCTTGTCCACTTCGTCGAGCAGAATCACCGGATTTGTTGTCCCGGCTCGTTTCATTAACTGAATTATCTGTCCGGGCATCGAACCGATATACGTTCGTCTGTGTCCGCGAATTTCCGCCTCGTCATGCACGCCGCCGAGAGCAAGCCGCACAAATTTGCGGCCCGTTGCATTTGCGATCGATTTGCCAAGCGAGGTTTTACCGACACCCGGAGCACCGACAAAACACAAAATCGTACCCTTCGGGTTTTTTACAAGCTGCCGCACGGCTAAAAATTCGAGAATGCGTTCCTTTATTTTCTCGAGTCCGTAATGGTCTTCATTTAAGGTCTTTTCCGCCTCGTTGAGGTCTTCGATCTCATCGGAATGCTTGTGCCACGGCACATTTACGAGCCAGTCAAGATAAGTTCTCGCGACGGTTCCCTCGGCCGACATCGGCGGCATCGTCTCGAGCCTTGAAAATTCCTGCATCGCCTTATCGGTCGCCTCGTCGGTCATACCCGCTTCGATGATCTTCTTTTTCAGGTCTTCAAGCTCTGCCTTATCGTCTTTGCGGCCAAGTTCCTTGTGGATGGCCTTTATCTGCTCGTTTAGATAATATTCCCGTTGATGTTTATCCATCGCTTTTTTGGTCTGCGAATGGATGTTGCGGTCAAGGTGCCGTTTCTCGATCTCACCTTCAAGCACCTCGACCAGCTTTTGCAAACGCTCAGAAACCGAAACAGTTTCAAGCAGCAGCTGTTTTTCTTCGACTCCGATCCGCAGATGCGACGACATCGAATCGGCGATCTGTGCACCTGACACGCCGCGCAAAGACGCATGCAAAGCGTCCGTATAAGCATCCGGTGAAACCCGCAAAAACTGCTCGACAAGCGAGTGTATCTTTTGCAGCAATCCATCGGTACGATACCCCGACTCATCCGTCGAGGCCACCCGCCGCACGTGTGCAAAAAACATACCGTCGGCATCCTGATCGATCCGCACCGAACGCCCGCGTTCGCGCCCCTCGACGACAACCTTTATCTGGCCGTTGTCCTGCCGCTGCGCCTGTAAAATGCGCCCGAGCGTTCCGACCGGATATATCTGGTTCGCAGCCGGCTCATCGACGGTCGCGTCATGCTGCGTCGCCAGAAAAATCTGCCGCTCACCAACCATCGCCTGCTCAAGAGCCCTCACGGACGACGGCCGCCCGATCTTAAACGCCACTTTCGTATAGGGGAAAATAACTACGTCACGAATTGGCACCATCGGAAAACGTTCTATATCCGAAGGCATTTGGTCGGTAAATTCTTGCATACGTTCTGGGAAAAACCTCTTATTAATTAAGCATCTACATTTTTTGAGTGGTTTGAATAATTCTATTTACGCAAAAAGCAGACGCAAAAGCAATAGCTGGCCTCATCAATTTATTTAGAAAATCATATCTATAAAATTTTATGGTTTTATAAAGGGCGATTACCCTGCGGATTTTACAAAAATAAACCCGGACTCGGGTTTAAGGAATTTTAGCAGAGAAAAAGCACGTAAAAGAGAAAATCAGATTATCGCGGCTTCTTTCTTGTTCGTTTCACTTTCGAGTTTCGCGGTAGCTATCTCGACGACGCGGGCATGGATATTTTCGATTGTGTCTGATGCGTCGATTATACGAAATCGATTTGGTTCGCTATTGGCAATGCCGAGATATGCACGGCGGACCCGATCGTAAAACTCGACCGTTTCCTCATCCATCCTATTTCTTATTGTCTGTGACGGGTCGCGCTCCGACATTCTTTTTATAGCTTCTTTGACGGAAATGTCAAAAAACAATGTAAGATCGGGCTTAAGGCCGCCGGTTGCGAGGTCGATCACAGCATTTACTATTTCTACGGCGAAACCGCGTCCGGCTCCTTGATAAGCAAATGTTGCGTCGGCATAACGGTCGGATATAACAACCTTTCCGTCACGGAGTGAGGGTACGATCAGATGCTCAACATTCTGAGCCCGGTCGGCGGCAAAAGCAAGCAATTCGGCCATCGGCGCGACAAGTTCGTCGGTTTCAAGAAAAGCTTCGCGCAGACGGCGTCCGAGCGGTGTTCCGCCCGGTTCGCAGGTCGTGACAACATCGACGCCGCGAGAACGCAAATCATCGACAAGCATCCTCAGTTGGGTCGATTTGCCGCTGCCGTCGACGCCTTCGAATGTGATGAACGTTCCCTTCAAGACGGTTCTGATGTGTGCGGGCGCCGGTCCTGAGAGATCGATGAAATTGCGTGCTTGAAGATCAAAGTATCTGGACCGCCAACGTCGAGCAGCACCGAAAATTTATCAAAACTCTTTATGCGCCCCGAGAGTGTTGCCCCCTGTAAAAGATGGATTACCACACCGGCCCTTTCGCGTCGAGCCGAGTTTAAAAAAGCATCCTGAATGTTTTGAGCAGCCTGTTTTTCCATAACGAATCCTCGATTCTAATAAAATACAATGGGACAGCGTCCCGAATATAAGAAGTTACAATGGAAGCTAATTCCAATTATACCTAATTTTGGCTGTACGACAATGATTTATATCAACTCTCGGAAATCAGTTTAAAAAGCTCGCCTCTGACGGCCTCATCGTCGCCAAAACCGTTCAGCCAGGTCACAGCCGCCTCACGTCGAAACCATGTCAACTGGCGTTTTGCGTAATTGCGAACATCCTGTTTTGACTGTTCGATCGCGGAATCGAGCTTGCGTTCGCCGCGTAAATATTCGCAGACCCGTCGATATGCGTGTGCTCCAAGAGCGTTCCCGTTTTCGTCTGTGCCGGCCGCGAGCAAATATTTAACCTCTTCGACAAGCCCGGACGCGAAATGATTTTCGGTTCTGAGATTTATCTTTTCGTAAAGTTTGTCACGCGGCGGATTAAGGACGAAAAGACGTATTCGCTCAGCAAATTCGGGCGGCTTAGCCCGGTTTGGCTGTTGCTCCGAAAGCCGCTCGCCGGTCTGAAAATAGACCTCAAGTGCCCGCATAACCCTAACATAGTCGCGGGGCGGCAATCGCAAAGCCGCGTCAGGGTCAAAACGGCCGAGCATGGCGTACAGGTATTCGGTGCCTCGTTTTTTTTTAATGGAACGAAGCCGTTCGCGCAGCGATTTATCAGTTTTAGGGCTGTCGAAAAGTGGCTGCCGGAGAGTTCGAAGGTAAAATCCCGTCCCTCCGACAAAGATCGGGATATGACCGCGGGATTCTATCTCGGCTATTTTTTCCGCTGCGTCCGCCGCCCAATCAGCCGCTGTGTAATCCACGTTTGGATCGACATAATCGATCAGATGATGCGGTACGCCGCGTTTTTCTTCGTCGGCCGGTTTTGCGGTGGCGATCTGAATCCCTCTGTAAATCTGAACCGAATCACAATTGATGATCTCGCCGCCCACACGCAAAGCAAGCTCGACTCCAAGTGCGGTCTTCCCAGACGCGGTCGGGCCGGCGATAGCGTAAATCGGTTTCTCGTTTTTTTTAACACTCACTTTTCAAGAAGTAGAAATAATACAGACAAAACACAGACATTTTGGTATCAGAATGGTGCTGATTAATTTAACAACATCCCTCTGAGCTAATCCCCGGCTAAATATGCTTTTAATAGTCCCGCGGCTATTATTAAGACAAGTACGATGATCGAGCCGATGATCTGTTTGCGGGAAAATTTCATCCTGATGGGCCGCCCAGACGTCAACTATCGCAATCACGCCGTTCGCCGTCCTTCGACCTTAACCAGAATATTGTCACAAGCGAGGTAGTGTCTTAAAGTTGTGGTGCTGGCCTCGAATAAGTTCTAGCCTTTCGTTTCGGCCTATGTTAGCTTTTAACTATGCCATATCGTAAACCCGAATATGACGAAGACGGTGAAGTTTTTTCGATAGCGAAGAGTATTTTTGACGAGATAGTCGAAGAAACTGAAAGGGAAGGTTTTGGAGTGATCGTCGCGCCGGAATATTCGGACAACTCTGAAAGTTGCGAATCGGATACCGACCAACGCCCGCCTCTCAATAATTACGCAAATCTATAATCATCGGCGTGAATCATCGCGCGTAAATGAATCTGAAATCCTACCGAATCGGCGATGGCTTTACTTCGCTTATCTCCAAGCGGAAACGGTATCTGAAAATGCTGTCTCCACGCGGCTAATTTCAATTCAGGCTGGCTAGCAGTTTGGGCGAGATAATAGATTTGCTTACGGCAATGCTCACTCCGTAATGCGTACCACAGTAAATGCCCTTCTTCTTCCGTTCTAGGCTTAATCACGATGAAACCGGACGTGCAGATTGCTCCCGAAAATTCTTCGGGAACCAAAACCACCGTTCCGCGCGAGCTGTTGTTGATCGCGACCAAAATATCGCCCGTTTCAACTTGGTACTCGCCTCTTGACGGCAATTCATCGAACCAACCTTCAATAAAGCTGGTTATAAGACCGTATCGTGTTACATCGCTTATCTCGACATACCGTAACTTTCGGTCGGAATCTCTCAGTTCCTGCTTCGTTTTCGCGCTAATTTTATTTCGTAAGACAAACGCGGAACCCAGCTTAATTTCAATATCGCTGGCGGCTAAGGCGTCCAACTTCTGCCAGACACCTAACAGTTCCGGCGCATAGAAAAAGGCGTCCAGCCGTTCGACAGATAGCTTATCCGGTGCGGTCAACCAGACCTGTTCCGGGCATTCGAGATTTTCATCGGGGTCTTGGTTTGCTTTTACCAACGGAACAAGGACGCCGGTTCGCTTCCATTCGAAATAATAGTTCAATATTTCGGTGAGGTTGTTACGTTCCGGCGTGTCTTTTAGTGCGTTATCATGCCCGATATTATTACTTATCGACATGAAAACATGGCCTTGCGACTCGGAATCATTTACTTTCTTTCGTAAATGGACAACGGACGTCTTAATATTAGCTTTCGCCTTAAAAAATGCGTTAAACGGCATCGAATGGACGCCTAAAAGGACAAACTTATTCATTAGCCATTGCCGGATATTAACTTGCCGGGAACCATTCAAAACCGTATCGTCGATAACGATCAGCATTTCACCGCCCGGAGCTAACAAGTTGTAATACCGTTGCAGAAAAAGCACGTTTGATTTCACCGAAGCCATTCCGTCGGCAATCGACAATTGCTTTAATATCGCCTTTTCATCTTCATTTTCGGCGCTGTACGTCATGCTAAAAGGCGGGTTGGTCAGAACCAGTTGAAAGGTATTCGGCTTGATTTTATCGGCGTGATCTAAGACTTCGGCTTGTCGCTCATTGGACATATCGTCAGTTTTTGCCGGAACCGCATCCAATCCGTCACCTTGGAAAATATGACTTCCGCCGTCGCCGTGAAGATACATATTTATGCGCGCGATGCGGCTCACCCGCTCGTTTGCTTCGATGCCAAATAAACAAGAATTTTTTATATCCTCTTCGATTTGTGCCTTTTCGACATTGGTAAATCGGGAATCATTCCGAAGTTTAGCTAACAAATACGCCATTATTTCAATCAAGAATCCGGCGGTTCCGCAGCAGCCATCAATTGCCCGTGGCGGGTGAGCCGTGTCTTGATATTTATGCAAGGCGATCCGCGTCATAAAATCGACCAAAGGACGCGGCGTAAAGTATTGCCCTAACTCTCTACCGCGAACCGCCGCATTAAGAAACACCTCAAACATGCGACCGTTCAAGTCTTCATCTATTGAGCTTAGATTTATATGCTCGAACCGTTTTATCAGTTCTCGCGTTGTCGCGGCACTTAGGTTAAAGGTTTCGTTTTTCTCGAAAATTCGTTTCTTTCGTTGAGAAGGAATATCAGCAGTAATAGCCGTTTCGAGATCGTCGCGAAGTTTTGTAAACAATACGTCGCGAACTGGATGTTTAGAGGTTTCGGCGCTGGCATCGAGCCAAGCAACCGTGAGCGGTAACTGGTATGGCTGTAGAATTTGGTACGATTCTTCCCGCCGTTTGTCCTCTCGAATTTTTATAAAAATGAATTTACAAAACTCAAAGAAGGCATCCGCCGGGGCCAGCTTTTCTTTCTTCCAAATTAATTGATGGCACGTCGAAAAAAGTGTGTTTAACCTGTCAGGGGTGATCGTTTCAAAAGCCAATCCGCCGCCGACCAATTCAACGCTGGTAACGTGCTTAATGTATGTCCGTAAGGACACGTAAGGCGGCGCCCCGCTCACAAAATCCGACAGTTGAAGGGTGAGCACCGGATTATCGCTATCGTGCTTATACAGCGATGTTACGTGCCCATTGGTTATCAGTAGCCACTGAATTTTTTCATTATCACGTTTATCTCGATTGTAACTAAGCGCGTAACTAGCGGCTTGTCCCCAAGCATTCGGAACGGATTCGTCGGGACGTTTCGTCTCGACTACGACCTTTGCGGTCTTTATTTGACTTAACAGCAAAAAGTCAACTTCAATTGTTGTTGTTTTTCGACCGGAATTAACGATCAGAGCGGGAAGCTGTCCTTTAGGAATAACTGCGGTCGCGGGATAACCCAGATCGTGAAACAGAGGCGCGAGTAATCGGGTTTCCACCTCAGCTTCGGAAGCTAAATCTCTACTATCTAGTCCGAAAAGAGTGCTATACGCCATAGCACAATTTATACAGAGAACCAAAAGAAAACACAAACCTGAAATTTACTTTTCCTTTGGGGTCTTTGGAAGCTGTCTAGGCTTGTTCCAATTACGGACAAGTCATTAAGATGTACGGAACGCCTACCCCGAATGACGTTCGTTATTCCCCAGCGGAATGTGTCGGCGCTAAAAAGCGAACAGTTTCCGGTAAGCCGGTTGTAGAAATGATCTCGACTTCACACGTTGAAAGACAAAATCTCACGATGCGTATGTCCATGCGTCGTTTCACCCGTTTGACCAATGGTTTTTCGAAAAAGTGGGAAAATCTGAATTACATGCTCGCGATCTATTTCGTTTACTATAACTTTTGCCGCTCGCACAAAACGTTGCATGATGCGACCCCAGCTATGGCCGCGAACCTAACAAAGACGATTTGGAGCCTGAAAGACATTTTGGGAGTAGCACCACAACTTTAAGACACTACCACAAGCGAAACGCGGTTGAAAATTAACTGACGAATAAGTAAAATATTACACATTCGAAAAACCTTGATTCGAAGAATTATAGTAAAGACGGTATGAGATTAGACATAGACGGTCTTAATGAGGCAGAGCTGATCGACCTGAATATATTCGTGAACCATACCAACCCGGCATACGTTAGAATGAAATGACGAATACAGACATCACAACGCCGGCGTGGCTGCTCGAAGGCATTACAGGCAGCACTCCGGGTACTCTCCAATTAACAAATGGCCGTTTGCGATTTGCCATTGACGGACAGACTGTTTTTGATGTTCCGCTTGAGCAAATATCTGACATAAATTTTCCCTGGTATTATTTTTTGGGCGGCGTTAAATTTAGAATCAGTGCAACGCCTTACCGATTATCATTTTCTGAAGCAGGGGAAAATGGTAATTTTATCGAAGCGCGGCGGGCGGGCAAACAATGGAAAGCCATTTTGAAGCCTTGAAAAGGGGAATTTTTGCCCGAACAAAGCCCTTTGGCTCAGGCTAATTATGAGGGCATTCAAGAAAGTAACAAGATTGATCTTTGCGATATTACTCACAGCGGCCGGGATAAATCACTTTGTTGATCCGGCGTTTTATGTCTCAATTGTCCCTCCGTATCTGCCGTGGCCAAAAATAATGGTCGTAGTCAGCGGACTTGCCGAAATTATTCTTGGTATCGCATTGGCTATTCCGGTGCTGACCCGGGCTGCTGCATGGGGCGTGATCGCGCTGCTGATCGCGGTGCTTCCCGCAAACATCCACATGGCGGCCAATCCTGAGCTATACCCGTCTATCCCGGCTGCCGCGCTTTGGATCAGGCTTCCCATACAGGGCATTTTAATCATTTGGGCTTTGTGGTACACGCGGGGAAATTGATCGTTAACCGCAAATGAGTCCCAGCGTCCAGCACCGGCCGGCACTAAAACGCGGGGGCTTATTTTTAGGTTGAAGAAGTTTGGCAAATGGTATATTTTTAAAGCATTCCGCAGAGGTCAGTTGAAAAAAATGCCTGGGTTCGGATGAGGTAATTAAGTTATGAGTTTTATTAAGAAAAAGTCGATATTGGCCGGTTTTATAGTTTTGCTTCTTTCGAACGTCCCATTTGCAACTGAAAAAACGGATAAGACAGGCAAACGGGTACGCGGGCCGCTTCAGATAAGCGCCGCTGCATGGGGACCGACGCAAACCGACGTCGATGCCGCGAAAATTCGTGTTGAGCAAAGCAAAGCGGTCCAAAATATGTTGGCGGGCGTAAAATACCGGTTAGTCGCGTTCGAATATATTGAGCCGTCAACGACGGATAAAAGCCAGCCGACCCCAACCCCGACGCACTTTCGCGTTATTTTTTATGATTATACAAACGATAAGGCTGTCCTTGCCGACAGCGACTTTGCGGGCCGGGAACCCGTTATTGTGCAGGAAGCATTTTATGATCCCAATGTCGATAGCGAAGAGATTACCGCCGCCGGCAATATAATTAAAGGCGACAACCTGTTTCGTAATCAGAATGCCGAAAAACAGATCGAACTTTACGAGGCAATGCCGCCGATTTCAAATCAAGACGGCGTCAGGCTCATAAATATCGGCGTCAGAAATCTGGTTACGGGCGAAAATCAGATCGTCGGCGTCAGTTTGAAGAATGATTCGGTTGTCCGTTACAAGGATAATGCGCCTCCATCGGTTAGGGCAGCACCTGAAGGGTGCGGCATCTCAAGCTCCGGCGGCAGCACCGGCCCGGGCGTCGCCGGTCAATATCAAATGGTGGTCAACGAAACCGGGAGTGCAAACCCCCTGTGGGAGATGTTAATCGTCCGCCCTTCGTCCTCGACCGGTGGTGAGGGTTCGGGCATCGAGATCCGCGACGTCAAATACAGAGGTAAAACCGTCCTGAAACGCGGCCACGCCCCCGTTCTGAATGTAAAATATTTGCCCGGCGGCGGCTGTGATAACTTTCGTGACTGGCAATATGCCGAAGGCTTTTTTAACGCTCCGGCCGCCGGGGCCAACAATACGGGGCCCGGTTTTAGAGTTTTAGCGGACGGCCAAATTGCAACGACCTCTGTCGAATCAGGCGTTGACGCCGGAAACTTTCAGGGCGTCGCCGTCTATCGCGAGGACGTCGGAAACGGCACGGAGGTCGTCCTCGTAACCGAAATGAACGCCGGTTGGTATAGATATATCATGGAATGGCGGTTTGCTCCCGATGGCACCATCAGGCCGCGGTACGGTTTTGGCTCGACGGTCAATTCGTGTACTTGTTCGCCAAGGAATCACCATGTTTACTGGCGTTTTGATTTTGACATTGTTCAGCCGAACAACAGCATTTTTCAATTCGAAAAACCCGTCGCACGCGGTGGAAAATCACTGGTTCCGTTTACAACCGAATCGGCAATTTTTCGCAATTACGACACTGAGCGGGGATTTTTTATAAGAAACTCAAACGGCCCCGAAGCTTATCGCGTTATCGCTAACAAAACCGACGAAGAGGCCTATTATACAAATCCGGGCGGCGGCGTCGAAACGTACGGCAAAGGGGATTTCTGGCTTCTTAAATTTCAAGGCACCGGTTCGTCTGCGAGTGAGGTAAATGATCCGAATTCGACCGGCCCCAACTGTCCGAATTCGACAAATGCGTCGGCCATCTGTCTCGAGCCGTGGCTCAATAACGAATCGCTTGTCAACACGGATGTTGTGCTTTGGTACGCTGCGCATCAATTACGCATCGATGATGCGAGCCGTCCGGTTCGCTCAGAGCGGCCGCAGGTAATCAGCGGCATCCACGTCGTCGGCCCGGATCTTGTCCCTGTTCGCTGGTAAATGGCCAAGCCGGAACGCGGACGATCCGCGTCCGCGCCCGTTTGTCCGACTGAGTATAGCGCATTGTCCGCGTTCGAATTTTTAGTACAGCTTTGTCACCTCGACGCCCGTGTAATAATGTTTGATGATTTCGTCGTATTTAACGCCCATTTTGGCAAGGCCGTAGGCTCCGTACTGGCACATGCCGACTCCGTGGCCCCAGCCGCGGCCGGTGAAGGTGTAGCTTGTTACGGTTGAGCCGGAGAATCGTTTGTTGATGACAAAAAGTTGTTCGTTCAGCCGTAAGGCGGAGCGGATCTTGCCGCCTTTGAGAATTTTTATCCCGTTTGAGCCTATTATCTCCAGTTCTACGGCGCGGCGGGAAAACCCTTGTTTCTTTATATTTAGATCATAAAGGGTCCCGATACCGCGAACATAACGCGAGAGCCGCGAATTCACCGCTGACGCCGAGAGTGATTTGTTCCAATTGGTAAAAGGCGACATGCTTTCCGCCGTTGTCGGCGTGTCGATCGGTTTTATCTCAAGATATATGACGGCACCGGCCTGATCGAGACGATAATTTATTTGCTCACCGCCCATCAGTGCCGCCTCGCGCACCGGATACATAGTAGTGCCAAATTCTCGAAAGAGAAACACATCCGGCCGCACCGCCAACTGCTTCTCAGTCTTACCGGTTTTTAGTATCAGCTTACCGTCGGCCGTCGGTTTGGCAATGCCGCCGGACAGCTCCGGCATCCATTTCTTTTTTTCGTAGATCTGGCGTATCAGACGCAGCATTCGGGATCGCGAAAATGGGCGGTTTGGTTTTAGCGTTAGATCGGGATGAATAGAAAAATAACCGTCGCGCAGCAAAATGGCGACGTCTGCGCGTCTTTCTTTTGCGATCTCAGCCGCATCATCAAACGAAAGGTGATAATTTATGTCTGATGCGCTGAGCAAGGTGTCGGCGGTTCCCGCAGTATAGATAAAACCGCTGAGAATGCGGGCGAGTTCCACAGGTTTTGGGGTTTCTTTATTTACATTTGGAAAAGTTTTGCCAAATTTGGCTGCGATATGGTTGAGCCAGTTGGACGTCTCGCTCTCGTTTGGCACATCCTCAAACCAATCATCTGTCATCTCGCCGGTCGAGAGTTGAAAGCCGTCGGAGGCAAAGAGAGACATGAGGCGGACGAGCTCGAGATTGCCTTCGTCACGCATTTTTGCACTTTGGCGAACGGTCTTTATCAGAAACGGCTCGAAGTGCCGGCGCCCTTCGAGTGAGCATTCGACGCCGCGGAGATACGGCTCGGCATGATCAAAAATATTTTCAGAATTCTCGGTTCTGCCCCCGCAAGTTGATGTGTAATAAGCGGTTATCGGCTTGCCGTTAAATGTGGCAACGAGGCCGCGTGTCTGCCGGACGGCCTGCGTTCCCATCTTTGATTCGATCGAGACACCCTTGTAAACCTGTGACGAAACGGTCGGGACCATGTCAAAACCCTTTTTGTCATAACCCCCGATGTTGGCAACGGCATACGTTCGGGCGGCGACGGCCTGCGCCTTTTGCGCCTCCAGATTTGGCAGGCTTAATTCGCTGGGAACGACGCCGAGCAGATAATCTTCGAGCGGGACGACATTTACAACCGTGAGCGACCCGCGCGAGTTTACAAAAACTTCAATTTTACCGCGGTACGCCTTACCGTTGAGCCGAACCGGATTTGCGCGTTCGTCGAGCGACCCGAAGGCGACTGATTTGAGCGACGAAAATCTGGCGGGTTCGCTCGGGCCATTGACAATTACTTCGCGCAGATTCGGATCGACAGCGCCGATCACATTGGACGCGGCAGAGCCGGTCGTTTTTATCAGGCTGCGCACTTCGCTTTTTCCCGATTTTTTCAGCTGGTTGGACAGGGCCACCGCATCGCCCGACGGCACCGCGTTTTTCTCCGAAACCGTAACCGCATCGTCAAACCCCTTATCTGCCAATTTTAGCTTTAGTTCGTCGGCGTCCTCGCTCGTTTCTTTTACGGTTCCGACCCAAACTTTCCATGTGTTGGCGGCGGGATCGATGCTTGCCAACGCCGTCTCGCCCGTTGAGGCACGGATATCTTTTGCAAGGTCCATTGCAACCGTCTGCGACGGCAGATTTTGAAACTCGATACGAAAAGTTTCAACCTCCGGCGGCCGGTAGGCGCGAGCCGAAACCGTCACTTTTGTCGCACCAAGTAACACTGCAGGCTCATCCGGGCTGGCCGCCACGAGAGACGAATCACCCGTCGTTATCGAAACCGAGCTCGCATTTGTCGATAGGCCGATACGGATCAACGGTTCGGGTCCGAGCCGATAAAATTCGTAACCACCCGCAAAAACGAAACGGGCCAACAGTATAAAAAGGCAAATAAAAACGGCGTGACGCAGATACATCTTTACCATCATAAAACTATCCGCCGAAAAACGGAAACTGATTTATTTTGTCCGGATGCTTGAAGGGCCTTGAAAAAACCGTGAATCAGGCATATTTTGACTTTATGAAGGGAAAAAAACGGCCTATTTTTCGAGCGAATGAAAAATAAACGGAAATGTTCCCCAGCTTTGGCCCCGATGCTGCGGGCGGAAGGCGAAGAGTATGATCTTGCCTTTGCCGTAGGCGGTTTCGACGATTGCCGCTTTTCCGTTGAGTTGCTTTTCGCCAAGCATCCAGCCGGACATCAGAGCATCGTTCCATGGATATCTAGCGATCAATTTTGTGTCCTTGTCATCCGAAATCGCGAAGGCAGAGCTATTCGAAAAATAAGCGGGTGTTGTATCGTGCATACCCTTTGCTATCGGGTGCCGTGTATCAACCTCGAGCTTTACGACCGATCCCGGATTGTAAAATTCGCTTCGTTTAAGCCCTTTTAGTACATTTTTTATCGGCAGCTTAAACCGTCTGGATACCATCTCGCACGAATCGTCAAAACAGATCAGCTTACCGCCGTTTAATACAAATTTTTTGAGGTTTTCGACGCCTGCTTCGCCGATACCGCCTGTATATTCGTCCGCGTAACGCTCGTCGCTGAGGCCGTTTACGATAGTATTTTCACTATCGGCCGGCAAAATGATCGCGTCCACATTTAACTTATCCGTCCGTAGATCATTGTCCGAAACCGAACTAAACGGTATCTGAAACGTATCGAGAACGAGACGTGTCCAACCTTCGTCCATCGAACCTGTGAAACCCTTGTATAGCCCGATTCGCGGATTTGTCTTTAACGGATTCGGCTGTTTTGCAAAGGGCGCTGCTTGCGGGGCGAGATTCATCACGGCACGTGCCTGATCGATATTTTCGACCCGATGCAAGGTCGGGCGTTCCTTGCTGAGATCCCTAATCTGCCAGATGGTTTCGTATTCGACGCCCATCTGCAGCGGCAGTGTCCAGCCGGCGACGTCGTAGGGAACCTCGGCTTCGCCGTTTGCATTTCTGCGGTCGGGATAGGCCTGTTTTTCAAAGAGGCTCAGGACATTATTTTTTTGCGGCTGATTTACAAAAACCAGAAAGCTGCCAAGAGGGAATTCGTGAAAATCGGCGGCACCCTTTTCGTGTTTTACAAAAAGCTCCTTTGTCATTTGATGAACTTCCATTCCCTGAGTCATCAGAATTTCCAGAAAACGTGAGATCGTACCGGCTTTGGGCTGTCCGGCGGGGACGATAAACGCAACCGGTTCATCGGTGACGGGGATGAGGTTTGCCCGGCTGATCTCGTAGAAATTCCGCAGGTATTGCGGGCGGAATTTTGCCGCCATCTGCAGCAAAGCGCGCGACGCCGTCATCTCGAGTTCCGCAATATCGGCTGGCCGCCACAGACCGCCGTCCCACGGGTCGGGAAAATTTGTTGCGTTTTCTGTCACGGAAGCCAGTCCGCGGGCGCCGCGATTTCGTTTTAGCTCATCGACGGTGACCGTGTGGGGCGACATAAGAGCGGCGCTTGCTGCCTCAGACAGGATGCCGATCGAATTATGATAATACGGAGCCGACCGAAACCCGCCGTGCCACCAGGTGTCATAACTCGCATTTGTCGCTACACCGGCGATATTTTTTGCCTGTATATCGGCCGCCATCTTGTATCCGATAAGACCGACCTCACGCAGGATCGACGGAGGGATCCGCGGATTAGGCGGGTCAAAAAACGGCGGTATGGTAAAGCGCGATCCGCTTTGCCCCTGCTGATGAACGTCGTAAACGATCTGCGGAAACCACTGCTGCCAATAGAGTTTTGTGATCGCCTGCGTTTCGGCAAGATTGAGCATAAACCAATCGCGGTTGTTGTCATGACCGGCGTAATGATGATAAAGCTCGGGCGGCGATGTGCCTTCGCTCTTTGTGCCAAGCGTTTTGCGATACCAATTGGCGACGATGTCGATGCCGTCGGGATTTGATGACGGGATGAGAAGAAGAATTGTATTATCAAGTATTTCGGCGGTTTGCGCGTCGTCTGCGGTCGCGAGCTCGAAAGCCAGATTCATCGACATTTGCGAAGCGACGATCTCGGTCGAGTGAATCGAACACGAGATCGAAACTATTGTCTTGCCATTGCTGACGAGATCGGCGAGGTCGGTTTGGTCCTTCACCGTACGCGGATCAGCCAGTTTTGCGGATATTTGGCGATATTTTTCAAGATTCTGAATATTATCCGCCGATGAGATAAATGCAGCGATAAGCGGTTTTCCGTTGGTCGTCTTGCCGATCTCTCGGACCGTGACCTTATTACTGGCGGCGTCTAATTTTGCAAAATAATCGCTGATCTGACGCCAGTCGGCGATGGTTTTGTCATCGGTCGGATTAAAGCCGAGAACCGACTGCGGACTCGGAATCTGGGCGGCAATCGCAAACGCAAAAAAGAGGATTGCAGCACCGAGACGCAGGGTCGCGGAGATATTTGTTGTAAAATTCGGGTGTGTTGATTTACGAAATCGGGCGAAATTCTTCATAATCTGTACAAATGTTTTCTTAGTGCCAACCGCGATTCTGCGGTTATTATCCTATGACAGAAAAAATGGCCGACGCCATCGATAAAAATTTAAAGCTGATATTTCCTGTCAGACAGTTTAACAAATCGCGTCTGTCCGGGAAACTCCGGTATTGGTGGGGTTGGTTTGTGGCCGGTTCGCTGCTGCTGATCGCCGCATTGCCGGCATTGATATTTTTATGGATTATCAACCGCCGTATATGGCTTTACCCGCTTGCCCAATGGGGTGCAAAAACGTGGCTCAAAGCGTGTGGCGCAAAGGTCAAAGTCACCGGTCGCGAAAATATTGACCCGAATAGAAGCTGCGTTTTTGTGTCAAACCACCGCTCGTATCTCGACACCGCGACGCTGTTTTTTTACGCCGGGCAAAAAATGGGCCTCGTCGCCAAAAAAGAACTGTTAAAAATACCGGTTTTTGGTCAGGGGATGGGCTTTGTAAATATTATCGCTATTGACCGGAGCGATCCGGAGCGGGCGCAAGCTTCGATGAGAAAGGCACGCGAGGTGATGGCCGACGGCTATTCGTTTGGCGTGTTTGCCGAGGGGACGAGGGCAATGCCGGGCGAACTGCTGCCATTCAAAAAAGGGGCATTCCATCTGGCGCTGCAGACCGGTTCGGCGATCGTACCGGTTGCGATAAAAAATTCGGACCGGATGATGGGAAAACGCACGGGCGTCGCCTACGCGGGCGAGATCGAAATGGTTCTGCTCCCGCCGATCGAAACAAACGGCAAAACAGCGGATGATCTAATGGAGATGCTAAACGCGACCCGCACCGCGATCGCCAACGAGCTCACACCGCACGAAAAAGTCTCCGCTGCCAGACAGCCTACTGAAGCAGTACCGCTTCCAAATCCTGGTAACGCGGGTCACTGGGTTAGTTGAGTACTCACGCCGCAGACCAGCATATCTTGAAACGGCCGCATTTCTCGAAGAACGATTGTCGGACGATTTTTTATCGTTAATTTTCTTACGGCATCGCCACGATGACAACATCACTTCCTTCATACTTCGGGTTTGCCTCTTTGATCAGGTCTAATGAGTATTCAGGTTCATTTTCTCCGTAGGCGCGCTCCAAGTTTGCCAAAGAAAAGCGTGTCCAATCTTCTCGTTCTTCGTTTTGCATTTGAATTACGCTGATAACCAACTTCGTATTGGGTGCAAGCTCATAAGGCTCGTCAAGCAAAATTTGTTTGCCGTCAAAATGAGCTTGTAAAGTAACAATTTGCATAACTTTTAATTCTAACGGTAATTCTACAATTGCTGCGAGTTCAAATCAAAGCTCGTTGAAGTAAGAGCGAAGCCGAACGGCGGAGATGACGTGGGGATTGATTTGTTCGGTGCATCTTACATTTGAAGAAAGCCGGCCTACGCTTCCTGTATCTATCAAAACTAAAATTTCAACGTAATTTCCTAAACCGTCATCTTCATTCACCCACCACAAATGCCAGGCAGGTTTCGGATTCTCTTTGCTTCCATACAGAATATTTAGCTTGATACAGATAAAAAGACGAAATATCAATTTTCTCTTTTTCAATGTAACCTTCAGCAAGTTTCAAAGCACGTTGCAGGCTGATTTTCGGTCTAAACTTTAGCTTCGCAGCGGAAAGAGGTTACCGAAGAACAAGCATCATCGGCGGTTTAGTAAGTCCGAAGTTCTTTGCAGCTATCGTCGAACGCCATCGGACGATCATTAACTTTAGCTAATGCATCGCATTTTTAATGTTTTTTTTCAGAAATATCGTACGGCCACTAAGCTTTGTGCCCCCGCCGCTTCGGGGACTAAATCTGCCTATTCTTGAGACGGCTTCCTATCAACCTTTATTCCTGTGGGACAATCAATACAGTCGCATTCCGTCGTTTTACCTCCAAGTATCCTTAACGCTATTTCCAGGATAAACTTGATCGCGCCCTGCAGCCGTGAGTTACATTTCCGCCATAAATACTGCAAAACGAAAAAAAATAAACTTTTTTGAAAATATTTTGAACGTTTTCGAGGAGTTTTTTCGCATTTATAAATAGGAAGCAAAATTCTTATTTAAATTTACGGAGGAAACTATGAAGAAAACAGAACGATATTCCATAAATATCTTAAC
>JBGTEX010000035.1:0-5783 GCA_041747575.1 Pyrinomonadaceae bacterium
TCTCGTGTTAATGTTGGCTCGCTTTCGGTTAAATTTCTTTCGGAGGAATTTCGCGTTATGAATCGTCGGGTAATTTTAGGATTTCTTACGCCTGTTTTGCTGTTCGGCTTAGCCGCATTAGCAATATCTGGCCAAATCATAGAGAAAAAACCTTCGCCTATCCCTGAGCGGTCTCGTGAGATTGTTTCGCTGCTCAGCGACGCTCGTCTCGCGGCACCGGAACTGGCGGTTGATATTTTTCTGAAGGTTGTCGAGGCCAAAAAGGTCACGGATCCGGTTTGGCGGAAGGAGATTATTGAAGAGGCGTTGCTCACCATTGATGATGTGCAGTACGCGATGCCTATGCGGGCGGCGTATGGTGGGAAAGTTGAAAATAACAACGCACTTCAGGGTACCGAGGATTATTTGCGAATGTTCGCCCATGGTGCGAAGCTCGACCGGCTTTCATTCAAAGGACGCGTGATCACACTTCTCCTCGAAACGGATCCGGCTCGTGCGAAGCAGATGGTCTTTTATATGGGAGGCGATTTTGGTCTAAAGCCGCGTTCGTGTGAGGACGCATTAACCTACGGCCCGGAAGTTATATATCCGGTCGTTATTAAGGTGGCGAAAGCGGTGTTTACGGAACAACAGATTGCAGAAGGTCAGCGGGCACTCTTTGTGGCACCGTGGATCGAAAATATTGAATCGCCACGGCAAATATATATCGCTCTAGACCTTGTACAGCAGTTGCAGGGTTCGGCTGCTGAACGGCAGTTGCTGTTTAACGCCGCTTCGAGGGCTATCGACCGTAATTTTAAGGACGACCGGTCATTTACCTACGCATGGGAAGCGATCGCGGCCACGGTTGGCAAGCTGACTATGGGCGAGCCAGACCCGCAAAAGAGCGATCTGATGAACTCATTTCGCTCAATGCTGCTCAAAAATCTACGCGGCACCCGGTGCAAAGACAACGAGACAAAAAAGGGCGACCCGCTGCCCGACTACATCGAGGCGTCGAATAAGGTTCTTGGCGATAAGCCCATAACTTTCGAAGATATAAACACAGCAGAGTATGCCGGAACGCCGAAGCTCGTGAACATTGCGAAGAAATCCTCCGCCGCAATAAAACTTCGTGAGGAACTGCTGACCGTCCGAGACACGAAGATCGTTGACGGCAAGACAGTTAAACATGATGTAAATGATATCGAATGGGCTGGCCGCGTGATGGAACTAATAGATCGGGTTATTTCCTTCGAAGGCACTGATAGCGAGACTGAGACCGAACTACTTTTTCTCAGGGCAGGCTTTATCGGAGCAATGATATCCGGCATCGACCCGGGCGAACTGCGAAAATCAGTCGTCCGCAAGTATATTCGCCTCCTGGCCGGTTCGAAATTACAAAAAACCAGCTTCATCGACTGGCTATTTTGGGTAGCCGATTCGGAGCGCATGGCCCCGGGATCTTTTTATGACATAGCTTCAGAATTTCCGAATCCGAATTTCAAGGCAATGTTAGCGGCGAAGAAACTGCTGGACGAACCCGACAGGGTGAAAAAATCTGTCGCGGAACAAACGACTAATCCCGCGAACGTGCCGACTAAACCGTAACTGAAAATCTTTGCTTGCCGCTTGACACCCTGCCGGAGAATTTATATTATCTAAAGTTTCGGGCTTTACGGTCTGTTATGTTTTGTGGGTTCCAACGGGAACTTATGAGGCTTGCGTTTGAGAATTGAAACAGGGATTGTTGCGTAAAAGGCGGGGAACTCAACTTCGCGGGTAATTTTATACGCCCTTACATACGTTCGGGCTTCTGCACTTACTTTAAGCCACGCTACAGCAAAGTTTCTCTTCTTGATTGAAATGCAGTATTGAGTGTTGATTGTCACGGCCTTACTAAAGTTCGGTTTGTGCAAGGAACACGGACTTCTGCAAGAGAACAGTTTATTTAATTCATTCAGCTTATTGGCTGCTTGAGCTAACTGCCGGAAAATGTTTCGGCAAGAGTCAGGTAAGACGGTAGTTTTGCCTTTTAAATGGAAAGCCGGCGTTTTGTCAGCAGCCCGCACGTTGGTGAGGGGCTTGACGCGGCTAATGAAGCCCTTGCTTACGTGCGGGCTACTGACACGGGTTTTTGATTATGCCGACAATAAACCAATTAGTTCGCAAGGGGCGCGCACGCGTTAAGTATAAGACGGCGAGCCCGGCCCTGCAGGCCAATCCGCAGAAGCGCGGCGTCTGTACGCGTGTTTATACTTCGACGCCAAAGAAGCCGAATTCAGCTCTCCGTAAGGTTGCACGTGTGCGTCTGACAAATCAGATCGAAGTTACTACTTACATACCCGGTATCGGGCATAATTTACAGGAACACTCGATCGTATTGATTCGCGGCGGACGTGTAAAGGATCTGCCGGGCGTCCGGTATCACGTTATCCGCGGAACGCTTGATGCGTCGGGTGTTGCGAACCGGAATCAGTCACGTTCGAAATACGGTGCGAAACGGCCGAAGGGAGCTAAATAAAGGAGTGCGGACACTCTTGTCCGCAAGTTGGCCTGGAGGTTATTCCGCAGGATAACAGGAAAAGAAGTGAGCAGGGGCGGACAAGAGTCAAGATTATGGCAAGACGTAGAGAAGCAGCACGAAGAGAGGTTTTACCGGATCCGATCTATAACAGCATCGCCGTTACAAAGTTTATTAACGGTTTGATGTGGCAGGGGAAAAAGACCGTCGCCGAAGAGATTTTTTACGGGGCGATGGCAAAGTTGGCAGATAAGACCGGCGAGGAAGCTTTAAAGATGTTTAAAAAGGCTCTTGACTCGGTATCGCCTACGCTTGAAGTTAAATCGAGGCGGATCGGCGGTGCCACATATCAGGTGCCGCTTGAGGTCACACGCGACCGGCGCAATACGCTTGCGATCCGCTGGATAGTCACAAATGCCCGCAACCGCAGTGAAAAAACAATGGAAGACCGCCTCGTCGGCGAACTTCTCGACACAGTAAACGGCCGCGGCGGAGCGATGAAGAAAAAGGACGACGTCCACCGTATGGCAGAAGCGAACAGGGCTTTCGCACATTATCGGTTTTAGTCGGATGTAAATCGTAAATCGAATACGGCCACATCAAAATTTAGATGTTTGGAAGAAATCGATTGATTTTACGGTGAATGTTTACGAAGTTACGGAAAACTTTCCGAACGACGAAAAGTTTGGATTGACGAGTCAAATACGGCGGGCATCGGTTTCTATCGCCACGAACTTCGCAGAAGGTGCTGGACGTAATTCGAAGAAAGAATTTTAATGTTTCTTTCGATTGCTCAAGGTTCGGCGAGCGAGGTGGAAACTGAGTTAATAATTGGTTACCGATTGAAGTATAGCCGTGAAGGCGGCTATGAGTATTTGATTAGAAAACTCGACGACAGCGGTCGAATGATTACCGGGTTATGTCAGCATCTTGTGAAGACGCTGGACAAATAAGAACTCATAACGATTTACGATTTACTATTTACGATTCACATGGCTTCAATAAGCTTAGACAAATTTAGAAATATCGGCATCATGGCCCATATCGACGCGGGTAAAACCACGACGACCGAGCGCGTGCTGTTTTATACCGGTGTTTCGCACAAGATCGGCGAAGTTCACGAAGGGACGGCGACGATGGACTGGATGGAGCAGGAGCAGGAGCGGGGAATTACGATTACGTCCGCCGCGACGACCTGTTTCTGGACGCGCAACGGCGTCGAGCACCGCATCAATATTATCGATACACCGGGACACGTTGACTTCACGATGGAAGTTGAGCGGTCCCTTCGGGTTTTAGACGGCGCTGTTTGCGTTTTTGACGGCGTCGCGGGCGTTGAGCCGCAGAGTGAGACGGTTTGGCGTCAGGCTGATAAATACGGTGTTCCGCGAATTTGTTTTATAAATAAACTGGATCGGGCGGGTGCCTCATTTGACCGCTCATTTGATTCGATCTTAAAACGTCTCGGGGCAAATGCGGTCGCACTTCAGATACCTATCGGTTTAGAAGAGCATTTAAAAGGCGTTGTCGATCTGATCACGATGAAGGCTCTGATCTGGAACGATGAGACAAAGGGTGCGCAGTACGAGACGACCGAGATTCCGGCCGATTTGGTTGATGCTGCAAAAGAGGCCCGTGAAAAGCTTGTCGAAGCGGTTTCGGCAATCGATGATGACCTTATGCTGAAATTCCTCGAAGGGGAGGAAATTTCGGAGCCGGAGATCCGGAAAGCTCTCCGCGAAGGCACGCTGGCGATGAAAATCGTCCCGGTTGTGACCGGTTCGGCGTTTAAGAATAAAGGTGTCCAGACGCTGCTTGATGCGGTTGTCGATTATCTGCCTTCACCTCTTGATATTGCCGCTATCGAGGGTGAAAACCCAAAAACCGGCGAAATGGAAAGTCGTGCCGCGGATGCAAAAGCACCATTCTCGGGCTTGATATTCAAGCTGATGGCGGACAAGCATCTTGGCCAGCTTGCGTTTGTCAGAATTTATTCGGGTACTGTCAATGCCGGTTCGTATGTCACAAATACGATTAAGAATAATAAAGAACGTGTCGGGCGTCTGATGCTGATGCACGCAAACAAGCGTGAAGACGTCGATACGGCGAGTGCCGGTGAGATCGTCGCAATCGGCGGTATGAAAAACATGACCACCGGTGACACGATCTCTGATGAAACAAAACCGATCATTCTTGAGTCGATGGAGTTCCCAGACCCGGTCGTGCGTGTCGCGGTCGAGCCAAAAACCCGTCAGGACCAAGACAAAATGGGCATTGCCCTCAACCGGCTGGCTCAGGAAGACCCCAGTTTTCAGGTTAATACCGATCACGAAACGGGTCAGACGATCATCGCGGGAATGGGCGAGCTTCACCTCGAAATCATTGTCGATCGTATGAAACGCGAATTTGGCGTCGAGGCGAATGTCGGCAAGCCGCAGGTTGCATACCGCGAAACGATCACACAGGGTGCGCCCGGTAAAGAAATTTACAAGAAACAATCGGGCGGGCGGGGTAAATTTGGCCACGTCGAGCTCGAGATCGAACCGGCTCCGGGCGAGGGGTTTGTTTTTGAGGACAAGATCAGCGGAGGTTCGATCCCGCGACAGTTTATCAAGCCGACAATGGAAGGCGTCAGAGACGCGATGCAGCGTGGGCACCTCGCCGGATATGAGCTGGTTGATATTAAGGTCACTCTGCTTTTTGGCTCGTATCACGAAGTCGATTCGGACGAGATCTCATTCAAATTGGCCGGTTCGTTTGCGTTTCAGGACGCGGTAAAGAAAGCAAAGCCTGTTCTGCTCGAACCGATCATGCGTATCGAGGTCGTTACACCCGAGGAATACATGGGTGCGGTCAACGGCGATCTTAACCGCCGTCGCGGACAGATCGACAAAATGGAGCCGCGCCCGGGCAATGTTTCCGTTGTGACGGCGTTTGTACCGCTTTCGGAGATGTTTGGATACACTACGGATTTGAGAAGTTCGACGCAGGGGCGTGCAACGTCGAGCATGCATTTCGAGCGTTATAATGAGGCCCCGCGTAATGTTGCCGAGGAAGTGATTGCGAAAATAAAGGGAACGGGAGTAGGCACTTAGCAATTTGAAATTTCAGATTTGAAATTTGAGATACAGGAGAAGAAATGAGCAAAGAGAAATTTGACCGGAGCAAGCCGCATGTGAATATAGGGACGATCGGGCATGTGGATCATGGGAAGACGACGTTGACGGCGGCGATAACGAAGGTGATGTCGAAGCATAATCCGAAGATGACGTTTCGGTCG
>JBGTEX010000036.1:0-6894 GCA_041747575.1 Pyrinomonadaceae bacterium
GCAATTCCTTTAGGATTTCATCCAGCCGCTCAAAACTCTCTTCCCAAAACTGACGATACTTTTCAACCCAATCCGACGCTTCCTTTAAGGGCTCTGCCACCAGATAACATGGCCGCCACTGTGCCCGCCGTTCCCGACGTATGAGACCCGCCTTTTGAAGCACTTTCAGGTGCTTCGTCACCGCCGGCATCGTCATATCCAGCGGCTTTGCGAGATCGGTGACCGACGCTTCGCCAGTTGAGAGCCTGCCGAGTATCGCCCGCCGTGTCGGGTCGGCAAGCGCCGAAAAGGTTGCGTTAAGCCGTTCTGATTTTGTTTGTATATTACTCATTGGTTAATTAACTAAATAGTAAATTACCAAATTAAAATTGATATAGCTCTAAGAAACACACCTACACACCAGCGTTCATCGAAGATTCGACGGGTAAGTATTTATGAAGAGTAACGCCGCATCGGTATGGCGTGACATCGATCGGTTTTAATTCGATTTTGTCTTCGATATCGCCGAAGATGGACATTCCCTTGCCGATGGCAACGGGACTTATAAGAAAATGATATTCGTCAACCAGATCGTTGTTTATCAAACTCGTAGCAAATCCTGCCCCGCCGTAGGCGATCATATCTTTGCCGTCTTGGCTCTTTAGGTCGCGGACCTCGTCCACAATTTTTGCGAGTGTCGTATTTGGCCATCTCGACTCGTTCAAAGTCTTTGTAAAAACAACCTTTGGAATATCGATCATTAGTTTAGCGAGCGGATATTCAAAGTTATCAGGAGTTTCCAAAACGCTCGTCCAATAATCCACAAAAACATCGGTCATTTTTCTGCCCATGATAATCGTGTCTGACGAAGCCGCACGATCAATGACCGATTCGAAATATTCAACGTCATTCTCGTCCCACGTCATCCAATCGAGTTCGCCATTCGGACGGGCGACAAATCCGTCAATCGTCATATTCATTTGTAATTTTAGTTTTCTCATTTCCACCCTCCGTGATTTTTTCCGTCAAATTGCGCCGTCTCCGCGGGGTAGTTTTGCCTGCAGATACGCACAGAATTTGTTTATTTCTTTCAGCCTTTTAGTTACGTTCAGCGTACTTTTTGAAATTGTTCAAGATCGCCTGCCAGCCGTCTCGCTGCATTTCGACTGAATTTTCGGTTTCAGCTTCAAAATCTGTGACGATCTTTGTCGTATTGCCGTGGGGCGCAAAAGTCACTTTTACTTTCCTGCCGTCGCTCATTGTATAGGCGATCAATTTGTTCGTTTTCAACTTCCGTATAAACTCCTTCAAAATCAAAACCAAAGCTACCGTCTTTTGCTTCCATTCTGGAAAGAAATTTGCCGCCTACCCGTAGATCGTTTTCCGCGTGCGGAGTGTGCCAATCATCGGACGCTTGATTCCATTTTTTGATATGCTCCGGCTCGGTCCAATATTTCCAGACCCTTTCGACCGGAGTCTTTACGGTTGCCTCAATTTTTATGTGTGTTTTTTCCTGTGATTCTTTTGCCCGCATTTGTATTTCTCCTTATATACCTGATTAGGCGATAAATACCGTCTTTTTGAAATTCTTCCTTTGCGTCACTAGCGACTTTGCGTTAAAAAATTCTTTTCTAGCGCAAAGCCGCCAAGACCGTAAAGTTCCTCAACAAGTAACGTCATTTTCAGGCGGCCGCGCTTTCGCTTGATTCGCCTTCGGTTTTGTGTTTTACGATAAAAGACTTTAGTTCGACGATCTGCTCGCCTGCGAAACGATAGGCATCGCAATACGAATAGTCCGATTCTTTGCCGTCTTCGCCCTTCATCTTCATATCGCCGTAACATATTACAGAATCGCCTTCGGCGATCATTTGGTCGACAGTGAATACTGGTGGTTCCGCGCCTTCGCAATGCGACATAAAGTCTCTGACGGCGGCTTTTCCGTTATAGGTTTTCTCGCCGACCATCGTCCAGACGAAATCGTCGGAGCAGAAGGCTAGAAAATCTTCCGGCGCATTTTCTAAAAATGCTGTATTTACTTTCTTTACGATCTCTCTGTATTTTTCTGACATTTTTCCTCCTATTTATTCTTCGATTACTGACAAGATGTTTCCCGCCGGATCTTTGAACCATGCGATGTCAGGGCCGTGGCCGCTTTTCTTTCCTCGAAAGATGCCTTTTTCATCGGTCGGAATGTCGTCGCCGTAGCTTTCAAATGTGACGCCTCGTGCTGCAAGACCATCGACGGCGGCTTGGATATCATCGACTGGAAAATTTAGGACGGTAAAAGTCGCAGGCTGATGATCGCTCTTCTCATAAAGAAAAACGCTCTGCCCGCCGTCGAAATTTATGCCTAGGCCTTCGGGCTGTTCGTTTCTTTTGAGTCCGAGCGTTTGGCTGTAAAATTCCTTCGCCGCTTTCAGATCGTTTACCGAAAAACTGCTAAATGTCTTTGCTGTTTCGAAAACTGCTTCATTGTTTGTTTTTGCTTCAACTGCTTTCAGTACCATTTGATTTCCTCCAATTTTGTTCGAAATCCTGTCAATCGCGCACCAAATTAGTACGTTCTTCATTGATCCAGCTCAAATAACTAACTTGCAATATGCAAATATCCTGCCATTGAGGGCAATTTTCGATCAATGCGATTCCGTAATTACGATATAAACATAGTTGCTTGTATTATGCAAGTGACACGACTTGTGTTCCGCAAGTGTGTTAGAATTTATTTGTATGGCTTTAACACTCCGTTCAGATTGCCCCGTCAACTTCGGCTTGGAAATGTTTGGTGATAAATGGTCGCTGCTGATAATTCGCGACATTGTTTTTTGGGGTAAGAAAACTTACGGTGATTTTTTGAGATCCGACGAGGCGATTGCGACCAACATTCTCGCTTCCCGGCTTGCGCAGCTTGAAGAGAATGGCATTCTGGAGAAAAAGCCCCATCCCACAGACAAACGGAAAGACAACTATTTCTTGACCGAAAAGGGAATGGAACTGATCCCGCTGCTAGTTGAGATAGTTGCCTGGAGCGGCAAGCTGATCGAATGGCAGGCGGTCGCCGGAACAGGAACACCAGAACAGGTCCGCCAGGTCAAGCGCTTTGGTGCGACCAAGAATAAGGCCAGAATAATCCAGGAGATCCGGGACGCAGTAAACGCAGGCAGCTATTTCTTTGCACCGCGTTGACGAGTAAAAGTTGGCGTAAAGACCCAAACAGGGAAATTTGACATTTTTAACAAGCCGTCACAATTCGGCGAATTTCCCGGTTTTATGCTTTACTTTACGTAATGAAAGAAGCGGAGATCGCTGGCGCGGAAGGGACAGCGGCATTTAACGATCTGCTGCCATATGCGGCGTGGACGCTGGCGTTATTATCCGCCGCGGGCAGCCTTTTTTTCAGCGAGGTGATGGACCTGCCGCCGTGCGTCCTTTGCTGGTATCAGCGGATAGCTATGTATCCTTTGGTGTTGATAATCGGTGTCGGTATCACGTTTAGGGACATGAGCTGGAAAATGTACTCCCTTCCGCTCGCGCTGGCCGGTTTGGCGATCTCGATCTATCACAATCTGGTTTACTATGGTGTCATTCCCGAAAGCTTGACGCCGTGCACGCAGGGCGTTTCGTGCTCCGAGCGGCAGATCGAATGGTTTGGTCTCATTACAATACCGCTGATGGGGCTGGCGTCGTTCATTACGATCTCAGCCATCTTGCTTATCTATAAACCAAAGAAGAACTTATGAAAAAAGAAGTAATAATTTTGTTGGTGATCGTCGGAGCGGTAGCTATCGCGGGCGTGGTCGGGGCCTCGTATTATAGAAAATCGGTTCAAAGCGTTCCTGTTGCGGGTACGAAGACGGTCGAGACCAAGATCCCGGAAGAACTTTTGCGGACCGACGCTCCGTCCTTGGGACCGCCGGACGCGAAAGTGACCGTGGTCGAATTTTACGATCCCGAGTGCGAATCATGCGCCGCGTTCCATCCGGTCGTCAAGGGACTGCTAAACGAATTCGACGGCAAGATACGATTTGTTTCGCGGTACGCCACATTCCATAAGAATGCCAGACTGGCCGCAATATACACCGAGGCGGCCGGCGAACAGGGCAAATACTGGGAAATGCAGGCAAAGCTTTTTGAAAAGCAGGGCGAGTGGGGCGAAAAACACGGACACGAACCAACCGCCGCGCCGTCAGCGCCGCCGACTGCTCTTTTTGAAAAATACGCCAAGGAGCTCGGGCTTAATGTCGATCAACTGAAAGCATCGGTCGCGGATCCGAAGCACGGTGCGAAAGTGGACCGCGACATGCGGGATGTTGATGTGTTGAAGGTAATGCGGACGCCGACGTTTTACGTGAACGGCCGCATGCTGGCTAGGCTCAACCAACAGGACCTGCGTTCGCTGATCCGGGAAGAACTGTCGAAATAGATAAAAGATGAAACAGTGCCCTGCCTGCAAGACGACTTACACGGACGACAGTCTCAGGTATTGTCTCGCTGACGGATCGGCTTTGGATTCGGTGGCGGACGAGCAGCCGACGGTTGCCAGGAAGGGCGTTAATGGGCCGCTGCGGGTCGATATCGGAGCATCGACTCCGCACGGGAAAGATGAAACCCGACGCGAAGATCGCGCCTCATCGGGCATGTGGCTAAAGATCGTATTGGCCATTGTTGTGATCGGAATTCTATCGGTCGCTGCACTTGGATTGATCGGCGCGATCTACTATTACGGAACAGGCGGAGTCGAGAAGGAACCGACGCCGACCCCGACGCAAACTCCCGTCTCAACGCCTACTCCCGATGCTGAAAAAGAAAAGCTGAGGGACGAATTGGCGAACATACAAAAACGGCTTGATGAGCAGAAAAAACCGCCTTCTGACAAACCTTCGCCGAATCCCGACCTGACCACAACGGTTACGGCAAACTCGCCCGCGGACGGATTCTTAGCATTAAGAAGCCAACCTGATTCCGAAACGGGAAAACGAATATTCAAGATCCCGCATGGTGCCAAGCTCCAGATCGGGGCCTGCGGGGATTATGTTACGACCAGAAAAAATAACTACGGCCGATGGTGCCGCGCGGCTTACGCCGGATACTCGGGCTGGGTGTTCGATAAATACGTAATTTATTAGATTTTTTTGGCCTACCAGGCTCGGCATAATGCTATCCTCGTAGCAACTACTTATGCTTCACGGTTTTACGAGTCCCCGGCGGGTTGTCATTACAGGTTTCGGGTGTGTAACGCCAATCGGCCTCGGGCGTGAACAATACTGGGAATCGCTAAAATCCGGCAGAAGCGGGGTCAGACGCATTGAAAGTTTTGACGCGTCGGAATTCAATGTTCAGATCGCGGCCGAGATTCCTGAGTTCGATTGGAAAGCTGAGTTAAACCCTAAAGACCGGCAGCATGTTCCGCGCACCGTTCCTCTAGCATTGGCGGCGGCCCGTGAGGCCGTTGCGGATTCCGCAATTAGTACTGACGAACTTTCACTCGAAGACAAACGCCGTTTCGGCGTGATCCTCGGCACGGGCGGCGGCGGATTGGCGTTTACCGAAAAGCAGTTTGGATATTGGTTTTCGGGTAACGCCGGAAAGGGCAGCATTTACACGATTCCCGCTTCGACGCACGGCGGGCTGTCATCCGAATTGTCAATGGTTTTTGGGCTGCACGGCCTTTCGCATGTTATCTCAACCGGCTGCACATCATCGACGGACGCGATATTCTATGCCGCCCAGCACATTTCTCTTGGGCGGCAGGACGTGATGCTCGCGGGCGGCGTTGATTCGCCGATCTCGCCCGGAATTCTTAAGGGTTTCGAGGTGATGACGGTCTGCACAAAGGAATGGAACGAGGAACCGGAGCGTGCATGCAGGCCTTTTTCAAAAGACCGTTCAGGCATCGTCATCGGCGAGGGCTCGTGGGTGTTTATGCTTGAATCGCTTGAAGGCGCTCAGGCGCGAAAAGCTCGGATTTACGCCGAGATCGCAGGCTATGGTGTGACATGCGATGCGTATCATCGTGTCCGGCTTGAGGAGAACGGCATCGAACCCGCCCGCGCAATGTCGCTTGCGATCGAGGACGCCGGCATGGTGCCTACCGACATCGATTACGTAAATCTGCATGGCACATCGACGCAATTGAACGACCGCATAGAGACACAGGCCGTCAAACTTGCATTCGGAGATCACGCGTACAAAATTCCGATGTCCGGCACAAAATCGCAGATCGGCCATCCGCAAGGAGCGACCGGAGCCGCCGGGATCGGTGCAACGCTGCTTGCGATGAACCAAGGCATCCTGCCGCCGACAATAAATCTTGACGAACCCGATCCGGCATGTGATCTGGATTATGTGCCGAACCAATCGCGGCCGGGCAGGGTTGATGTCGCGCTTTGCAATTGTATCGGGTTTGGGTCGAAGAACTCGGCGTTGGTCCTAAAGCAGATTTAGCCCCAGAGAGCTCAGAGAAAGAGGAGTCGGAAATGAAGAGAGCCGCTTTTTTTGGAAAAGCGGCTCTCGGTAGGTTGTCTTTGGTAGGTTAATAAGACAGGTTTATGAAATCGCTCTGTTGCGGTCGAGCGGCACCGAAGGAGGGTAATAGAATGCCCTCGATACTTTGAAATTCTTTGCGTCCACCTTTTTTCTGGCTCCGCATTCGATGCAAGCCATGTAGGTGTTTCTTTCGCTGGTGAACGGACGCGTAAGGCGTTTGTGCCAGCATCCGAAAAGCGAGGCAACAAGTCCGATCTTTCTGCCAAAAGGATCCGCCTGACGCTTGACGTTGGTGTCCGCCAATAAATTCTGTTCTAAGATCAACTGCATACCTTTTTCACCTCGTTCGCGTCCTGTACAATGTTTATCTGTAACACTATTAGAACGAATTTCAGGGAAAGATTTGCGTAATTTAAGATGTCGGCGACCGAA
>JBGTEX010000037.1:0-133205 GCA_041747575.1 Pyrinomonadaceae bacterium
CATTCGATAAAAAACTTACCAAGGCATTCCCGCACGTAAAGGAGCCGTGATGATCTCATACGCCGATGCTGGCGTCTCTATTGACAACGCAAATCTCGCCGTCGCAAAGATCCGCGAATACGCACGAAGCACGTTTAACGAGCGGACGCTGACCGAGATCGGCAGCTTTGGCGGGATGTTTGCTGGTGCATTTCCTGATATGGCCGAGCCGATACTGGTCGCCTCGGCGGACGGCGTCGGGACAAAGCTGAAGCTTGCGTTTGAGACTGGCATTCACAATACGGTCGGTGCCGATCTTGTGAATCACTGCGTCAACGACATTTTGGTCCAAGGTGCGCGGCCTCTATTTTTTCTCGATTATTTTGCAACCGGCAAACTCGAACCCGACGTGACGGCGTCGGTTGTCGAGGGCATGGCCCGTGCCTGCAAAGCGAACGGCTGCGTCCTGCTCGGCGGCGAAACGGCCGAAATGCCGGACTTTTACCCGCCCGGCGAATATGACCTTGCGGGTTTTATTGTTGGCGTCGTCGATAAGTCTCGCGTTATTGACGGGAAAAGTATTGTGCCCGGCGATGTCGTCCTCGGCATTCCCTCAACCGGTTTGCAGACAAACGGCTATTCCCTCGCCCGCAAACTCTTCTTCGAGATCGGCGGCTTCGGGCCAGACGATTTCGTCGAAGAACTCGGCACGACCGTCGGCGAAGCCCTGCTCGCCACACACCAAAGCTTCCTCCACCAAATCGGCCCGCTACTTGATAAAGTCAGCCTCGCGGACGAGGGCGTCCGCCTTCCGTTGATAAAAGGCCTAGCCCACATAACCGGCGGCGGCTTCCTCGAAAACATCCCGCGAATATTGCCCGAGGGAGTCTCCGTCGAAATAAACCGCGGCACGTGGCCCGAACTACCGATCTTCGGCCTAGTGCAAAAACTCGGAAAAGTCTCCGACCACGAAATGTTCCGAACATTCAATATGGGAATCGGGATGATTGTGCTTTGCTCAGAGGCTGAGGAAGATGAGATTACTGATAGTACGGGAGACTGTTATAAGATTGGACAAGTTAGTATTGGAGCGACCAGTGTTAAAATTTTGAGTTAGCGTAGGCCTGACGCTTTCAGCTGGAATCGCAGGACGAGACACAAATTTGCTAATAGGCCCAAGCGCTCTGTTTGAATAATTCAGCTTCCTCAGGTGCAATTACCGCTGAAGCTTCTTTAACATCTGCTACAACGATTTTCTGAACGTCAATTGCATTCTTTAGTTTTTCCTTGGAAATCCAACCATTCTCCCACAACTGTGGTGTCTGACCGTTAACAATTTGACATATAGGTTCCTCGCTTTCGAAGCTAATACCGACGGATTTTGGTTGAGTTACTCGCTGAAGCCAAATTTCCAAATACCCGTTATACGGAATCTTTTTCATTTTGGAATTTACTTTCGTCCACAGCTGGTGTCCTGCATAAAAATGTTAACAAATGTGTGAACCCAAAATCAGTTGGTTGGCATAGTGATCATCGAACTGATAATCTTTCTCTTTCAGATGAGAATAGGCATTTTAATATCGGGCCGCGGGTCGAATATGGCGGCGTTGGTTGATGCGGTGGCGAGCGGCGGGATACCGGCCTCTGAGGTTGCGGTTGTTATCAGCGATAGGGCGGACGCGGCCGGTCTTGTTAAAGCCGAGGAACGCGGTGTTGAGGCAATTGTAATTCAACGCAGCGGAAGAAAACGCGAAGAGCACGATGCGGAGATCGCCGTCGAGCTAAAGAAGCGCGGCGTCGAGCTTGTTTGCCTTGCAGGCTACATGCGGCTCCTGTCGCCGTCGTTTGTCGCGGCCTTTCCGGACCGCATCGTCAATATTCACCCGAGCCTTCTGCCTGACTTTCCGGGCCTTGACGCACAAAAACAGGCGCTCGAAAACGGCGCTGAGATCACGGGCTGTACCGTCCACTATGTGAATGAAGACCTCGACGCGGGCGAGATAATTTTGCAGGAAAAGTTACCGGTGCTCGGGTGTGACACCGTCGCGACGCTTTCTGCCAGAATACTCGAACGCGAACACGCCGTTTATATCGAGGCTGTCAGACGGCTGGTTTCCGGTTTGGGATCCCGCTTTTAAACGGCGGGCTTTTGATGACCGCTCGCCTGGTTCATGCCCGTGGCAATCAGCCGGCAGCGGGCGGATTCGGCGGCTTGAAATAGTATCGCCATATAATTAAGCTAGAGTTGTGACAATATATTTATGATGCATGCGGCGTCTTCGATTTAGAATAGGAAGTTTGCGGCATGGGCGGTCATTGCTCAATCGTTACGGCTTAATTAAGAACCCTGTCGCTATCGCTTCCGGTTCTGACACGGCTTGCCGACGGTGCTTTTTATGAATGAAATTAAAATCCGCAAGCAGGTTGAGGTTGAGAAGGCTCTTGATGATCTTGCGTACTATCTGGATGATTTGTTTCGCGTACCGGGCGTCGGCTGGCGCTTCGGGCTTGATTCGTTGATCGGGCTTGTTCCGAATGTCGGTGACACGCTTACGTCCTTTGCATCATTTTATATCCTACTTTCCGGGGTTCGGTACGGCGTGCCAAAAATAACGCTCCTGCGGATGGCCTTAAATATCGGGATCGACTATCTGGTTGGGATAATACCGTTTGTCGGCGATGCGTTCGATTTTGTGTGGAAAGCGAACAGACAGAACATAGAGCTTATCCGTGAGCGGGCGACAGGAAAAGATAAAGGCACGACGGGTGATTATCTTTTCGTTTTTGCGATTATTTTTCTTCTGGTTGTGCTGCTGGCCGCGTCTATTTTAATCAGCCTATACATTATCAGGGCAATTTTTGGGGAGCTTTTCACAGCCTGAAGGCAGAAATATGAGCGGTAGCGAGTGTGTGCCGGCTAAAGGGCATGAAGGGCACACTCGCTACCGCTCGTGTTTCCGCCTTTTAGAAGCGGTCAAGGTTCATCACCTTGTCCCATGCGTGGACGAAGTCGTGGACAAACTTCTCGTGCGAATCGCTTGACGCGTAAACCTCGGCGTACGACCGAAGCTCTGCGTGAGATCCGAAGATCAGATCCACACGCGTCGCGGCCCATTTCTTTTCGCCGGTCACGCGATCCGTGCCTTCGAAGGCCTGCTCAGAATCATCGACAGCTTTCCAGGCCGTGTTTATGTCAAGCAGGTTCGTGAAGAAATCGTTGGTCAGCACACCGGGCCTATCGGTAAAGACGCCAAGCTTTGAGTTGTCAAAATTAGCACCCAGCACACGCATTCCGCCGACCAGAACGGTCATCTCCGGCGCGGTCAGCGTTAACTGCTGAGCTTTGTCGACGAGCATCTCTTCGGCCGGCGTCCGGTGGTGCATTTTCTTGTAATTGCGGAAACCATCAGCCTGCGGTTCAAGATGCCACATCGCTTCGACGTCGGTTTGCTCGGCGCTCGCATCGGCGCGTCCCGGCGTGAACGGCACGACAAGGTCAAAACCCGCATCCTGTGCTGCCTTTTCGACAGCCGCACATCCGCCGAGGACGATCATATCGGCGACCGAAACGGGCTTGTCGAAATCCCTGGCGATATTCTCAATCGTCGTGATCACTTTCGAGAGCTGGAACGAATTGTTGACCTCCCAGTTCCTCTGTGGCTCAAGACGTATGCGAGCGCCGTTTGCCCCGCCGCGTTTGTCGCCCCCACGGAACGTCGATGCTGACGCCCACGCAGCCGAAACAAGCTCCAAGACCGAGAGCCCCGAATCAACGAACTTCGACTTTAGTTCCGCAACATCGCTGTGGCTCAGCGACGTCGGAGATCTCTCCGGAATCGGGTCTTGCCAGATCAGGTCTTCCGCGGGAACTTCCGGGCCAAGATAGCGAGACTTTGGCCCCATGTCGCGATGCGTTAGCTTGAACCACGCACGCGCAAAAGCATCAGCGAACTGATCTGGATTCTCGAGAAAGCGACGCGAGATCTCGCCGAATTCCGGATCGAAACGAAGCGATAGATCGGTCGTCAGCATTGTCGGTTTATGTTTTTTCGATGGGTCGTAGGCATCGGGAATGATCTCGTCGGCGTCCTTTGCGACCCATTGCTGCGCTCCGGCGGGGCTCTTTGTCAGCTCATACTCAAAGCCGAAGAGATTCTCAAAAAAATTATTGCTCCACTTTGTCGGGGTTTGCGTCCAGGTCACCTCAAGGCCGCTTGTGATCGTGTCCGGCCCCATGCCGGTGCCGTAACTGCTCCCCCAACCGAAGCCTTGCTCCGCAATCGCCGCGCCTTCCGGCTCGACCGATACGTGATCCGATGGCGCTGCACCGTGTGTCTTGCCAAAGGTATGGCCGCCGGCGATCAGTGCAACGGTCTCTTCGAGATCCATCGCCATCCGGCCAAACGTTTCCTTAATATCGGCGGCCGCAAGAAGCGGATCGGGGTTGCCGTCTGGGCCTTCGGGATTGACGTAGATCAGGCCCATCTGCGCCGCTCCGAGCGGATTTTCCAGAATCCGGCTGTGAACATCGCCATCGGCGTCATCATCCGATACGAGCACGCCCTCGCCTTCGACACCCTCGGATCCATGCTTGTAACGAATATCGCCGCCAAGCCAGGTCGTCTCGGCTCCCCAGTAAACATCATGATCTGCCTCCCAAACATCCTCACGCCCGCCGCCGAAGCCAAACGTTTTGAAGTCCATCGTCTCGAGCGCGACATTCCCGGCGAGGATCATCAGATCTGCCCAGGAGATCTTTCGTCCGTACTTTTGCTTGATCGGCCAAAGCAATCTGCGGGCCTTGTCGAGGCTGACGTTGTCGGGCCAGCTGTTGAGCGGGGCAAACCGCTGTTGCCCGCGACCGCCGCCGCCGCGGCCATCGGCGATGCGATACGTCCCGGCGCTGTGCCATGCCATGCGTATAAAAAGCCCGCCATAGTGGCCGAAATCGGCCGGCCACCAGTCTTGCGAGTCGGTCATCAGATCGGCGAGATCTTTCTTTAACGCAAAATAGTCGAGCGTCATAAACTCCTTTGCATAGTCAAAACCCTCGCCCATCGGATCGGACTTTTCCGAATGCTGACGAAGGATGTTCAGATTCAAACCTTTTGGCCACCAGTCGCGGTTCGACCGGGTGCTCTCGGTCGTAAACCCTACCGCTCCGCTCGTAAATGGGCATTTTCCGGAGCCATTACCATTTTCTGTTTTACTCATCTTGATTTACCTCTAGTTATTTTTGTGTCGTTTCGTGTTTGTGTCACGTTTAAGAATCACACCATGGGGAGCAGTTGGTACGGACAGATTCGTCGTTTACAATGTTTTCTCGCCGGGCTTCCAATCTGCGGGACAGAAACCGCCTGTTTGCAATGCCTGAAGCACACGCAAGGCCTCATCGACCGAGCGTCCGACAGCCGGAGTGTTAATTACCGAGTACTGGAGCGTACCCTCGGGGTCGATGATGAAAAGGCCGCGAAGCGCGATGTTCGCCTCCTCGATCAGGATGTTGTACTGACTCGCCAGCTTGCCGCCGGGGTCGGAAGCGATCGGGTATCTGATCTCTCCGATGCCGTTGCTTTCCTTTGGCAGGCGCAACCATGCTCGGTGCGAGTGGACCGAGTCGGTCGAAACGCCTATAACATCGGCCCCAAGTCCTTTGATCTCGTCAAACCTGTCCGAGAAATGCGTCAAATCCGTCGAGCAGACACCCGTGAAATCGAGCGGATAGAACAAAAGGATCAACCATTTGCCCTTATAATCTGCGAGCTTTACGTTCTCCTTCAACGTCTCGATGTCCTTTGTCGAGGGCATGTTAAAATCCGGTGCCGGTTGGCCGACCTTGGCCAGGGCGACTGCGTTTTTGGTTGCAGTTCCTGTTGCTGTTGACATGGTTAATATTTATCTCCTTTTTTTGTATTTACGAGAACGCACTTCCTGTCGGTCGTGTTTCCACCCGTGGAGCACACTCCCTGCCGGTCGTGTTTCCGCCCTTTCGACACACTTCCTACCGGGCGTGTTTCCGCCTTTCCGCGGCTAATCTTTTTTTATACATTCAGGGCAAATGCCCCGAAGCGTAAATTCCAGCGATTCCGGCTTAAATTTTGAATATGCAACCGCCTGCTGAACTAATTCCTGCGGATGCTCCATCTCGATATCGACCAGTTTTCCGCATTTTGTACAGATAGCGTGATCGTGACGCGAAGTCATCCGGTCAAAACGGCTGGCGCCGCTGCCAAACTGAATCTCTGTAATATGCCCCGCTTCCTTCAAAAATCTCAGCGAATTATAAACTGTCGCAAAACTGATTCCAGGCAAACGAGCCTTCGAATTCTCAAAAACCTCGTTCGCCGTCAAATGGCCGTCCGAAGCGCGAATTACTTCAAGGACAACTTCCCGCTGCCTTGTCAAACCCATGTCTTGTATCGCTGTCATTTTCATAACGACCAACTTAGACTTAGAATAATTCTAATTATAAAGCCTGTCAAGTGGTCAGGTTGTAAATAATATATTATTTTTCGATGGTCGGAACCTCGGCGCCGTCTGGCACCAGCCAGAATTGGACGCGTTCGCGGCTGGTTTGGCCGAGCAGGTAATTGATTCGTTTAACATCAACCTGAGATTTGCTGAGGAGCGAGGCGATAAGCTGGCCTTTTTGTTTGGCGGCAAGTTCGGTTTCGTCGGAGTTGTATTCGAGGACGACAAAAAGCTGCGAGGTGGGCTGACGGCGCACGACGTCGGCAATTCGTTTTAGCTGACGGTCGGAAATGGTGGTGAGCGGCCCTATAAACTGGTCGAGCCGAAAGGCACGCGGAGACGGGTTGAACCGAGTGCTGACCGCAGCGTTGCGGTTACAGTGAGGCGGCAGTCCGACGACCTCGAGACGCACATTCAGGATATCGCCGGACGGACGTTCAAATTCTATCTCGTGGCCGCCCTGGCCCGCAAAAACAGTATCGGGGCTGACCGTCCAATTGTATTGGAGCGGTGAGAGCGAGACCGTGTTATTGACGCGGGCGGCATATTTTATCGTTTCGCCGCGTTTTGCGGTTCTTGACGGGCTGCCGATCTGAACCGCCGGACACGGCACGACAGTTGGCTTTGGAACAGGCGTCTGTACGGGTTTCGGAGCCGGATCCTGAGCAAACGCATAGCCCGCCAGCCCTAAAACTGATACCGTTATTAAAAGATATTTCCGCATAATACTAATTTACACCAAAAAATAAAATAAGAAAAGGCGGGTTAGGTACCCGCCTTTGGAATTCGGTATCTTACCCCTTAAATTTAAGGTTTATCCTTTACATACATAACAGGTACAGGTGGCTTTGCCGGTGCGGATGCTTTGACCATTTTCATTTTTTGAGGGCCGACGGGGGCGGCCGTGCCCGGTTCTAAAATGACTTTGTAACCGGTTGGCAGGCTAAACAGCGACGGATCGGGTTCGCTCCGGGTGATGTTTGTCAGGCGGTAGGTCTGTTCGCCGGAACGCGGATCGCTGTGTTTTGACATTACGACGAGTTGGAGTTCGTTTGAATACCAGCGTTCATAAACGATCTCGATCGGCCGTTCGTTGCCGATGGCACCGGCCGGGATGGTGGTAATGCTGCGTGTACCTTCGGCGTCGATGCCTTCGAAATTCTGAATGCCGAGTTGTTCGATTCTCGATTCGTATTTCGTATTGGACCGCGATCCAAAATGTACGACAGCGGGGCCATCTTTGGACTGTTCATAGAAGGTTGCCAAACCGGTTGCTCGGGAAATCACCCCGATATGGTCTTTTGCCGATTCCTTGGCGGCGGCCTTGTCTTTTAACTCGCCCATCTTTAACTCGTTCATCTTTAACTCGCCCATCAGCTTTTCGACCTTTGCGGCTGTTACCTTTAGTTCTTCTGACGGTTTTAGATATGCTTGCCAAGCCGTTTTGAGATTTGTGTCGTACTGATACTGAAAGCCGCCGACCGGATCGAATATAGAAAAACCCGGGCCAAAACTATAAAACGAACCCAGCCCCGACCCCGCTCCCGTACCCAGATCGCGGCGGAAACGCCCTTCGCTATTGCGGTAAAGCTTGTTTGTCGAGCTGCGGACAATACGGTTGCCATCGGCCAGCGTTTGAACGCTTTCGCTAACGGCGTCGGCCGAAAACGGCGAATTTTTGACAAGTTTTTCCGCCATCGAATAACGCTCAAAAAGATTTTTTGTATCCTGGGCGCTTGCCGTGAATCCCGCCATAATTAACATCAATAATCCAAATAAAACTTTCATATTTTTTTCCTTTTTTTCCAGTTTCCGCGTTTAGCGGTAAATGTTTAATTCTCCGGGTTTGCCGCCTAAAAAGCAGAACGGCAGAATGGGAAATTATTCAACCACGCGGATCGCCCGCGTTACGCCGTCTGAGCCGACGAGTAGATCTGCTTTTACAAAATCAGGGCCGTTTTCCAGCGGAATATTTGCACCAAGTGCATAAAGCGACGTAATCGGAACGTCAACCCTGATAATTCGGCTGCCGCCAATGATCTCATCAGGAACACCCGCCACCGACAAGGCATAGAAACCATTTTCAGTCTCGCGTGTGGGCTGCGTTTCCGGCTTGCGTGCCAATTTTTTCGCAAACGGCTTTGCGGCCTTTTTTGCGACCGGTTTAACGGGGCTGCTTTCGCGATCAAAACTACGGCCCGCCGTGACTTTTGCAACCATCTCTTGAGGAGGATCGGCGGGCCGTTTAATTTCCGGAAGCGGTTCCGGAATTAGTATCCGTTCAGCCGAAAATTGCGTGTTTTCACTACTAAACAGGCTCATCGCGGCCGCTATTGCGGCGATAACAATTACCGCAATGCCGCCAAACGCGGTTGCGATCCGGCGAGATGAACGCAAGAAACCGCTCATCGGCGCCTGCAGATTTTCGGATATCCGTTTGTTCACCAATGTAAACAAATGCGGATTTGCAACTATCTTATCGATCTCATTTTCCGGCAAACAGATGCTGCCAATAAGCTTTTGACCGATAATATCAAGCGTTTTATTGTCCAAATTTTGTTTCTTCATCTCTCAGATAAAATGACGCGAGGTGCGAGCTGCCGGTTACATAAACTTTCGCAAAACCTTTCTGACCGCGATGCGTGAGCGCCATGCCCGAATCTTTACTTTTGACACAGACCAGCCAAAAACCTCGGCAATATCAGCGACGCTCATTTCGTCCGCATAGAGCATCTGCAGCAGAATGCGGTCTTCGACGGGAAGCTGTGCAAGCAGTTTTTCGACAAGATCGCGGTTTAAAAGCGTCCTTTCCGCGAGCATCGAGTTGTCAGCCGTTAATTCGATCAGCGACACGGCCTCAAACTCGGACAGGTCGCAATTGAGCCGCTCGGGTTTTCGCTTTTGCTTTCTAAGCGTGTCGAGACAAGCGTTTGAGGTAATTTTTACGAGCCAGCTCGAAAAGGAACGGTCATATTTACCTTGAAATGTACCAAGCTCGACAAACGCTTTTGCAAAGGCGATCTGGATTATTTCCTCAACCTCCTCGGGCCGGCGGAAATAGCGGCCGGCTATGAAAGCGACCAGTTTTTTGTGCCGTTCAAATATCTCTTCAAACGCCGTGGCGTCCCCAACCAGCACCAGATCGATAAGCTGTTTATCCGTTCTCTCGGCACGCACCGCAACATCGGCGGTCCCGTCGTGTCCGATCTGGATAAAAGTGTCGTTCTGCAATGCCGTCGGGTAAATGCTCATAATCGGAACGCGGACATACACATCCGCGTGTCAGGCGCCGGTATTTTCGTCCGCATTCCGGTGTAGTTTAAGACGGCAGAGACCTTCGGATGGTTACAGGTTAATATAAAATCTGATAGTTTTCTTCTTTTTACGTTCGCACCTAAGGCGCCCGCGCTCAGAAGTCACGCTAAAAAATCCTAAAGATTATTTGCTGTGTCTATCAAGAGTTTTCGCCGTGCCTGGACGACCAGTCCGGGGCGTTTTGATGTGACTTCGATTTGGCGCGTCGCGACGCCGCGGGTTTCGATAACCGGGAATTTTGGCGTATAGGTGACGACGTACGAAGAGTCGATCATACGGGCGACGCGGGCCGCCTTTTCGACCATTTCTTCGGTGCCGGACGGCAGGATAAATTCACCGTTTGTGTTTTCGGCCAGATTATCGAGCTGTTCCTGACTGGTTTTGAGATCATCCTGGCGGGACTTTAATTTTTTTATAAGGGTACGGTCGAGATTGATCGTCGGCCCGATCTTTACGCGCGACGGGTCTCGAACGCCGTTTGGCAGAGTGGCGGCAATTTCGTCCGGCATCGCATTTGGCAGCGGCCTGTCTGAATTTGACAGCGTCTTTGTTCGCGGCTCGATATCCGACCCTTCGAGCAAAGTATAACTGATCACATGAACGCTGATATCCGTGGCAAGCAAACGCTGAAATGCGTCAAATTTTTGTGACGAACGGCCCAGACTGTCCGTGCCGTCTGTTATCAGGACGAGATGTTTGTTCTCGATCGCGTTTTTTAAAAGGTAATCGGTCGCAAGCTTTAACGCATCTACAAACACCGAACGGCGGCCAAAATTCGTGCGTTTTATCGCCGCAAGCGCCTGGGCCTTATTGTCCGTCCATTCCCCGACGATCTCAGCTTTGTCGGCATATTGCAGGATCGAAACCGAATCGCCGGTCCGCAGAGATTCGACGATGCGGCTGGCAACTTTGCGCGTTTGATCGAGCGATTTAACGCTTCGCAGTTCGCCGCCGGTGTCCAAAACGATCAGGACACTCGCGGGCAAACGCCGGACACTTTCGGGTTGATGCAGTATATTATTTTCAGCGATCACAAGGTCCTCCGCCTTGACGTCGCTAAAAAATTCGCCATTTTCGTCAAAGGCGATGACATTAAGCTTGATCTCCTCAGTTGCGATCCGAACCGTATCGTCATTCGGCGTCGGCGTCGGCGTCGGCACGGTACGACGGCTCTGGCCAAACCCCGCGACCGATATTAAAAAAACAAGGGCTAAACCCGAAACTATTCGTCTTGAAAAAAATAACCTCATACGGTTATGATGCGGCCAATCTTCTTTGTGTTTCCCTATTCAAATTTTTAAAGCGTCGGGTTCTCGTCCACAAAATCCAAAAGGTTGCCAACGTAGTTACCAAACCGGGGACAGGCGAGGCCGTGCGCGGCTAGAAGTTTATTGGCGACAGATGTATCGTAATTTTGCGAGATAAAAAAATAAGGCACTCCGTCGTGCGGCAGGCCGGTAAGTTTTGGAGAAAGCCCGGTGTTTAGAAGCCACTCGGTAAAACGCGGCGGCAGCTTAAACTCCGATTTTCGGTTCGTCATATCTTCAGCGATCAAATCAAATATCGCGGCGGTCGCCATCGGTTTCGGATCTGCGAGTGCGATCGTTTTCCCGGACGCGGCTTTGTCTCGGGAAAGTGCGGCCAGGCTCTCTGCTACAAAATCGACCGGCACGAGATTTAACCTGACGTCATCATTACCGACATTGAACAGCCGAAGCAGCGCCGGAGCTTTTCGCAAATATAGTATGAGGTGATAGATACCGTCATATTTAACCGTCTCGCCGGTTTCCGAATCGCCTACGACGACCGACGGACGATAGATGGTGACGGGCAGATGGCTTTTAAGACGTTCGACTTCGATCTCGGCGAGATATTTGGTTTCCTCGTAAAAATTGCGAAATCCCGCCGTATGTTCCAGATCGGTTTCAAATATAACGCCCTCGCGTCTGCCTGAAATATAACAGGTCGAAACATAGTTATAACGGTGCAGATCTTTTATCGAACATACCAGGTCATTGACATTTTTTGTTCCCTGCAAATTTACCTTGAAGGCCGCATCTTTTGAAATTCCGAGATCATACCCGGCAGCCAGGTGAAAAACGTCGGTGGTCTCATACTGAATCGTTTCGAGATCGGCGTCGGATATTCCGAGTTTTGGCAGCGTTATGTCGCCCTCAACGATCACAAAACTTTCAAGCTCAGTATTTGTCATCGCCGCGATTTCTTCTATTTCATCCATCGCCTGTTCGAAAAAATGCGGCTGGATCAGCAAAAAGAATTGCGTTTCGGGTTTTACAAGGCTTTCGAGCAGGCGTCCGGCGATAAAACCAGGGAAACCGGTAATAAATATTGATTCTCTATAAAGCATATCGGCACAATTATATTAGCAATTTTTAGAAGCCTATGGGTTTTAAGGATTCGATTCGCCCGAAAAAAATGTTTACATCGGATCAGTCGATATGCTAAATTCGGAAAGCGCGCTCAAAGTGTATGAAAATTCAGGAAATGAAGTCCGGGATTTCGCATCTGCATAAGAAAGCGGACGACCTCGGACGAGATAATGTATTCGAAATGCGTCCCGTAAGCGGGGCGCTGACCGAAATTGACTTGCCGGACATTTTGACCGGCGAGCTTGCGGAGCCGCGTTGGTCGGTCGTTTCATTTGAACAAAGAGAGGCCGGAGGCCTGACATACAAGCAAGCCGCCGACCTTTTGTCAGAGCTCGATGCAAATGACATTTCCGGCCTGTGCATCATCACGGACGAAGCGGCGGCGCGAATGCGCGGCTAAAATTCCAAAACCACCTTTCCAAAACTCTCATTAGATTCCAGATATTTATATGCATCGACTACTTTTTTTGCCGCAAATACGCGGTCAAGATTTGGCCTGACCAAACCGGATTCCAAAAGCGGTATCACGTCTGCCGCAAATTTCCGGGTCACTTCCGCTTTTTCCTCCATCGTCCGTGCTCGGAGGACCGTTCCGGTTATTCTGGCGCGTTTTTGCAGCGCTGTACCGAGATTCAATTCAGCCGTTCTGCCCGAAGTCAGCCCGACGAGCATAATTCTGCCCTTCAATGCGAGACTTTCCAGGTTTTGTTCGAAATATGCCGCACCGACGAGGTCGAGGATAAGATCGACGCCTCGTCCGTCAGTTTTTTCTTTAACTGCATCGGCAAATGCGACTCCGGCGTCTGTAAGGATTGAATGGTCGAGACCGAATTCGAGACATTTATCAAGTTTAAAATCCGTGCGCGAGGTGCCGATAACGGTCGCACCTTTTGCTTTTGCGATCTGCAAAGCGGCGAGCCCAACACCCGATCCGACGGCGTGAATAAGCAGAATTTCACCCGCCAAAAGTTCACCGAGTGTAAAAACTGCATCGTGCGCCGTGATAAATGCCTCGGGGACGGCGGCGGCTTCCGTAAAGCTGAGTTTTTGGGGAATTTTTGTCAAAAGGCTCTTGTCTGTCAAAAGAAACGCGGCCTGAGATTCGCCCGCCGAGACGCCAAAAACACGATCACCTGTCTTCCATTTTTGAACGGCCGGGCCGACAGATGCGACCTCGCCGGCGAATTCGAGACCCGGAATATTCGGCGAAAATCCCGGCGGTGGCGGATATTTGCCCGCAACCTGCAAAAGGTCGGCCCGGTTGAGCCCGGCGGCACGAACGCGCACCAAAACCTGCTTTGCTTTTGGTAACGGCGGATCGGGCACCTCGGTTATTTGCAGGTTCTCGATGCTCCCAAATTCTTTAATATAGACTGCCTGCATTATTTCGGCTCGATGTCGTTTGCTTTCAATGTGTTACCGGTTACACGCTGCAATTCTGCGATCGACTTGTTGAGATCGGTTCTGGCACGGAGCTCGTTGCCGCGGGCGACGGTCAGGGCCGTTTGGCGTTCTAAAACCGTGTAAATATCAGACTGTCCGGCGTCGAGTTTACGCTGTTCTGATTCATATTGTTTTGCTGTGTTTTCGCGTGCTATCGCAGCAGCACGGAGACGGCCCTCGGCGGTTCTGATCGCCTGCAAAGCGTTGCGGACCTCGGTCTGTATCGTCTGTTCGATCTGCTGCCGCTGAGTTTCGAGACGTTCGCCTTCGACGCGCGAACGCCCAAACTGTGCTTCTGCGGTCTTGTTTCCAAAAAAAGGGAGGTCAAATTGAACACCGACGCGGTATGTCGGAAACCGATTTGCAAACAGATTGCCAAGCGTACTGCCAAAACCGCCGTTTAAGAAATCCGGCAATGGCGGCGTCGGGATTATCACTATTGGCGTTATTTGCGGCAGCGCCGGAAAATCGCGGGCCGTAACCTGATTGAGATTACTTATCACCTGGTTAAGTGCCGGCGTCGTGCCGGAGCCGCCAAACGGGTTTGTAACGTCGGTGTTGAGCGTTCCTGCGGCACCGGTTTGTGAATAGCTGGCTACGATGTCGATCTGCGGCTTTTTTTGGTTGCGGTAAAATTTTTGATCGATCGCGTTGATGTTTTTTTGTGTATTGTTGATCTCGATCTCCGGCCTGTTCTGCAAGGCCGACTCGATCGCCTCGGTCAGATTTAGTCTGGGCGTCGGCACCTCGACCGAATCAACCGGCATCAGAGCTTCGGCCCATATCTCATCCGTGCGGTTTGGCGAAATAAGGTTTTTGATCGCATTTTCGGCTGTGTTAACTGAGTTCAGCGCGTCAAAGACCGCCTGTTCAAAGTTTGCGACCTGCGTTTCGGCCGCAATAATATCGATCGGCGCGAGTTGGCCCTCTTCGACGAGGCGGCGGTTGTGTTCGAGTTGCCCGATCGCGTCTCTCACACCGTCGCGTTGAACCTGTAGATTGCGCAGAGCAAATGTCAGATCCCAATACGCACGCTGGACGCCGGCCACAACCTCCACTATCCGTTGACGAAATTGAGTGTCCGTAAGCTCTAGGTTTGCATTTGCGATCTCGATAGTGCGGCGGTTCTGATCAAATTTACGCCCGCGGATCAGAGGCTGCGCAAATGTAAACGCGAGGCTCGATGTAAACGTCGGATTTACCGATGTAAAAATGTTGTTTGTCGTATTCCGGTTGTTATTAAAGGTCAATCCGTAGGTCGCTCCGGTTCTGCGCAGTTGACCCTGAAGACCGGCGTTTCCAAGAATGTTTGACTGCGTCAAGGAAAAATTCGGCCCGCCGCCAAAAAAGCTGAAAACCGGCGTTCTGGAACGTTCAAAATACGTTTGCCCGGAAAATCTTGGTTCATACACGCCAAGCGCCGCCTGTAGATCAAACTCTGCTATTCTTATATTTTTGCGTGTAACCTCAATATCTTTATTATTTTCGAGGGCAAAAACGATCGCATCACGGAGCGTGAGAATGCGTTGCTGCGTAATATCGACACCGACGCGGCCGAGATCCGGAAATCGACGCTCTTCGGACCTGTAATCGGGAGCTATGGACGGCACACCCCTCAGATTTTCGGGCGAATTTGGCCCGGGCGTCGGAGTCGGCGTTTGGGCGCCGGTTGCCGCAACGCCAAAAATAAGCACAATGGGAATCAGAATTTGTAGATGCCGGTACATAAAAAACTTTTTTGGATGACTCAATTTTTATCGATGATCGATCCGGTAACGGTCGCCAACCGCCGTCTAAATCCGCCAAACAGCCACGCCGAAAATCGGCTGGGGTACTGAAAGAGACGCATTTCAGCAAGATCGTCAAATATCGAGTAAAATACGGGAACAGCTAAAAGTGTGAGCAAAAGGCATAGCGACTGTCCGCCGACGACGAGGACGCCGATCGAGCGGTTTGTACCCGAACCGGCACCGGTGGAAACAACAAGTGGGATCATACCCGCAACGAGAGCGATGGTGGTCATCAGGATCGGCCGCAGACGGTCGCGGTTTGCCTGCATTATCGCGTCATAACGGGATAACCCTTGCGAACGAAGATGATTTGTATGGTCGATCTGCAGGATCGCATTTTTCTTCACAACGCCAAACAGCAAAAGCAGGCCGAGTCCCGAAAAAATATTTACGGTCTGACCCATGATCAAAAGGCTGACAATGCCAAACGGTATCGAGAGCGGCAGCGTAAGCAGTATGGTGACCGGATGAATAAAAGATTCGAACTGTGCGGCCAGCACGATATACATAAAAATAAATGAGAGTACGATCGCTAAAGCGAAATAATACAATGATTTACCCAGCTCTTTTGATTGCCCGACGTAACCGGTTTTGTATTCGGACGGCAAATTAAGAGTGCTGACAAAACTGTCAATCTCGCCTGTAATGCTCGTCGCCGAGCCGCCCGGCCTCGTATTTGCCAGCAGCGTGACCTGGCGTTCGCGGTTTGTGCGGTCAACGGAGCTCGGTCCGGTTCCCTCTGAAACGTTTACTACGCGGTCGAGTGTCACCAATCCGACCTTTGACGACGGCACTATCATTCGCCTCAGCCCTTCGACGTCGGTTCTAAAACTATTGATTGCCCGGACGCGGACATCGTATTGATCTGTACCGGCGTTAAAGGTCGTAGCATCCTGACCGGCCACCAGCGTATTGAGCGCCTGTGAAACATCTCCGACACGTACGCCGAGATCGGCCGCCGTATCACGATCAACCATCAATTGAACTTCCGGTTTTCCGCTGATCAACGTTGTGTCAACGTCCACCGCGTCCGGTATTGTTTTCATTTTTTCGAGGATCTGCGTTGAGTATTCCTCGAGTTTTTCGAGGTCCGGCCCCGAAACCAGGAATTGAACATTTGCATTACGAAAACCGCCGCCCGAAAAAGCCTGGACCTGTTGGACCGCCGTCCGCAATTCCGGCGGAAACTGTTTCAGCAGTTCGCGGGCGTCGGCCATCATCACTTCCTGCGACTTTTCGCGGTCGTGGATGTCCGTTAGCTTGACGTAGATCGTACCGGAATTTACAACCTGCTGCTGACCGCCGCCGACCGTCGCAAGAGTATCGGTGACGCCGGGCATTTTTCTGATCTCAGACGCAATGCGTTCAAATGTCTGAGATGTTTTACCGAGACTCGAACCCTCAGGCACGCGAACCGAAACTTCAAACTGCGATTGATCGTCAACCGGCAAAAAATTCTTACCGACAAACATAAACAACGGTATGATCGCAATAAAAACGAGCACGCAGAGCGACACAATTACCCATCGATGCCCCATCGAAAAGCGCAGCAAGAACGCATAAACACCATCAACATGACGAAACCAGCCGATGTATTTTGAGTCTTGAGTCTTAAGTTTTCGGTCGCGGGCCGCCCTGCTTTCGACCATTCCGTCGCCCGTGACCTGTACAGATCTGACGTCGTCACTATCCTGACTCTCGGGCTTCTTGTGCTTTTTGATCAGCCTCGCCGCGAGCATCGGCGTCAGTGTAAACGAGACTATCAGCGAAACACCGACCGCAAACGAGGCCGTCAGGCCAAAACTCGACATAAATCTGCCGACGATGCCCTGCATAAATCCGATGGGCACAAAGACCGCCATCAGCGAGAGCGTGGTCGCAAGAACGGCGAGGCCGATCTCGCGCGTGCCTTCGATCGCCGCCTGGAAAGGGTTCATCCCTTTTTCTTCGACAAAACGATAGATGTTTTCGAGTACGACGATAGCGTCATCGATAACAATGCCGACCATCAATGTCAGCGAGAGCATCGTGATCGAATTTAACGTGTAACCCATCGCGTACATCAGCGCGAATGTCGAGATGATCGAGGTCGGAATGGCAAGCGCCGCAATAAACGTCGCGCGAAAATTCCAAAGAAAAAGAAATACGACCAGGGACGCGAGAATCGAACCGATGATCAGATGCTCCTCGATCGCGTCGAGCGAATTCTCGATAAAGATCGAATTGTCGCCGATGATCCGCATCTGAAAATTCTTTGGCAGCGTAGGCTCGATCTCTTTGAGACGTTCTTTTATCTCGTGCGCAACGGCGACCGTGTTTTGACCGGATTGCTTTGCAACGACAAGCGTCACCGCGGGCTGGCCGTTTAGACGGGCTTCCGAACGCAGTTCCTCGGTTCCGTCCTCGACATACCCCAGATCTCTTATCTTTACAGGATAATTGCCGCGGGTCGCGACCACGACGTCATTAAATTCCTCGGGTTTTTGTATTTTGCCTACGGTGCGAACGCTTGTTTCGGTCTGTCCTTCGTCGATCCGGCCGCTCGGAAATTCGACATTCTGAATCCGCAAAGCTGTCGAAACTTCGCCCGCGGTTATGTTGTATGAACGCATTTTATCCGGATCGACCCAGATGTTTATCTGGCGTTCGGCACCGCCGATTATTGAGATTTGTCCGACGCCGTTGATCGATTCGATACGTTCTTTTATCTGATTTTTAGCAACTTCGGTGACGTCGCGTAACGACGTCGGGGCCGAAACGGAAATGCGCAAAACGGGCGAGGCGTCGGTATCGAGCTTTTGCACGGTCGGCTGTTCGGCGGTTTCGGGCAGGTTGGGGATTACGGTCTGGACGCGATTTTCGACCTCTTGAGCTGCTACATTAATGTCTTTCTCAAGAACAAACGCAACAAAAACCTGAGCGATGCCTTCGACTGACGTGGAGCGCAGTTCGTCAATACCGCTGATCGTATTGACGGCTTCCTCGACCTTTTCAGTAATCTCGGTTTCGATTTCCTTGGGCGACGCACCGGGATTTACGACCGTTATCGTAATCGTCGGAAAATCGATCTTTGGGAAAAGGTCAACCCCAAGACTCAAAAACGAAAAAGCACCAACCACGACGAGTGACAAAATCAGCATCGTCGCAAAAACCGGACGCTTGACACAAATTTCAGCTAGCCATTGCATATAATTTCGACATTCAAAGTTTGAAAAAGCTTTTACTTAACTCTGAAGTATTTTTACAAACCCGCAACAAATCCTTAATGAAGCAGAATTGCCCTCACGTCAGCCTCGACGCAAAAAGGCCTCTGACCTACTGTCTTACAAACACGCCGTCGCTAAGCGCGTCGAGGCTGCTTGTTACTACTGCATCGCCTTCGGCGACGCCCTGCTTTATCTGAATCAGTTCGTTTTCGAGCAGGCCAAGCTGTACCAGAACCTCACGCGCCGCACCGTCTTTTACCACAAAAACTTTGTTTGTGTCACCGTCGGTTTTTACCGCCGCCGCCGGTATCATCACCGCATTTTCCGGTTCTGACTGGGTGATCCGGACTGTCGCAAACTGCCCGGGTTTTAACAAACCATCGGGGTTCGGAACCTCAGCCTCGACCGTCAAAGTTCTGGCCGTCGCATTCAGGCTTGGCGAAATGCGGGCTACAGTTCCGGCAAAACTGCGGTCGGGGTAAGCCGTTGTCTGGAGCGAAATGCTCTGGCCGACCGAGACCTTCCCGATCGATTGTTCGGGAACGTCGATCTTCATTCGGAGTATCGCAGTTCTGACGATCGTCGCGATCTTTGCGTTTGGGGCGCTCGGGCTGATAAATTCACCGAGATCGGCCGTGCGTTCCGAAATATATCCGCTGATCGGTGCATAGGTAACCGTATCAACTATCGCCTTTCGAGCCTGATCGATCTGCGTCTGAGCCGTCGAAACGGCAGCCCTTGCCGATACAACCGCGGCCTCCGCCGTGTTGATCGCCTTTACCGCAACGGCGGCGTTTGAACGGGCTTCGTCAAGCTGCCCCAATAGTGCGTCTCGCTGTGCACGGCGTTGGTCGAGGAGCGCCCTTGCAACATCACCTGTATCGAACAGTCTCTGTGCCCTTACGAGTTCTTTTTCCGCTAGTTCGAGGTTGGCTTTTGTCGTTTTTACCTGCGAAAAGGTCTCGATGTTAAAATCCTCGCCGTCCTTAACATTGAGCCTGATCTGTGCCTGGCGAAGAGCCGCAATGGCCTGGCCGACGGCCTTTTTTTGTTGTTCCGCCTGTGCCTCGGCCTGTTCGAGCCGGATTCGCGCGTCGCGGGCGTCAAGGCGGACGAGAACACTGCCTTTCTGCACATAAGTGCCGACGTCAAAATTAACCTCGACGATCTTTCCGCTGACGGCCGGGGCGACGTCCGTCTGAGCGTCGCTGGCAAGCGAACCGGTCGCCTCAAAATAGGTCGGAATCTGGCTTACGACCGCCTGCGTCGTCGTCACATCGACGACCGGCGGCTGGTTGCCAGCGTTTGAATTTGTGCTGGCCGCATTTGACCCGCAACCCGCGGCGGTGATAATTGCGGCCAACAAAATCAAGGCCGCTAACACAAAAACTCTTTGATCTTTTATTAACATTTCCGTTTTCCCCGCCCTTACGACCTGACGCCTCTGAGTAAGATCTCTGCAAAGTTCTTTGCCGCTTCCTCATTTGTAATATCCAGGATGCGACGCCGTTTATCCCACAAAATATTGTTTATCGAATGATGAATCATCATTCCCAAAAAAGCCCTGACGGCAACGCGCGGATTGATCTCGCGCATTGCTCCGTCAGCCTGGCGCGTTTCAATGTATTCGCCGATAAATTTGTAAAGCCGGGCGACAAATTCGTTAAAAAACCTCTCCGCCAGTTCATGCTCTTCGAGTGCCGAATAAAACAGCAGACGCATAAAATTATCGTCGGCCTGCTGTTTGGTCAAAGCGTTCAGGGCGATGTTATAAAAGACCGCAAAATCGTCCTTTTTCATGATCGCTTCCTGCAAAACCGGGTTTGCTTCCCACGGAAATCTGACGCCTTCATGACTGGTCTTATCACCCAGGATCGCATCGTAAAGATCGCTCTTTGTCAAAAAATGCCGAAAGACCATCGCCTCGGAAACACCGGCCGCCCGGGCGATCTCTTTCGTCGTCGTCCCGCTAAATCCGCGTTGAGAAAACAAACTCACGGCGGTCTGGAGAATCTGCTCGCGGCGTTTATCGCCGGTCATCTTTCCGGTCGGCTCACAATTAAAAAAATCTTTTGTCAATAAATATCTCCCAAAACATACCTAAGTAAGTGCTTACTTACCGGCTGTTTTAGTAGATTTGCATTTCACAGTATTTTTGTCAAGCGATTCTATTTGTGAAATCACCGTGCTGAAATATCGCCTTTTTATAAAGTCTGAAGCAGACGGCAATTCATAAAAACTAGCAAATTCTATATCTGCCTTGCTCAATCTCTGAAACGGGACGTTGCAGGCGCGCGTCCGGTTCGGCTCCGCAGGTCGGCTCCCCTTAGAAACTCCGGTTTATCGAGATTGACGCAGCGGTTCCCATCGGGTGTAGGTTTCGCCGCGGAGGAATTTGTAGAACGCCAGGGCCGAGGCCAGGTTTGCGAGGACAAAATAGAGCGGCATTGCCAGTAAAGTTATACGCCTTCCGGTTCGTTCGAACATCCATCCGGCCAAAGCCGAACCATAAAACAGGATCTGAAACGCGACGATCGGAACGTATAAAACCGATGAACGCGCGATCAGGATACTGGAAACAAAAAGCAAGAGAAGTATAACCGGCACAGCATAGCGCAGCACTTTGTGCGAGATCAGTTCGATCCCGTAAAAACCGCTTTTCAACGGATTGAGCATATCCCGATTGCGCCAGAGGTCCGTAAACGTCTGCGAAATAACGCGGACGCGCATTCGCAGCTCATGTGCGGTGTTTTGGTTGGTCTCTTCGGTGCAAACGGCGTCGGGTGCAAATACGCTCCGCAGGCCTTTGCGGTATAGACTTGTGCAGATCAGAAAATCCGAACACGCCTCGGGATACATTGGCTCGTATGCCGATTTGCGAACGGCGTAAAGACAGCCCGATGCTCCGATCAATGAGCAGGCCCGGCTTTCGGCGGTTTTTAGGAAAGTCTCGTAGTTCCAATAGCTTTTGGCACCTTTTCCGATGTTCGTTTGTTCGTCATCGACGTAGATAAGCCGGCCGGCTGCGCAGCCGACGTCGGGGTCGGCAAAATTTGGCAGCAGTTTGTGAAAAACGTCCTTGCGATAGGCGGTTGTCGCATCTGAAAACAAGATAATCTCGCCGGAAGCCCGTTCGACGGCGTGGTTTTGGGTTGCGGTTTTGCCGACGCGGCCCTCCTGTCTAAAGAGCTTTACGCCGCGATCTGCAAATTCCCTTACTATCTCATCTGTCCGATCCGTCGATCCATCCGAGGCGACAAGGATCTCGAGCTTATCCGGCGGATAATCTATCTGCAGAGTGTTCTCAATCTTTTTCCGGATCGCGCCTTCCTCGTTAAATGCTGTGATAAGAACGGTAACATCTGGTTCGATCGTGGATCGCCTTACCGGTTTCGGAAAGAGCGAGCCGACAAGAAACACAAGCACCGGATAGCCCGCATAGACATACGCCAAAAGCCCTGCGCACACCCAGAATAGAATTTTTGCCGCGATCATCATGCTGCTTCGACAACGGGCTGCCGATCCCATAAAGATCGGGGCTTAACATCCTCAGTCAATCCTGCCTCGATACTATAGACCCGTCTAAGTGCGACCGCGTAGGCGATCAGGTAATAGATAAACCAATTGTACGCGACCGAAGCAAAAAAGCTCGAAACCATGTATCCGATTATGCTCGCCTGAAGCCCGATCGCAAGATAGTAATACCAATTTAGATCGTGCTTGCCGAAGAGCGTTCGTTCGATAGCGCCCAGCTTTCGGAACGGACTGATCATAAAAATTAGATACGCGGCCAGACCGAGGATGCCGAGTTCCGCCGAGATCTGTGTAAATGCGTTGTGCGTTTCCAGATTGTGAGCACCGAAGACCGGTGAATTACCGATGCCGATGCCCCACGGATTACGTATAGTTACGATGATCGAAGTAAATAACCCCTCACGCCGGGCGTCCGCCGAACCAACCGGATCAAGACCCGGCAGAAAAATCGACAACATTCTGAGGCCGTAATTACCTGGAGCCGCCAGGATACCGGTCACAACCAAAACTATCGATGCGATTGTCACATTCAGCCGATGCTTACGTCCGATCTTCCAGGCAAGCATCAAGCTGCAGGCTAAAAGACCAAGAAATCCGGCACGCGAATATGTAACCATATTTCCGGCAACAAAAAGCACGGCCATCCCAAAATAAACCGCCCGCATGGCGTTGCTTTTTGCCGCAATTCCGAGAGCGATCACGATTGGCGTCATCATCACAAAATGCAGGGCCATTTCGTTCGGATTGCCAAACATCCCTTGCACTTCCGTGATGGCAACGCGATAATCTTCGATCGAAAATGTGCCGTCGATATAAAGCTGTACCGCCGTAATACTGAGATAAACACCAATGCCAAAACTGAGCCATAGCAATCCCATCAAACGGTTTCGCGTGCGAACCACATTTACAAGAACAACAAACATTATAACGGCTTTTATGTATGTGTCATTAAAAATCTCCCAGGCCAAAGTTCTGTCTTTTGCGATCGGCATCGTTATTACCGCAATCAGCGTTAATGCGAGAATAGCCTTTATCTCGGTCGAAAGAGTCGTTAGATTACCTTCGGTGACAAGCTGACTAGGGAAAAAAAGTGCGAGTGTCACGATGCCAAAATAAATGGTTGTAGATGCGAGAAATCCCGCACCCGGCACTATCTCGTACGGCCGAAACAGTACCATGATCGAAAAAAGAAAAAGTCCGATGTAGGTCATAAAATGGCCGTTGCGGACGAGCCATTGATCACTTTTCAAAAGCGCCTGGTCTTTCTCAACTCTTTTTGATTTGTTATTTTGTTCGGCAAATGGCGGCGGATCGATTGTGATGTTTTCAGGCTGAGCGGTTTGAGTAATTTTGAGCAGCGGGAAATCGCCGGTTTGATTCCTTTCGTCCGAAGTGCCGACTTGACCCGGAGAAATGGTCAAATAATCGCTACCCGCCTCAGATTTTTTCTTTGGCGGTGTTAGCGAACCGTATTCATAGTTTTTCGATTTTCGGAATGACATTTCCGCGATCTCTTTACAAACCTCTAACCTATCGGGTTTAGCTTCTTTTGTTAAAAACAATTTTCGTTAACCGGCTTTTTTTTTAACGTCACAATCAAATTCGTTCGAAAACGCCTAAGCGAAGGCCGCATCAAGAGTTTAATCCATAAAAGCTCAATGGCGGCAAGCGGCGGCACGACGGCGCACACCGCATCCGAGCTGACGAGCCTGATCTGTTCGATCTCAAAATTTGTTTCCGCCGCCAGAGATTTTATTTTGTCCTCACGGTTGGCCTTGTAGTGAATCTCAAAAACATCGTCCTCCTCACGGCCGTCGAGCAAGCCGGCAAGCTTTTTGACCAGGCCTTTTGGCACAATCTTTCTTATAACAGCGAAATAGCCCTCCTCGTTCGGCGTATGAAAAATGAATCTCGACCCAGGCTTTAAAACGCGGTTTATTTCCGCAAATTGAATGTGCGGATTATCCAGATGCTCGACGACCATGTTCGCCGTCGCAGTGTCAAAAAAATCATCCCTGAACGGCAATTTGTCGGCAACACCCTGAATCTTTGACGAAATCGTTCTGTGTTTGATGAGAGATAAAAAGTCAAAATCCAGACCGACAACCAGCCCGGCCCTTGCAAATATTTTCTTCTCTTCCTCAAAACGCCAAGGCGGCAGAAGGTGATGGCCGCAACCGATATCGAGCCAATCCCCCCCTGGAGCTATGCCGGAATTGAGGACGTCCTCGTAAACAGATTGCGAATATCTAAGCTCAGGGACAATTTTACCCTTTAAGAATCCGTATGTTTTATAAAGCCATTCTTTACTTTTCATATCGGCAAAGACAATGTTTGACTTGAGTATGAAAAAAGCTTCGCCGAAGATCTCAGGCCGCGATCCGTTCTTCTTTTTCAATAGTGACCAAGCCCCGCACTTTTTGTTTTAGAGCTTTTTCAAACTGTCTCGCCTCATTTACACCGTTAAAAGAAAGCTGCTGCAAATTGGCCTCGATGCGTTTGCGATAGTCTGACACCAGCGAATCGGACACACCAAGCAGATCTGCAACCTCAAGCTGTGTGCCACTATCCGAGATTAGATAGCAATGCCATAAAACATTGATCATTCTATCGTATTGCTTGGCTTTGCCGCGAACTGATTTGTTAAGTGTCTTGAGAAAATTATCGACAAAACCGGCGGCGGCCAGCTCGGCCTCGTTTCTCAGCAGATCTTCCTCGGGCGTTTCGCGGGTATCCTTAAATTCAAACGGCATCCTGTCTTCGTCATCGCTGTCGGTTCCGCTGCCGACGGGTACGAGGTGAATATCCATGATCGGCAGACGCGACATCACAAATGTCCGAAGCGCTCGCACGTCCACAGGCGAATCGATCGCCTTAAAAACCCTGACGATCAGCTTCTCAAGCTCAGGATTGCTGATCACGATCTGGGCGTCGCCCGTACAGCCAACCATACGTGTATCACGTCCGTAAAATGATACGGCCTTTACCCGTTCGTCCATTTCCTGCACATCGCGGCGTTCTTTCTTATATGTCCAATCTGCCAAACCGTAAAGCCGGTCGGCAAGACGACGATGAGCCTCGGGGTGGTCAATATTATCAAATCTTTTGAATACTGTACTGGTCTGAATCAGCGTCGAAACCCGGCGGGCCAATCTGTATGACTCAGGATACCGCTTACGAAGCTCGGCCGTAAGCATATTGGTCAGCTCGATCTGGCTGATCTCGGCCTCGATCTCGGCGTCGGACATCGACGTGTCTATGTAATGTTGAAAACGATCTTTGCTGAGCAGGGCGACAAAAAGTTCCTGCGTGAGGTCGGTGTAGGCGTTTTGCCTGCCTTCTTCGACCAGGAAACCAGCCCGTTTCGACGCACGCACGAGCGGGTGTGACGAGACTATTCGGTGCAGCTCGGTCCAGATTTGGTTGACGTCCGAGATCCTGAGACTATCGTTCCATTTACCGACCTTGATCTGTCTGAAATGCGCGGGGCGTGGTTGTCGTTCCTTGGTTTTAACTTCATTCATAAATGAGCCTTTCCGGTCAATTTCTGGTGTGCCGGATACCCGCATTTAAATTCTCCGCCTGATAGTCGTCAAGACAGCGATCCGGCTCCGGATACGCTCATGAGCCGTCCGTTTGCGGAGTCAATTTCAAGCTTGCGGGCTTTTTGGGGTAGAAAGATTTTTGGCTTGACCGGCAGCCGAGCCTTGGTACCGATCTGTTTTGGTTTGTGTGAGATTTGCTGCCCTCTCACTACCTACATTTAAGATAGTAGCAATTATTCGTGAATAGCACAACCATTTTTTACGATGTTGTGTATTGTTTAAATTATTATTTTAAATGTTGGTAATAGGCAGGTTACGACAGTTTCAAAGTGGCTTGACAAGGATTTTGCACAATTGCTGCGTTTTTTTATTGATAAACTTTTGGAAGCAAACGGCCATTATAGATTTACTTTTGATGTAACAAAGATACGTCCGCACACCGCATTGAGATAGAATTGTGTGCGTTGACGAAAGACTGAGCATAGTATGGTTCCATCAAAGATGTCAGATTTTTGCAAAAACGAAGATTGCCCTTCGTCAAACGAGTTGCTCGAATTCGAAAACGGCGACCTCGTCTGGGAAATGGCAAGCAAAATAAGCAAACATCTAAAGTCTTGCGAATTCTGCGCCGCGGAAGTCGAATTCTACTCCCACTACCCGCAGGCCGAAGGCACAGTCGAACCATCCAGGATCCCGGCCCCACTCTTCGAACTGGCCGAAGCCCTGCTCAAAAACCGAAATGCCGACCCATGCTCACTAAACACCCTTTTAAACGAAAACGAAGAATTGATCGGAAAAATCTAAACTAATCTTTGATAAACGAATTCGCCGCATTTTTCTTTGCTGCGTGATCTCCGTTTAAAAACTATTTACGTTTTTCAAAATTTGATGTATAAAGGTTTATGATCGCAACCATAAGCGGCTCTTGAAACTGTGCATCCTGTGGCCGGTCGGCGACATCTTACGATTTGCGATAATGGAAAGAAATATCCGAAAACTTGAAAATTCAGAGCCGCCCGTGTTAGACTTCTTTTTGCGTCGCTTTACGCTGCAAAAAGCCCTCGCCCAAACCCGACCGGTTAGATCAATCTTAATGACGATCCCCACTCAAAAAAATTTTAGCTTGTTTGTTGTTGCCGCATTTGTCGTTTTGACGACGGTTTCAGCATTTGGACAGAGTTCGCGGTCACCGATGCTGCAGGATATCGAGGTTCGGACGGTGCCGTCCGCGACGCCGCCGCTTGTCCAAAAGACCGGAAGCGCGACGCCGTCGTCCCCGATTTCGACAGGCGTCAGAACTCTTTTCCCGGTACTTGCGGAAGTCTCGATTCCTGGTTATTCAGGTATCTTAGTTGAATCGCTTGAGGGAAACGTCGTTCTCGAAACCAATTCAAGCCTTGCATTCAATCCGGCTTCCAACGTCAAGATCGCGACCGCCTATGCCGTTCTAAAAACATTTGGCCCCGAATTCCGGTTTGTGACAAATGTCTATACCGACGGAGCTATCGACCGAACCACGGGAACGTTAAACGGAAACGTTTATGTTTCGGGAAAAGATCCGATGTTCGGATACCAGCACGCCGTCGCTCTGGCCCACGAACTGAATCAGATGGGAATACGCTCGGTGGCGGGTGATCTGATCGTGACCGATAATTTTGCGATGAACTATTCGGGTTCGCCGGTTGTCTCGGCGCGATCTCTTTTAGCGACGATGAATTCGTCAAAGCGAAGTGCCGCCGCAACGCGGGTTTGGCTCAATCATCTTACGCACTCAGGCCGGGCCGGTGCCGCCAACGGTTATCCGGGCGTGACGTTTTCCGGTTCTTCTTTTGTTCAGCCGATACCGAGCAGCCTGCAGCTTTTATTCGTACACGAATCGACCCAGATACGCGAGATCATTAAAGCGACGCTTTGTTACTCAAACAATTTTCTCTCTGAAAGGCTCGGTGATCTCGTCGGCGGGCCGTATGCCGTTTCGCGTCTCGTCCATCTGAATGCAAAGGTGCCGCCTCACGAATTTTCGCTTGCGACGTCCAGCGGACTCGGACAAAACCGCGTTACGCCAAATGCTATGATGCGGCTTTTGCGGTCGCTGCGATCCGATCTGGCACGATTCAAAATGACCTTTTCCGATATTATGCCGGTCGCCGGTATCGATAAAGGCACGCTCGAAGGCAGATTTGACACCGATTTTTCGGTCGGCAGCGTCGTCGGCAAGACCGGTACGCTCGGCAATACCGATGGCGGCGTCAGCTCCCTTGCAGGCGAGATCAATACGCAAAACGGCAAGCTTTTGTTTGTAATCTTTAATCAGCGCGGCAGCGTGTCGCGATTTCGCAGATTCCAAAATAGTTTTGTCTCGCTGGTTCAGGGACAGTTTGGCGGCGCGACGCCATTGGCCTATGAGCCCGTTTCAATTGAAACCCGCCTCGCCCGCTCTAAAATCACACATCCCTCGGGCAGAAACAAAGGAAATTGATCGGTACTTCTGAATCACCCTCATTTAAGGGTTTTTACGCGAAGCGGCACATAGCCGTCAGCGTTAAGTTTGGCTGTCCAGATTCGCCGCATTTTTCTTTGGAGTGTAATCTCGTTATAGTCTAAATATCAAGTTTCTTACCGCTGTGGCCGTTGGTTCTGGAAACGACCTGTATATCGGCGCTTTCCTCCATTTGGCCGACGGCCGCGTCGAGTATCTTTTTGAGCTCGCTCAGGCGTTCGATGGTTGAGGTTGTTTCGAGCAGGTAATATTTTTTATCGTTGTCTAAATTAAATGCTGCTGTGATTAGAAAAGATAAAGCTTCGGGATCGGCACGTTGAATATCGGGTAGGCGGCCGCGATTGCCGCTCATCTTAAATGCGGCTTTTGCCATCCGCTCAAATAACGTAAAAACATCATCGGCGAGCGGGTCTATGGCCGCAAGATCCTCTTTTTCATCCTCAAAAAATTCGACGTCGCCGACCAGATACGACTTACCGGAATCGACATAATCGAGGAGGCGATAGCGCACCAAACCGATCGTCAGAATATTTGAACGCCCGTCCGGCAAGGTTTCGGACTCTCTGATCTCGGCCACACAGCCGACGGTTCCGACCGGCGGCCGCTCATCAAATGCCGCCTGCGGATCAAAAAGCGAGACGCCAAAAAACTTGCCCTCATGCTCCAGATCGCTCAGCATTTGCCTGTATTTTTCTTCAAAAACATGCAACGGCAGCAGCTCGTTCGGAAGCATAACAAGCGGCAAGGGAAAGATCGGCAAATGCCGGATCGCGGCAACTTTTTGTAAGGCTTCTGACATAATCTCCTCTGTCGAATCCCAGATTCGGTTTTGTGTCCGGGTTTCCGTTTTCGGGCCTAAAATTTAAGATCGAAACCGCTTTTCCGTCAACCTGAAACCCCGGAACCCGGAACCGCTTTAAAAGCTATGAATTCCGCGATCTTCTGCGGGTCTTCGTCTCCGAGCGCCATTCGTTTAGCACCGATGACGGCGTCCGAAATCGCGTCGGGCGTGGCTTTGTAGCGGTTATCACGCATGATCAGATCCTCGATCACACGTCGTTCGAGCTGCTCACGGCCCTCATCTTCTGATTCGTTTCGTGTTTCGAGATAGTCGGCCGGGACGGTGTGATTTTTTATTCGAACATGCAGCGCATCGGTAACGGCTTTCGCCTCGTCACGTATTTTTTGTATTTCGAGCAAGGAATTGGGAAAGCCAAGCTGCCCGCGAAAGGCAATCTCGATGATCGGTTGAGGTTTCCCCTGCTCGGCAGTCCGGGCCTCGGTTCGCATCATTTTCATTACGTCTTCGGTTACTGCTTTTGCATCGGCATAACCCGTCACCTGAAAAGCAAGCTGCTGAAACGGCCGAAAATGATAATCGGCTATATGCCTTGCCGTAACTTTATTTTCTTCATCCACCTCGACCAAAAACGCCCCGCGCGTTTCGCGAAATTCACTAATATTAGTAATTTCGATCGATCCCGGATTAAATGCCCAATTATCGATCTCGTAATGCTTATGCGTATGGCCGAGCCCGACGTACTCGACGGCGGCCTTTAGCTCTTTTAACGCATCCATCGATAACGCCGGTATCGGGTGCATCTGATGGCCTTCGACGTCGGTGTGAAGCATTAAAATGTGGAACGCACCTTCACGGCGGTTATCTTTTATAGCACCGGTAAGCATCGGGATCGCCCAATTGCCGGACGCCCCGTACCAATCCGAGCCAAATATTCGCGCCCGCCCGAGATCGATATAACCGCCTTTTTTTAATGCGTTGTCCCACGGTTGATAGCTCATTTTCCCTTCAGTTGATACCGGTTCGAGCAGCTTCACAAGCCCCCAACTTGCAAGCGAACGGAGCCAGCTAAATTCGCTGTCCGTATGTTTTTGATCGTGATTTCCTTCGATCGCGACGACCGGGATACCCGCTTCAAGCATCATCGTAAGGCCTTCGACGGCGTAGTTCATCGTCTCGGGCGGCACAGACCGTTTGTGAAAAAAATCGCCGCACATTATCACAAAGTCCACATTTTCGCCTATCGCGTACCTTTTGAGAACGTCAATCCACGCGTCAAAAAAATCCCGCGGGCTCTCGGCAAGCTGGTATCTGGTGCAGCCCAGATGCACATCGGCGATATGGAGGAATTTCATATCTCGATTTTACCACACCGCAGACGGACGTTTGTTCCGGGAGAGTCAAGAAAAGGAATATACAGGCCGGACGGCGTGGTTTAACAGCGAAAAGGGCAGCCGAGAAAAAAATTACTAAACTCTTACAAAACAGCAGATCATTGAAAATTTCTAAGCGTTGAAAGCGTTTCCGGTCGGCAAAATCCTTGCTCAGGCCAGATTTAATGCGGTTGCAATGGCGTTACAGTACACGCCCGCACGCCGCCCGCATATTCGTCTTAAAAGAAATTGTGTCTGAAAGACCGTTTTCCGACCGCGCATTGACGGTTTTGAATAGCCAAATTTGAATAATAATGCGATGATAATTATTGTGGAGCCTATACTTGACGTTGGTGAGCATTTTACTTTGACTTTAGGCAAAAAATATTTCTTGCCGCAGAAAAGGTATTGGCGGCAAAGCCCGGATTTACCGCTTGAAATGATAGTTGCGAAATTGCAAGCTACGCTAAATCACGTCATTTAATTTGTGATATTTGTAAATGTCTATAAGCTGTCCTTCTTGAACCTTCTTTGGAACCCGTTGGAATTCGTTTTCGATCTGACCTCACTCGTCGTTTTTCCGGAACTAAATTAATTGAAGAAGATCTATACGCGGAAAATGTGCTGGTCGGTACGAGAGATGAATTTATGAAGATTTTGTTATACAACCCCGATAACGGCATCACGCGGAATTTTATGCCGCATCTGTGGATGTTCCTTTTACAGTCGCTGACACCGAAAGAGCATGAAGTGATCCTGATCGACGGAAACGCAAAGGCCTTGACCCGCCCGGAGCTGGTACAGTTTTGCAAAGACGAGAATATCGGCCTTGTCGGTATCGGATCAATGACGCGAATGGTCGCACGGGCTTACCTGGTTGCCGACGCTCTGCGCGAGGCCGGATTTAAGGTCGTAATGGGCGGCCCGCATGTGACCGAATGTGCGGATGAGGCTCTAGGCAAAGACGGAGGGCCGCGTCACGCCGACGCCGTAGCTCTCGGCGAAGCGGATGATTACTGGGCACAGATCGTCGAGGACGCCTCCAACGGCGAACTCAAGGAAACATATCAGCCAAAACTGGATGATAAAGGCAGCGATTTTAAACCGAGCCTCCAGCCCTATCCGCACATTCCGTGGGAAACGCTCGATCTCGAACAGTTTTCGCTTGTTCCTAAATTCCTCAGACCCGTGATGTCGAAATTTGGCGAAGGATGGGGGAAATTCTTTGTTGTACCGATCGAGACAGGGCGCGGATGTCCTTACGGCTGCGAATTTTGTACGGTCACCGGATTTTTCGGAGATTCGATTCGTTTCCGTACAAATGAAAGCGTGGTCGAGGAACTGCTGCGGTTAAAGGCCCGTGCTAAAAAAGAGAAAGGCCAGATAGCGGTTTTTTTTATTGACGATAATCTGGCGATCAATAAAAAACGGCTCAAATCACTTCTGCGTGACGTTATCGCGGCGGGAGCGCAGCTTCCGTGGGTTGCTCAGATCAGCGCTAACCTGCTTGCTGACGAAGAACTTGTCGATCTTATCGCTGACGCGGGCGGCCGATGGATCTTTATTGGAATGGAGTCGATTGACCCAGCCAACATGGCCGACGTCAACAAAAATTTTTCAAAGCCCGAAAATTATCAATCAGTCCTTGACGGCCTTGCCCGCCGAAATATTTACGCCATCACATCCTTCATTTTTGGAATGGATAATGACACGCCCGGGGTTGCAAACCGGACAGTTGCCGAGATCGAGAGCTGGGCTCCGGGCTTGCCCGTATTTGGCCAGCTAACGCCGTTCCCATCGACTCCGCTTTACGACCGGCTTGCAAAATCCGGCCGTCTGACGCGTCCTAAACACTGGCTCGATTTTGCCCCGTTCGTGATGGCTCACGATCCGCTCAAAATGACGATCGAGGACGCCAAAAAAGAAACTTTTGACGCCTGGTCCCGCTCATACAGCCCCGAACGAAACTTCGAGGCGATAAACTCGATCCGAAACGCACCCATTGATACACGCATCAGCCATCTCGCCTCGCGACTGTTCTTTCGCGGTATCTATTTTCCGCAGATGGGTACCTGGGCCTGGGTCAAACTGTTATTCGATAACCGCAAATCCATCTTCACCCTGACCGGCGAAGGCATCAGAACCTGGCGGCTCTACCGCAAGCGCCGCCGCCGCGAATCCCGCGAGGTACAAACTGCCCAGTAACCCGATCGACAGGCTAACCTATCGGCCAAATCAGAGATGCGGCCCATATTCGCAATCTGGCAACGATGCCCGTCCCGAGTTCATCTAACCGCTTTCCTTATGAACGCCCATAGGGTCGATGTGACGATCCCGAAACATCAATTCCGGATAAAGCGAATAAATTCAATGCACAAGATAAAAATTCTTTTTCCCGTCGTAGTTTTGTTATGTTTTGTGGCCGATACGAAAGCCTTGCCGGGTGATCTCGACCCTGTGTTTGGGCCGGTCGGGTTTGTGACGACTTCGCTTAGTTCGACGGCGGATCGTGCCTTTGCAGCAGCACTCCAAACCGACGGAAAGATCGTGGCGGCAGGCTCGCGTAATAACGGCGGCAGTTTCGCCGTTGTCCGGTACAATTCCGACGGCACGCTTGACACTACTTTTGACGGCGACGGAATCGTGTCGATCTTTATCGGAAATTTTGGCAGCGAGGCAAGGAGCCTTGCAATTCAAGCTGACGGACGCATCGTAGTCGGCGGCAGCTCGTCAAACAACCCTTTTACGGTTATCCGCCTTAATTCTAACGGCTCACTTGATACAACATTCTCTGGTGATGGTATTTTTACTGACAGCACGGTCGGGTCGATAAATGCGCTCGCCCTCCAAGGTGACGGCAAAATTGTGACGGCCGGCACCGCGACAATAAATTTTTTCACCTCAGATTATTCGATTGTCAGGTTAGATTCTGACGGCACCTTCGACTCGACCTTTGGTGGAGATGGAAGGGTCTTTGTCAATATAGCTGACCAGGCGGTCGGCGGAATGGACTCGGCAAATGCCATCGCCGTGCAGCCGGACGGAAAGATCATCGCCGGCGGCGACAGCCAGTTTCTCAACACTTCGCGCGACTGGAGCCTCGTCCGGTTGAATGCAGACGGATCGCTCGACGCCTCTTTTGACGGCGATGGCCGCGTGCGCACGACCTTTGGCGGAAATAACGAAATCGAGTCAATCAATTCAATTGCCATTGAAAACAACGGACGGATCGTTGCGGCCGGCTTTGGCGGAGAAGATTTGGTGCGTGGTTTTGCGGTCGCCCGCTATAATACCGACGGTTCGCCCGACACTTCTTTTAGTATCGACGGTAAAGTTGTGACGGCAATCGGCTCAAATAACGGTGGCTCTGCAAACAGCGTGGCGGTTCAGGCGGATGGCAGGATCGTCGCGGCGGGTTCCGGCATTTTGGAGAACGCTCTGGTCCGTTATAACGTTGACGGTTCGCTTGATTCTTCATTTAGCGGCGACGGACGGGCGTTTCTGACAGTCAATCCAAACGGAGCGACGGTTGCGAGAGGAGTTTTGATCGAGCCTGACGGAAAGATCATAACGGTCGGAAATGCGGCTCGCGACGGTGCGGACGATGATTTTTTGCTCGCCCGCTTTAATACTGACGGCACGCCATCGACCGATTTAGGGACATTTGGCTACGTCACGACCAACCCTTTCAATGAGACTACCCGTTCCAGTTCGGCCCGAGGCCTTGCGCTGCAGCCGGACGGAAAAATTATCGTTGCCGCAAACAGCATAGTCAACGAAAGCACCAGCATCGGCCTGATTCTTCGATACACATCGGACGGCCGCCTCGATCCTGCGTTTATCGGTTCGAGCGGTAGTGGAATTGTTTCCATCAATGTTCCCGGTGCAGCTACGCAGGAGATAAACGCCGTCATCGTGCAGCCCGATGGTAAGATACTTGCGGTCGGATCGTATGAGAATGACAGCCAGGATGATCTCGGTATTTTTGTGGTTCAGCTCAACGCCGACGGATCGAGAAACCTGTCATTCGGCGGAAACGGGAACGGGTTTGTAATTATAGGCATCACAAGCGGCGGCGGGCTGGGTCAGGATTTGGCACTGCAAGCTGACGGCAAAATTGTTATCGCGGGCGGAGCTGCGAATTTTCAAACGCAGACCATCGATTTTGCCGTCTATCGGTTAAATCCTGACGGAACCGCCGACAACGCTTTCGGAGTAAATGGCCGGGCGACGACCGGACTGGGTTCTGGTAACGATTTGCCTTTGTCGATTCTGTTACAGCCCGATGGACGAATCGTTCTTGGCGGCCTTTCCGATCTGGACGAAAATTTTAATAGTCAGGCGGCTGCCGTTCGTTTCACATCCGACGGCGTTGCGGACAATAGTTTTGGCATAGGCGGAGACGTGATACTCCCGCTGAGCGGGTGCAATGATTCGATCTCGGATCTGGGCATACAGACCGACGGGAGAATTATTGCCTCTGGTGTCAGGGGCGGTGATTTTGATTGCTCCTCTCAAACCGGCGTTTTACTTCGACTCAATTCCAACGGTTCCCTTGACAGTTCATTTGACGGCGACGGCCTTGCGTCTCCTGTGATCCCTAACAGCCTTTTTAGCGAATTAACCTCACTTGCAATACAACCCGATGGCAAGATCGTCGGAAGCGGCACTACTTTTAATGAATCCACACGAAGCGATAATCTTGTTGTCCGCTATGACACAAACGGTCTTCTGGACACGACTTTTTCCGGTGACGGCATCATGACCAGCGATATTGGCACTCGGCCGCAAATATCTTCATCTGTCCTGCTTCAGCCCGACGGCAAGATCGTGACCGCCGGTTCGATTTCGACCGGAACACGGGATGACGTCATTGTCTGGCGGTACATCGGCGACCAGCCGGTCTCCGCAAACGTTTCGATAACTGGACGGGTCACGACACCGGGCGGCCTCAACCTCCGAAACGCGGCGGTTACGATCACCGATTCAGAAGGTGGCCGTCAAACCGCCTTTACGGGGCCATTCGGAATTTACTCATTTGGCAACGTCACGGGCGGCCAAACGTTTGTGATCAGCGTAAGTTCGAAACGGTACCGCTTTGCATCGCGCAGTTTGCTGGTAAGCAATAACCTGTCGGATGTGGATTTTGTCGGGCTCGAATAAGTAGAGTCGAAGTCTGGCGCACAACCGCGATTACGGATTATCAGGATGTCTTCTTCCGTGGCGACCGTTTGCCAAAAGACCAAAATGACGACATGGTTTTGGAATAGGCTGTTGCCTCCTAATGCGATTTTATTGTAAGTTTTAATTTGAAGGACTTTAGAAATATCCTTGGAATTACCAAAATCACTGCTCGACCGGCTTGAGTCGATTGCAAAGGATAAAAGGCTTCCCGCGAAATGATCTCTTTGTCGAACAAGCCGAAGCCAAAAAAACCAAAAGTATGAAAATCGCACTCGCAGCCGATCATGCCGGCTTTGAAGAAAAAGAAAAACTTAAACAGACGCTTGACGCGATAGGCGTCGAATATACGGATATGGGAACAGATTCGCCCGAACCGGTCGATTATCCGGATTACGCACGCAGGGTCGGCGAGGCGGTCGCGAGTGGTGAATATGAGCAGGGCTTACTTGTCTGCGGATCGGGAACGGGGATGGCCATCGCGGCAAATAAAATCCCCGGTGTCCGCGCGGCGGTCGCATGGAACGAGGAAATAGCACGGCTCGCCCGCCGGCACAATGACGCAAATGTACTTTCGTTACCGGCCAGATATTCGTCGATAGACCAAATGGAAAATATAATAAAGGCCTGGTTCTCTGCGGATTTCGAAGGCGGACGCCACAAGCGCCGCGTTGATCAGATTTCGATGATCGAAAAACCCTAGAGCGGTTACGGATTCGATATACGGGAAAGTGTAGATGCTGGCTGAGAAAGATTTGTGCCGCAAGGAAAGTGTGAAAGCGGTCTTGGTGATTTAGGGCAATGTCAGGTCTGGCGATTTAGGACCTTGTCAAAAGCGCTCAGAAGGTGCAGAGCAGCGACAGCATGTAGCCCCAGGTGGAACCGCTGCGGCGGTACCGCGGGCAGATCGTCAAACCTGAAAATTCCAAAAGCACTGGTAACGATTGTCGTCATGTTCCCCGCTCCGTCCTGCAGCGTAACGCGGGCATTTCGGATACCCAAGTTAGAGGATGTCCGCCGAGGAGCGGCCCGGGCAAGTGGTAGTATATTAACCAAACGCGGAAGTCAGAAAAAGGGGCTTTGGACACAGAGAATAGAAACTGACCTCTGTGTTCTTTGTCTATTTGGTAACATTGAAATATGAAGATTGCGGTGATCGGGTTTGGTATGATGGGGCAGGTCTCTAAGAGACTTGGCGAAAAAAAAGGTTTTGAGATCGTGGATGTCATTGATGACGCCGAGGGCAAAAGCCCGACGCGCAGCAACGGAGCAGCACGCGATTCGGATGATAATCTCGTGCTGTCGCGCCGTTTGCGCGACTCAGGGGCGAATGTGGCGATCGATTTTTCGGCGGCGGAGGCTGTGCGGCGAAATGTCGAGGCATGTATGCTCGCGGGCGTGCCGTTGGTTGAAGGGACGACGGGGTGGAATGCGGAAAAAGATGTTATCCAAAAGTTGGTCGAAGAAAATAACGGGGCGATGGTTTTCGGTGCGAATTTCTCCATAGGTGTTAATCTGTTTTACCGGATCACGGATTTTGCCGCCGGGCTTTTTGCAAAGTTTCCGGAATACGAAGGGTTTATCGAGGAGCAGCATCATTCAGGAAAAAAAGACTCGCCGAGCGGGACGGCCCTGAAGCTAAAAGAAATCATCTCTAAAAATATCGCCGAGGATTTTGGCGTTTCGGCTACTCGGGCCGGCAATATTCCGGGAACGCACAGGGTCGGCTTTGACGGGGCCGCGGATCAGATTTTACTCGAACATGCCGCACGCTCGCGCGAAGGATTTGCTGCGGGAGCATTGCTTGCGGCCGAATGGATAGTCGGGAAAAAAGGGTTTTATGAATTCACCGAAATGGTGGACGAAATAGCAGGCGGGAAATGACCTACCGCCCGCTACGGAATCAAAGAAAAAATGAAACGCATAAGAATACTGATATCGAGCCAGATCTTGGCATTGTCCCTTGCTTGTTTTGCCACGGCTCAAGAAGCTCCGCAATATGTTTTTCAGATACCTGAATATCCGGGAATGGAACGCTTTAACAGCAGTCCGTCGTTGAGTTTACTCAATTTCCCGTTTGCTACAGTGATGAGAGTTTACAGGACAAAAGATAATCTTCCGTTGGATCAGGATCAGGTAATAACGTTTTTTTCAGATGCCTTGACGAAGAAGGGGTGGATAAAAGGTATCTTTGAACGTAAAGGCGACGAGCCTTACTTTAGCCTTCGAACGCAGGTATATGGGCATTCGAAAGATGGAGATTCCGTTCACGTCGCCGGGGAATTTTACCTTTGGGTTGCTCCCAAAGACGTATGTACACTGTCTTCATGCGGCAATGGCGAATTTCGTCACCGGGCCAGCAGGCCAGACAGCGGATTGCCAGGATCATTGAGGCATTTGAAGGAACTGAAAAGGCAATAACCTACCCCCATGAGACACTAAAAGTTTACTCAGACTCAGGATGGGAGCAAGATCATGAAAACGAATTTTTGGTAGGTAGAGAACCTTTCACGATTGCGGACAAAGCGTTTCAGAACAAGCCACATATTGATTCCAGAGGGCGGATCTTGATTTCAATCCTGACATATAGAGACAAGGAGATCGCTAAGGCCGAAATGGAGCGTCGCAAAAATCGTAACGTGGTTTCGCCATTTCAAATTAATATTGCAGGCAACTACGAAGCGGTATTAACCCTGGAAAATACTGTCGTAGTAATTACAGACCATTCCAGGACTCAGCAAAAGAGGGTCGAGAAAATTGCCGAGCGTCTTCGCGAACTACTGAAATGACTACGCCTGGCGTTGGTCGGCGATGAATTCGAGATTTGCCACATATCGGCGATCGAAATGCCAGAGACGCCGCCGGATCTTTTGGAAAAGGCGGGTTTGGCCGAGCGTTTTCTGCTATAATGTCGCTGTAGAATGGAGGCAAAGATGCTACGCACAGTTGAAGCGGAAATCAGAACAGACGGAACTGTCACGTTACTTGAACCTGTTGAGGTGAAAAGTACAACGCGGGCTTTAGTCACGGTGCTCGAAAACGGCAACGGTGAATCGAAGGGAAATGCTAGGCAAGTATTGAATTTTTTGCAAAATAATCGCCTGCCCGCCGAATCGCGTCGCAACCCGGAAGAAATGGAAGCTCAAATTCTGGAGAACCGTAACTCATGGGATTAGTGTCGTCGTCGGTTTATCTAGATTCGTGTTTGGCAATTTATCTAGTCGAGGAAAACGCTTTATTTGCCCCAAAACTTGAAATCGCCTTGAAGACAAAATTCGATTCCTCGTTTTGCGTTTCTCCGCTCACCGAGATGGAATGTTTAATCATGCCGCTTCGCGAACAGAACGAACCCTTGATTGCAAAGTTCGAAAATTGGTTTGAAACGATTGAAGTAATAGCGATCAATAGCGAAATATTTCGTAAAGCCGCCCGCTTTCGCGCCGATAATCGTGCCCTGAAAACTCCCGACGCCCTTCATCTTGCCACCGCGTTACACCATAACTGCGACGAATTCTGGACAAATGACAACCGTCTAAATGCGATTGCTCCATCGCTCGTCAAGAATGTTTTGAACAAATAATGGTCGAGCAGCCGCTTCAAAACGCTTCGTTAAAACTCACATCCCCAGCCACCGAGACCTGATACGCGGACACGCGGCGTTCGAAGAAGTTGGCTAATTCCTGGACGTCCTGGAGGTCCATGAACGAGAACGGGTTTCGGGCGCCGTAAACTTTTTGCAGGCCGAGCATGACAAGGCGTTGGTCGGCGATGAACTCGAGATATTGCCGCATGTCGGCATTAGCGTCCCGGCGTGATAAGATTATCGATATGGCGGGAACCTACATTTTGAGTGATTACGTTGAGCGAGCAATGGCTCAGGCGGAGTATGACAAGCTTGAAGATGGGACATTTTTTGGAAAGATTCCATCGTGCAAGGGTGTCGTGGCATTTGCAACGACTTTGCGGGAGTGTGAGAACGAATTGCATTCGACCCTTGAGGATTGGGTACTTGTGGGCCTTAAGCTGGGGCATGAACTGCCGGTAATCGCAACACTGAACCTTAATATGAGACCTGCTTATGAGCCTGTGGAATCCGTGTAAGCGGGGCGAGTTTATTCGTATATTGCGGCGGCTCGGATTTGACGGGCCTTATTCCGGCTCGAAGCATCACTTTCTTGTTTACGACCAGCATCGGCTCACCGTTCCGTCAAATTCAGAGTATTCAGTACCCCAGTTAAAGATGATGCTTCGCGAGGCGGGCGAGATTCTTGGCCGCGATATTTCTGTCGATGAGTGGAACAACTTTAAATGACATCCGTTCGACCGTCATCACTGCATCCGGCGCTTTTGGTAATCCGTCTAGCTCGAATCTAAAACGCCTCGTTAAAACTCACATCCCCAGCTACTGCAACCTGATACGCTGACACGCGGCGTTCGAAGAAATTGGCTAGTTCCTGGACGTCCTGGAGATCCGTGAAGGAGAAGGGGTTTTTAGCGCCGTAAACCTTTTGGAGGCCGAGCATGGCGAGGCGTTGATCGGCGATGAACTCGAGATATTGCCGCATATCGGCGATCGAGAGACCCGATACACCGCCGGAGAGGATGTCTTCGGCAAACTGCATTTCGCACGTGACGGCTTCATCGATCATCGTGACGATCTGGCGGTGTAGATGTTCGTCGAAAAGGGCTGGTTCTTCTTTTCGGACTTCGCCGATCACATCGAGAGCGAAGGCCATATGGGCGGATTCGTCGCGGAAAACCCAGTTTGTCCCCGCGGCCAGGCCGTGGAGCAGGCCCTTTGATCGCAGAAAATACACATAAGCAAACGCCGCAAAAAAGAATAACCCTTCGATACACGTTGCAAAGCAGATCAGATTGAGCAGAAACTGCTTGCGGTCCTCCTTTGTCACGAGAGCGTGCAGATTCTGGATCGAATCGATCCATTTGAAGCAAAACTCAGCCTTCGTCTGGATCGACGCAATGTTGTTGACGGCCGCAAACGCCTGTTCGCGTTCGCGGTGGTCGGGGATATATGTGTCAAGCAGAGTCAGATAAAATTGTACGTGGACGGCCTCTTCGAATAACTGCCGCGAGAGGTACATACGTGCCTCCGGGGAATTGATGTGTTTGTAGAGATTTAAAACGAGGTTGTTCGAGACTATCGAATCGCCGGTAGCGAAAAACGCCACCAGACGATTGATCATATGCCGCTCTGACGGCGACATTTTGTTGCGCAGGTCGTTTACGTCGGTCGAAAAATCGACCTCCTCGACCGTCCACGTATTCTTGATCGCATTTTTATACATCTCATAAAATTGCGGGTACTTCATCGGTCGAAGGGTTAAGTTAAAACCTTGATCTAATAGCATAATTTATAGCGAGTTAAGCCGCAGAGCGGCGGTAATGTGGTAGCCAGTGGTGAGCGAAAGCGAACCTCTGGAAAACAAAACACAAAACGGTTCGAGCTCCGAAGGAGCGAAATAAATCTGCGGCGACCGTAACCCCAAGCCTTCATGATACCGTCGTGTTTGTGACGCTCCTTCGGAGCTCAAAACAATGGCCTGCCGTCGCCCCAGAGGTTCGCTTCGCTCACCACTGGCTACCGTATCGTCGCCGCTCCGCGGCTTTGCGTATCTGGGGAAGTCGCTTTCGGGCTACGTTCGTTATTGACGATAATTCCCTAGCTACGCATTACCACAAATATTTTTCGTCATACTCGATTCCCCCGAGTTCCAACAATTCGACATACTCGGTCCGGAAATCTTTTTTCGCGTGGTGTTCAGCCTGGTTGTGGATATAGTTTTTCACCCGATCAAGGTTGGCGGCCCTCACCGCAAACGCACCATAACCGTTCTGCCACGCGAAGTTCGGGTCTCGTTCGCGTCGCATCCAACCAGAGGAACTGGCTTTGAGTTCCCGCATGAAATAGTCAAGGCGGTGTGATGCGGTTAAGCCTACCAGGATGTGCACATGATCTTCAATGCCACCAATTGCGAGGGCAACGCCGCCAAGATTCTTCACGATGCCGCCCAGATAGCCGTAAAGATCATTCCGCAGATTTTCGGTTATCAATTTCGCACGATTTTTCGTGCTGAACACCAAATGAAAATGTAAAGACGTGTGCGTAGACGGCATTTGTTACGCTCCTCCGGAGCTTAATTTCTTTGATACATGTTTTCCAGAGGTTCGCTTCGCTCACCACTGGCTACCATATCGTCGCCGCTCCGCAGCTTTCGTTAAGACTTTACGGCTGGTTCAGAAAATTTAGAACTGCGCTTTGAAACATTTTGTAGTTTTTCTCCAAAATAATCGTGTGTCCGCCATCGGGCAAATAGACATAGCTTTTATAGTTTGTTCCGAGTTTTCCAAAGAATTCCAGTGTTTCATCTTTCGTCGCCAGAAAGTCCTTTTCCGGGTAGATAATCAGCGTCGGCACTTTAATCTGTTCGGGCTTTAAAATCGGCATCTTGGAAATAAAATCAACATACACGCCATTTGGCGATTTCGGTGCGGCGGCGAGTGTTTCGGTCACGTATTTTGCTGCCACATCCTCCTCATATTGTCCGGCGATAAAGTCTGAAGCCGCAGTTTTAGCGTTGATTCGATATTGCTCTTTAGGCAAGGGTAAAGATTTAAATCTAGCAATTCCATTCCACGCCATCGCGTAAAGTATCAATTTATCAACCTTTTCGGGATGCTTCATCGTGTAAAGTCCCGTCGTCTGCGTTCCCCAAGACCAGCCAAGAATCGAGATTTTCTCAACTCCATTCTGTTTCGCAATGTAATCAACCGCCGCACCGATGTCGCCTGCCGCCGATTCTGTGTCAGACCAGTCTTTGTCCGTCTTTTCAGATTTGCCATAACCGTGAATATCAATCGCCCAAACGTCGTAACGGGCGCGCGCAAGAAAATCCATAAGCGAATAATCACGAATCTGCAAATCAAAATTCGGCCCGCCTGTCCATGTCGCGCCGTGAACAAGAAGCACAATTTTGCCGGTTTGTTTGAAAGTCGTAGCAAAATCCTTGTGATATTTCTCCCATAAATAAACTTTCAGATTATTGCTCACAACATAATGCTCCTTGCCGACGATGCCTTTTGCGGATTGTATGTTTTGTGATTGAGCAAAGCTTGCCAACATCGAAACGAAAGCTAAACAGATTGTAATTTTTCCAGAAAATTTAATTTTCATTTTGTTGCATTTCCGCGACCATCGAACCAACTATTGGCAAGCGTCACAGGCTTCTGGATTTTCAAGCGAACATATAAGAGATTCCTCGTCCGTATAAAACTTTTTTACCTCGGTCGGTATCTGAATATTCTCCGCGCTCACCTGTGCGATGCGCGTTGCCGGGCGTGAGCGTAGGTAATAGGTCGTCTTCAAACCTTTTTGCCACGCGTACATGTACATCGACGAAAGCTTGCCGATGTTTGGGCTTTCCATGAATAAATTTAAAGATGCACTTTGGTCGATGAATGCCCCGCGGTCGGCGGCCATGTCGATGAGGGAACGCATCGGGATCTCCCATGCGGTGCGGTAGATGGCTTTGAGGTCGTCGGTGAATTCGCCGATGTCCTGTACCGAACCCTCGGAAAGCTTGATCTTTGTGCGGATCTCTTCGTTCCATAGGCCGATGGCTTTGAGTTCCTGGACCAGATATTTGTTGATCTGGACGAAATCTCCCGACAGCGTTTCGCGTTTGAACAGGTTAGAGACCTGCGGCTCGATGCATTCGTAGCATCCGGCGATCGAGGCGATGGTCGCCGTCGGAGCGATGGCGATCATCAGCGAATTGCGGAGACCCGTCGTCTTGATCTTTTCACGCAGACCGTCCCAACGCGGCATATCGTCCGGCGTAACGCCCCAGAAATCAAATTGCAGATCGCCCTGCGCCGCCCGCGTTTCACTAAAAGCCGGATGAACACCGCGCTCGACCGCCAGGTCTGATGACACATCGAGCGCCGAAAAATAAATTTCTTCCTGAATCCGTGCGGAAAGTGCGCGTGCATCGTCTGAATCGAACGGCAAACGAAGTTGAAAGAAAACATCCTGCAAGCCCATCACGCCAAGGCCGATGTTGCGCCAACGGCTGTTGGAATCGGCCGTCGAGTCGATAGCATAGTAATTAAGGTCGATCACACGATCCAGTTGCCTGACCGCGAGACGGACGTTGCGCCGAAGTTTTTCGAAATCGAATTCGAACGGAGCGCCGACACTCTTGTCGGCATCGCCGGTTCCTCCGGCGACAGATTCTGTCGACGCCGAAGCAGCGTCGATGCTTACAGGAGTGTCCGCGCTCCGCCGCACATATCGCGAAAGATTCAACGAGCCGAGATTGCAAACCGCAGTTTCGTCCTTCGATGTGACCTCGATTATCTCCGTGCATAAATTTGACAGATGCACAATGTTTTCCGGCTTTCCCGTCTGGTTCGACTTGCGGTTAGACGCATCTTTAAATGTCATCCACCCGTTCCCTGTCTGGGCCATCGTTCGCATCATCTTGGCGTACAGGTCGCGGGACTGCACCTGCCGCATAAACAGGCCTTCTTCCTCGGCTCTCACATAAGCCTCTTCGAATTCCACGCCGTAAATATCGGGAAAATGTGGCACGGCCTTTGGGTCGAATAGCGACCACACACCGTCGGCCTGGACGCGTTTCATGAAAAGGTCCGGTATCCAGTTTGCCAGATTAAGGTTGTGCGCCCGTCTTGCATCGTCACCGGTATTGTCCCGAAGTTCAAGAAAATCTTCGATGTCGGCATGCCACGTTTCGAGATAGACGCAGCACGCACCCTTTCGTTTGCCGCCCTGATTTACTGCTGCAACAGATGAATCCAGAGTTTTTAACCACGGCACTATACCGTTCGAATGGCCGTTTGTCCCGCGAATCAAGGACCCGCGTGACCGCACACGATGATAAGCGATCCCGATGCCGCCCGAGAACTTGCTCAGCATCGCAACGTCCGAATACTTTTTATAAATGCTTTCAAGGCTGTCCTGCGGCGAGTCGAGCAGGAAGCAGGATGAAAGCTGTTCGTGTTGTGTGCCGGAATTGAAAAGCGTCGGCGTCGAGGGAACGTACTCAAGCGATGAGAACAAGTTGTATAGATCTATCGCCTCATAAGGACTTTCCGCAAGGCCACACGCGATCCGCATCCAGAAAAACTGCGGTGATTCGATCACATCGCGGGTGACAGGGTTTTTTAGCAGATAACGGTCATACAATGTACGCAAACCAAAAAATTCAAATAGATCATTGCGTGATTGATCAATTGCGTCATTCAGCTTACGGCTATTTTCTATAACAAAATTTGCGACACGCTCGCCTATCAAACCTTCTTTAACTCCGAACGCGATCGACTGCGAAAATGAATGTATTTCCTGATTTCGCACCTCTTTTTCGACGTATTGATTTAGAAGACGCGCCGCCAAACGGGAGTATTCAGGCTCTTCGAATATGAGGCCGGCGGCCGTCTGAATCGACAGCTTGTCAAGCTCCTGTGTCGTAGCCCCGTCATAGAGGCCGCTAATCGTCTTAGTGGCTATCCGCAGGCTGTCAACCGATGACAAAGCGCTGCAGCAGCGCGTTATCGCACGAACGATCTTGTTGATATCGACCGGTTCGAGCGTACCGTTTCGCTTGCGGACCTGCATCGAGGTTTGAGTCGGGTTTTCGGCTTGGCGGGTCGCGGTCTGTCCTGAATTATTATCCATATTAGTAATCACTCGTCTGTCATTTGCGGCGGAACGGCGGTGTTCTGGGGAGAAAAAAGAGAAAAAACCATGCACCCGCTTAGCGCTTTTGCTAGCGTGGCTCTTGTTGGTTGCCGTATTTTGTTTAAATTACCGGCGGGGCTTTGGACAAAATATCAAAATGCCGTTCCTTTAGTGTTATAGACTATATTGTAGTGAAGGCTCTTTGTCAACACAAAATATAGTAGTTTTAAAATTATTTTCTAAAGCCAATACTTACAATATTTAGCGCGCCGCGCAGAAGTATGTTTTGGCGTTAGACGAAAAATCAGGTTATTCGACCACCAATTGATCAAATCCGAAGCTCACATTTTCCGGCAATAGTTTTGTATCGCGGGCGTGCATGATGTCGTGATTGAGATGAGTTAGAAACGCCCTTTTTGGTTTGAGATCAGTGATGATCGCGATCGCCTCTTCTAAACAAAGATGCGTAGAATGCGGTTTTATTCGAACGCAGTCCAAAACCAGAACATCGAGATCGCGCAGGCCGTCCATCGATGCGGGCGGAATTATTTTGAGATCAGTTGCGTATGCAAAATCATTAAATCGGTAGGCTATAACCGGAAGTTTGCCATGGATGACCTCGAGCGGATTGATCTCGAGATCCTCACCGATGCAGAAGGGTGAATTTGGCTCGACCGTGTGCGGTATAAGCTGCGGAAGGCCGCCGCCAAAATGAGTCGGTTTGAAAATGTACTGGAAAATGCGGCGTAGGTCGGCCCACGCCGGCTCATTCGCATAAACACCCATCGCCCCGTGTCGAAAATTCAACGGCCGGATATCGTCCAGTCCGAAGACGTGATCGACATGGCAATGTGTTATCAAAACCGCATCCAGACGTCGAATCTTTGCCCGTAATGCCTGCTGTCGAAAGTCGATAGATGTGTCGACCAAAATCTTTTTATCACGATGTTCGATCTGGATCGATACACGAAGCCGCTTATCGCGAGGGTCATCGGACAGACACGTTTCGCAGTCACACCCGATAGATGGAACGCCCGTCGATGTGCCTGTGCCGAGGAATGTGAGTTTCATTGAAATGTTCTACAAACTTCATTTTTCGCCCGCGCAAACAATCAAACTAAAGTTTGGTGGATGCCGCCTTTTTCTCCGTCGCCCGGACAATCTGAACGTACTGCATCTGTAGATCGGCTAGTAGCCCTTCGATCATACGGCTTTCTTGCGGGTGAAGATTGTTTTTTGTTTTGTCACGCAGCATCGAGATTATGTCGAGCATATGTTTACCGGATTCGAGATCGAGAGTTCGCTGTCCTGTGGCGGGGTGAGGAACGAGGCCGAGAGCCGTAGCTGCGTTCGTTGCGAGATTCGAGAGTAGGTTTACAAAACTCGCCGGGTCCTCAGCTCCGGGAATCTCACCATTGTCCGGTTCGTCACTGATATCGGGTTCAGAATCAAGGCTTTTTGTTAAGTCCGGTGTTTCAGCCTGGTACGCTGGCGCGGGGCCTTCGGCGCTGGCGTCGATCCTTGCCGAATCGAGCGTAACGCCCTCCCTTAAAGAACCATCCGCGTTAAACTTGCGCCGGTCAGCCACCTTAAAACTAACTTCTTCCTGATTTTCGTCATTGCCGATCATATGTTTTTGAAATCCTGAAACAATATTATCATTTTGCCAATGCATCCTGGAAGTTGGGCAGCGCTTTCAGAGTAAGAGTTAGTTTGTATCGGTAGATCACACTTCCTTAAAAGAATGACAGGTTACAAAATTATTATATTTTTTTAACCGAATCGAGAGTATTTTGCTGGCTTTTGTAAACCGTTGTATGTCATACTATCAAAACTGGGGGTGATATTATGATAAATAATTTTACAGAGGTAAGTTTGTATTAAACGGATCGTCCGGTTTTTCGATGATCCGGAGAAAGAGAAACGGCACGCTTTTTTTAAGGTGTGCCGTTTTTTCGTCAAGTGCGGCCCCGTTAAGCCGCGCGTTCTCTTGGCCGGCGGGTACAAGATCTTTACCGGAAACAAGGAATCTAACAACTCGTTTCGCTTGACCTTATGGTGATCACGGAATTTGATTTTTATTTACCTGCCGAATTGATTGCTCAGGAACCGCTAGTGAGACGCGAAGATTCGCGGATGCTGGCTGTTGACCGGAAGTCGGCCTTGTTTTCCGACCGCAATTTCTCTGATCTGCCGCAGATTCTGCACAAAGGCGACGTTCTTGTCCTGAATAATACGAAAGTTTTTCCAGCGAGACTCCTGGGCCGGAGCGAAACGGGTGCGTTTGTCGAAATTTTTCTCGTAAAGGAGAATGAAACCGGTGTATGGGAAACGCTGGCGAAACCGGCACGGCGGTTAAAGGTCGGTAAACGCATAAAATTTAACGATAAAATGACCGCTGAGGTTGTGGATAAGACGTCGGAAGGCAAGGTCATTGTGCGGTTTTACAGCGAGGGTGATTTCGACGAGATTTTAGACGAGATAGGCATAACGCCTCTGCCGCCATATATAAAACGCGAAACGTCGGCGATAGACCTTGACCGTGAGCGTTATCAGACAGTTTTTGCCAGGAATCGCGGTGCGATCGCGGCTCCGACCGCCGGTCTGCACTTCACGCCGGATGTTTTGGAATCGATCAAGGCCATTGGAGTTACTGTCGCTGAGATCACGCTGCACATCGGCTATGGAACATTTGAGCCGGTCAGAGTTGACGATCTTACCGACCATCGTGTAGCGGATGAGAAATTTGCGATCAACGAGGAAACTGCCGAAATCCTGCAAGGTGCAAATGCGGACAGACGGCGAATCGTCGCTGTCGGCACCACAACGACAAGAGCTTTGGAGACGGCGATTAAAAAATTTGGTAAATTTACAGCAGGTTCTCACTCCGCCGACCTCACAATTACACCGGGACATAAATTCCGCGCCATCGATGCACTACTGACAAATTTTCATTTACCGCAAAGCTCGCTGCTCGTTTTGACTTCAACTTTTGGCGGTCACGAACTTATAATGAAAGCATACCGCCACGCCGTCGAGGCCAAGTACCGCTTTTACAGTTATGGCGATTGTATGTTCGTTTTTTAGAGTTTGGTAAGTCTGAAGTTAAGAAATTTTGCCTTAACTGACGCCATGATCTAAAACGCAACATACTTTAAATTCGCCGCTAAAAAATGGCTGTTTTGGAAACAATCCGTAATTTCTTTGTCCCGTCTTTTTTTGACGGGCCGGAGGTGATCGTGCCGGCCCCGCCGATGTCGTATGACATTCGCCCTTTGACTTTGGCGCATTTACCGGAAGTTCTGCGGTTAAATATACGATGTTTTCGCAACGGTGATAATTACACTAAACACACTTTCGAATATCTTTTAAATCAGCCGAAAACATTGAGCTATCAAATGGTAACGGCGTGGAATGAGATCGTCGGATTTGCGTTTGTAATGGTCACCGAGAACAATGCCGGGCATCTGACGACGATCGGCGTCGCTCCCGAGCACCGCCGCCGCAGGATCGCCGTACGTCTGCTAGGCCACATCGAAGCCGCAATGCGTAAACGCGAAGTTGGCACGATTATGCTGGAGGTCCGGATCGGCAACACAACCGCTCAACAGCTCTATCGAAGCCTTGGCTACACCATCGTCCAACGCGTCGGCAAATATTACAGCAACGGCGAAGATTGCTTTCTGATGATGAAACCGCTCTACTAAGAATAAGGCTCTCGGCATCTACAGTCGATCTGCGGCGCTCAGACGTTGCCGCAATGGCTAAGCGAACTAAACCGTCCGCGTTACATCCGATCCGTAACCGCTCTAAAGACTTAAAACTTAGAACTTTGAACGATGCACTACCAAAGATTTACCCGATAACGGACGTCCGCCTTTCCGGCATTTCTCACGCGCAACAGGTTGAGAAGTTGATTGCGGGCGGAGCAAAGATAATTCAACTTCGCGAAAAATACGCATCGCCGCGTCAATTTTACGCTTCTGCCGCGGCCGCCCTAAAGATCGCGCATAAAAATTGCATAAAGATCATCATAAATGACCGCGTTGACATTGCCCTCGCCATAAAAGCCGATGGCGTACATCTCGGACAAGACGATATGCCAGCGGACAAAGCGAGGGAAATTTTAGGAGCGAAAGCAATTATTGGTTTTTCTACACACACCGCAAAACAGGCCGCGCACGCCCTTAATTTGCCGGTCGATTACATCGCTGTTGGCCCGATATTTCAAACCGAATCAAAAGAAGATCCGGACAAAGTAGTCGGTCTCGAAACATTTACAAAAATTCGTGCCTCGGTTGGCGGTTTCCCGCTCGTTGCGATCGGCGGTATAGATGCGGATAATGTCGAAGCGGTACTAAGCACCGGTGCCGATGCAGCCGCGATCATTGGCGCCCTCGTATCTGATTCCTTAAAGATCGAGGAGCGAATGAAGCACTTCACACATCTCGGCGGATTAGCATAAGAGTGATATATTGAGGCCATTTTTGGCCTATTTATAAACTGTCTAAGTCACCACTTTTGTCACTGTTGTCAAATGTTAAAAATTTACTTGCATAATTTGCTGGCAATGTTTAATAATAGTTGTGACGGCATGTGTCGAAATTGACGCTTGTCGCGGCATACCGAGATTTTCCCAGCCTTTTTTACCCTAACTTCTGGAGTACATCCTAATCATGAGTTTGCTTGATGTAGCACCGATTATTGAGCAGATGCTGCTCATTTCCGAAAATGTCAGTGATTTGAATTTTTCCTGCGGGCAAAAGCCGCAGGTCGAGATAAACGGCGTGCTTTATCCGGCGTCGCCTATTGGCCTTGGCCGGCTTTCGGCCTTTCAGACCGAGATGATTGCGATGTCTCTGATGCGTGATAATCCGGATGCGGCCGCTCATTTATTCAAATATCGGACTGCCGACCTGAGCTATGCGCTGCCAGGTAAATGCCGATTTCGGATTAATATCTTTCAACAGCGAAATTCGTTTTCGATCGTTATGCGTGTCATACCACACGAGATACCGACATTTGACGAATTGCGTCTTCCGCAGCAGCTTGCCGATATTGCCAATATTCGGAACGGCGTTGTATTGCTGACGGGGCCAACCGGTTCCGGAAAAACGTCCACACTTGCGGCCATTATCGACCGCATAAACGAAACCAAGGCCTATCATATCGTGACGATCGAGGACCCGATCGAATTTTTGCATTCTCACAAGAAAAGCACGATAAATCAGCGTGAGGTCGGATCTGATACAAAAGATTTTGCCTCGGCATTGCGGGCCGCTCTGCGCCAGGCGCCGAAAGTGATCCTGGTTGGTGAGATGCGCGATCTGGAGACGGCCGAAATTGCCCTCGAAGCCGCCGAAACAGGCCACCTTGTATTATCGACGCTCCACACGATCGACGCCTCGAAAACGATTGACCGCATCGTCGGCCTCTATCCTAAAAACGAAGAACGGATTATCAGAACACGTCTCGCGCAGACATTTCGGTATATCGTCTCGCAGCGTCTCATCCCAACCGCCGACGGCAAGGGCCGGGTAGCGGCCGTTGAGATTATGAAATCAAACCCGCGTACCCGTGAGTATATCGAAAAAGGCGAGACGGAGGGTAAGTCGCTGCTCGACGCGATCCGCGACGGTGAGATAGACGGAATGCAGGATTTCGATACGGTCATTCATGACATGATCGTGAACGAGATGATAACAATGGAAGACGGCCTGTCGTTTGCAACCAACAAAAACAATCTTCTCCTGCAGCTCAAAGGCCTGTCGTCAACCGAAGATTACGTAAATGCCGGTCAGCCTAAAACGACGCCAAAACCGGCAGCGCCGCCGCCACCGCCGGCAAATCCTGATTCGGTTCTTAATATGATGGAATAACGTTTTATGTTACCGGTCGGAGACGATCTGACAGCTTAAACTTACAATTATGATTATACGATGTGACAATTGCTCCGTATCTCTGCAGTTAGACGAATCAAAGATTCCTGCCGGAAACTTTTCGGTTCGCTGTCCGCGTTGTCAGAACTTGCTTCGCGTGCAAAAGGACGCATCCGGCAAAGGACTCTCAACCGTCGATCAACTTAACGCAAGTCAGCCCGCGGCCCAAGCGGCCGAAGGGGCTCAGGATTTTGCGGCAAAGGAGTCTGATTTTCAGATCAATAATGCCTTAAAATCGTTGATGACCGCTCTCCAATCGGACAAGCAGGTACTTAGTGACGGACCCGATGACGAGAAACCCCGCCGCATATTGCTCTGTCTTGGACAAAAGGCGGACGAAACAGCCAGAATTCTCGCTAAATCAAGTTACAAAGTATATGTTGCACAAACGCCTGCTCAGGCTAATGAGAGGCTCCGCGAGGGGAAAACAGAAATACTGATATTTTCACCCGATTTTGCACCCGACATGGGCGGGGCCGCCGTGATCCAGCAGAAAGCAAATGCTATGTACTCATCAGAACGCCGCCGCCTTTTTCTCATCTCACTCGAAGATAGCGGTACGACAATGAATGCACATGATGCTTTTTTAAGAAATCTGAATCTGATCGTGAATGTAAACGACATGGCCCAACTGCCGTTGATTCTAAACCGAGCACTAGGTGATTATAACGATCTTTACAACTATTTTAACCGTGCATCCGGCCATCTGCCCATATAGAAAACCTCTGTAATCTACAATAAGGCCAGTTCACAGACGAGCATCTCGATCTGCATACGCGAACCAACCGGGCCGCCCCCGCCGACCGAGGTTTTTATTGCGAGATCGGTTTTCGCAAGCAGCTTTACTGCGTTTATAAGTTTGCTGCTATCGGCACGCCTGGCGGCGGCGAGAAATTCGTCCTGCCCGCGTCCGAAGAGTTTTACCGTCGAGGCAATTTCGGCACGCGGAGCGGAACGTCCCATCATTTCCTTAGCGATCAACAAGCGGCGAAAATTATATGAGATCAGACCGAGCAGCGCCAGCGGTTCGGCTCCGTCATCGAGAATTTTTTTTAATGCGGCGATCGCGTGAGACTTGCGACCGGCGATCAGATGATCGGTCAGATCAAAATTACTGAGTCCGCGTGAATTCGGTACGAGAGCTTCGATCAATTCGGGTGTAATTATTTTGGCGGGCATTGCGGCAGCCGCAAGCTTGTTGATCTCGTTTGTCAGACGGCGAACATCCGAACCGACGCGGGACAATAAAAATCTGAGCGTCGGCTCGGTAATTTCGATTTCGCTATTTTTTATCTCTTTTCTTGCCCAATCAGCCAGTTCGCGGTCATCGAGCTGTGCAAATTCGACGGCGACGGTTTTCTCGCGGAGCAATTTACCCATTTTGCGGACGCCGTTTAGCTCGTCTGCGACAAATATCACCACCGAAAAAGGCGACGGATTTGCAAAATACGCTGATAGAGTCGGTTCATGGCTTTCTGAAATTGTGTCCCGAAAACCAGTCGCCGAAACGCGAATGTCCGTCACGCGGACCACCCGCCGCGAAGCCATCATCGGCATCTGGTCAGCCGCCGCAAGCGCACGTTTTAGATTATCCTCGGAATTGAGGCTAAAACTGGTTTCATTAAAATCCCGCAAATCGCCCTTAGCAAATGCGAGATCGGTAATTGTTTTGGCCGCAAGGTCACGAAGGTGCGTCTCAGCCCCAAATAACAAATAAACGGGCGCAATCTCTTGTTTTTTCAATTGATTGCGTAAATCTGTCCTACTCAAAACCATAAGAATATTTGACGCAAAAAAGGAGCGGAAAGAACAGTCCTTAAATTATTATGGCTAAAGCCGCGAAGATTGGAAGCCCGTTAAAACGGGCGGAGAACGTTTCCCATCCAAACCACGCCGCTTCGCGGAACACTTAGTTAGTTAAAACTAACCGCCATTCACTAAAAACTATCTACTGAAGAAAATCGAAAATTTGAATTCAATTCAGTGGCTAGTGAAAAGTTAAAAGTGAATAGTTTTTCAAAGCATTCATGACGGAATTTACAAGTATGTGGCACGCTTTGCGGCCAAAAAGCCGACCGCACCAATTAATTCTTTTCTTCCTTTACTCCGATGCCGTTGACGAAGGCGGATACGGCGGATTCGGCGAAGGCGCGTGCCATGCGTTCGACGGCCGGGTCTTCTTCGTTAAAAAATGATCGCGGATCGGATGTAAATTCAAATGAGTCGCGGAAGATAAAATTCTGATTGTCATAAAGAATTTTGTTTTCTTTCAGGTCGCGGATCGTGACGGCGGTAACGATCGTGACCTCGTAAACGCGGGCACGGCCTTCGCTGTCGAGCAAGACGCCCGAAAAGCTAAAATCGCGTATAGTCCCTTCGAGCACGGCGTCAGCACCTGTCTGAGAACCTTGCACACGCAGACCGTTGCCGCGTCTGATAATTTCACGGCTTACCGCTTCGGTAAAACGCGATTCGACACGGTAACGCAATCCTTTCGCTTCAAACTGGAATACCGGAACGGCGACGGTTTTGATGTTTTTTGGCAGGCCTGAATTTGTCACCGGTTTGTAACAGTCCTTAAAACCGCAAACCGCTAATAAAAGAAAAACAATTACCGCAATACGAAATGTTTTCATAAAAATACCTTCCTTTCCCGTAACTCAGTTCGAACGGGCCGCAGCGTCCTTAAGGGCGGCAACAGTTTCTTTTACGTCGTGGACACGCACGATCTTTGCACCTTTAGTTGTCGCCGTCAAAGCCACGGCTATGCTGCCATCAAGCCTTTCACCAGTCGGTACATCGCCGAGAATCGTCCCTATAAAGGATTTTCGCGATGCGCCGACAAGCATCGGAAAGGCTTTGAATTCATCTATGATCTTATCAAGTTTGGCGAGTAATTCTAAATTCTGCTCGAACGTCTTGCCAAAGCCGAGACCTATATCAATGGCGATTTGAGTTTTAGCAACACCAAAGGCCTTTGCAAGTGCAATAGCGCGCCTAAGATCTTTTGTAACTTCGCTCAAAATATTTGTGACCGGCGGCTGTGTGTGCATAGTTTCAAAACTGCCGCGCGAGTGCATCAACACGAGTCCGGCGTTCGAGTCTGCTGCCACTACAGCGATCTGCTCATCAAAACGTAAACCGGAAATATCGTTAATGATCTCGGCCCCGGCGTCGATCGCGCGTCGGGCTACTTCTGATTTGCTCGTATCGATCGAGATCGGCAGATCAAAGCGTTTAACGATCGCCTGAATAATCGGAACCGTTCGCCTGACCTCTTCTTCAGTCGCAACCGGTCTGCTTCCCGGTCGAGTCGATTCCCCGCCGATGTCGATAATGTCGGCGCCCTCAGCGACCATCACCTCGACGCGACGTAAAGCTTTATCCGGCGACAGATAGTCGCCGCCATCGGTAAAACTGTCCGGCGTGACGTTCAATATTCCCATCACAATCGAGCGATTTGCAAAACTGAGTTCCCGTTTCGAAGTTTTCCAGATGGACGCCATTGCAACTAGAATAGCTCATCAAGTTTGCGATAGAAATTAAGCTTGTCGTGATCGAGCGTATCGACTCCGTACCCATTTAGAAATGCGGAAGTAATATCAATAGCGGTTCGGCTGTTAAACCGAAAACTGCGTAGAAAAAGAGCCAGGTCCTGATAACGGTCGGCTACGCCGCCTCTATCAAAATCAATAAAACCCGAGACGGCGCGCCCGCAAATAATTATATTGGGCAAACACAGATCACCATGTGTAAAAACCAGGTCTTCATCCGACGGCCGATGGGTTAATAGTTCGTCGAATACTTGTCGTCCAGTTTTTCCCCGGTTTTCTATGTCAAAATCCGATTCGACGACAAATCCGCCCCGCAAATTTTCTTCGGCCTTTTTCAGCTTCGTATCGAGACGCTGATCCAGAGGGCAGTCATGGATAGGCAGGTCGTGAAGGACTCTGATCTGTTTCGCTACCGTTTCAACGAGGGATTCGATTTCAATTTTATTTTCCGAGACCGCGAAATTGTCCGAATACGGCTGACCCAATAATTCCGAAATCAATAAAGATTCGACATTCCCTGTCAACTCAAATTCAATTACGGCTGGAACGTCTATTTTCCCCGAAAGCCACGTTAAGACCCTACGTTCCCAGCGCAGATTTGAATTTTTGCCGATGTCACCGCTCTTCAAATACGCAGAGAGTTCGGGCAGGTGGTAAATCTCAACGCCCGAATACTCTCGATAGATTTGATAATTTCGATGGTTATCTAAAAGATTCTTCATTCGGTGTGGCAAATTAATAAAAAAAGGATGAAGACTTTTTATCTTCATCCCATTTCCGTAATCTTCATCGTTTACTACGCCGTTGCCGGATTATTACCCGTGATCGGCGGGAGGATCGGTTTTTTGAATGGGTTTGTTACAGCCTCTTCTTTTTCCGGTGAACCGTCGTCATCGGTCGTTCGGGAACTGTCGTTGTCGAGCGGCAGCCCGGCAACTACCCGGCGTATCTGAACGCTGTCGAGCGTTTCAAATTCGAGCAGGGCCTCGGCCAGCCTGACCATTGCCTCGCGGTTATCTTTTAGGATATTTTCGGCCCGTGTGTATTGTTCCGAAATGATCTTCTGAACCTCCTGATCGATCCTGATCGCGGTATCCTCAGAGTAATCACGATGCTGCGAAATCTCGCGGCCGAGGAATATCTGCTCTTCCTTTTTACCGTAGGCGAGTGGGCCGAGGCTGCTCATTCCGTATTCACAGACCATTGAACGGGCGATCTCGGTGGCTTTTTCGATGTCGTTAGATGCACCGGTAGTTATGCTTCCGATAAAAATATCCTCGGCTATACGGCCGCCCATCGACATCGCAATATTGCCAAGCAAATACTCTTTCGTCGCACTCAGGCGGTCTTTTTCCGGAAGATACATCGTCACGCCCAATGCCATTCCGCGCGGGATGATCGTGACCTTGTGAACCGGATCAACACCCGGGACCTTTAGCCCGACCAAGGTGTGTCCGGCCTCGTGATAAGCCGTGATACGCTTTTCATCGTCCGTGATGACCATGCTTTTACGCTCGGCACCCATCATCACCTTGTCCTTGGCGATCTCAAAATCGTTCATAGAAACGACTTTTTTATTGTAACGTGCGGCGTTTAGGGCGGCTTCGTTGACAATATTTGCAAGATCGGCACCGGTAAATCCGGGCGTTCCGCGAGCGATTACGTTGACATCAACGGCCTCGTCAAGCGGGATCTTGCGTGTATGAACCTTCAAAATGCCTTCGCGCCCGCGGACGTCGGGACGGCCCACAACCACACGGCGGTCAAAGCGGCCGGGGCGAAGAAGCGCCGGGTCAAGCACATCTGGCCGATTTGTCGAGGCAACCAGAATCACCCCATCGTTCGACTCAAATCCGTCCATTTCAACCAAAAGCTGATTTAGGGTTTGTTCACGCTCGTCATGTCCGCCGCCGAGGCCTGCTCCGCGATGGCGGCCGACCGCATCAATCTCATCAATAAAGATAATGCACGGCGCATTTTTCTTGCCCTGTTCAAACAGATCGCGAACGCGCGACGCTCCGACGCCGACAAACATCTCAACAAAATCCGAACCTGAGATCGAGAAAAAAGGAACATTCGCCTCGCCGGCAACGGCCTTTGCGAGCAAAGTCTTACCGGTTCCCGGAGGCCCCACCATCAAAACACCCTTTGGAATTTTACCGCCGAGCTTTTGGAATTTTTGCGGGTCTTTTAGAAATTCAATTATTTCCTGCAGCTCCTCTTTAGCTTCGTCAACACCGGCAACATCCTTAAATGTTACCCGCTTTTGCTGATTGTTGAGCAATTTAGCTTTCGATTTGCCAAAACTCAGAGCCTTGTTCCCGCCTGCCTGCATTTGCCGTAACGTAAAAGCCAAAAAGCCCATCAGGAGAATGAAAGGAAGTAGCGTGACGAGTATCTGCCAACCGAGGCCGCTTGAGGGCGGTTCGAGATTGACCTTAGTGACAGTTTGATCGACGGCGCCATAGATCTGCGCCCGGGTGGCGTCGCTTAGGTCAAGTTTAGCCGATAGTTTTTCACCATTGTTATTCACCAGCTCAAGCGTATCCTGCTTGACCGTAATTTCCTTAATATCCTTATTTTTTATCTGCGTCAACGCAGCGTCAAATGACAATTCCTTTGGCGGCGTCGTCTGTTTTGTCTGCAAATACCAGACGAAAACGAGCGCACTCGAAATTATCATCAACCATAATAAAACTTGTTTTACCTTTGAACTCAATTTATAGCCTCCGGATCAACTCCACGCGGAGTTTCTCAATGGTGTTTTGATGAATGATGCCGTCACCGCGTTGTGCCAAATGCTGACATGGGTTCTTTCAAACGCCAACCTCTGATTTTAGATGTCCGGGCTTTATTTTTCAACCCTATTTTCAACATAAACCAACTTCCCGCCGGTTTTAACGACCTGCCCACCCGGTATTTCAGCAGTTTTTCCGCTTTTTTTGCTTAATACCAGACGCGCAGCCGCCTCTATATGTTTCAGTTGTAATTGCCGCGTGTTTCCACGATGCAGTTTTAACCATGTTCGGAGTTTGTCAAAAAGTTCCACTCGCGGGAGGCCGGCGATCTCCCCTAAAATCAATGCGCCGGCAACCTGCGAATGGGTTCCGGCCGTATGTTTTTCACTCAGATTCTGCATCAAGCCCGCCGTACCAGCCAGGATCTCGACAATATTCGGGTTAAAATCTGCCAGCAGCGGCAATAGAATTTTTCGGACGCGGACCCGTTTGAATGCGGTGTCTTCATTCATCGTATCGTAACGATATTCGACTCCGAGATCGCGGCAAAATGTCTCTGTGTCGATGCGCTTTGCCCAGGTTAAAAGAGGACGGACCAGCAACAGATCCGGATTTCGAGGTTCTGCTTTCGAAGAAGGAGCGTCGAAGTCGAAACTCCGCACCGTTCTCATTCCTGCCAAACCATCCGGCCCGCTACCGCGAATAAGATTTATTAAAAACGTCTCGGCCTGGTCGTTTATTGAATGGCCGGTCAGGACGGCAAATGCCTTTAGGTTACCGGCCGTCTTTCGTAAAAAATCGTAACGCGCGTTTCGTGCATTCTGCTCCAGATTGCCAACGGTCGAGATAACGCCGCGCGCGACCGCAAGTTCGATACCAAGGTCCGTCGTTAGGGCGCGGACAAATTTTTCGTCATCATCGCTCTCGCCGCCCCGTAAGCAATGATTGAAATGAGCGGCAACGATTCGATGGCCAAGTTTGCTGCGGCCTGCCAGATCGTTGACAGCCAGCAGCAAACTCACCGAATCCGCTCCGCCCGAAACCGCCACGATTATCGTCCCGCCCGAAAACGACAGATCGAGCCGCCGCCATTCGGTGATGAAATTTCGGACGAATCGATGCATTACGAAGCTATGGCCGGACGATTCTGGAGCAGGATTGTACAGCGGGATGTGCAGATGAGTTTGTTTTGGTCGTTAGTAACACTGATATTCCATACGCTCAACGTCCGCCCGCCGTAAACGGGCTTTGCCTCGACTGAGATAATGCCGCGGCTTACCGACCGCAGATGATTGCCGTTTATTTCGATGCCAACCGGTGTGACTTTTGTCAGATCGGCACCGATCACGGCCCCGATCGAGGCCGCTGTTTCGGCCAGATAGACCGAGATGCCGCCGTGCATTATGCCAACATATTGGTGCACGTCGGGCGTTACTTTCATCGTTAGAACGACCCTTTCGGCGGTCGCCACATCTACTTTAACGCCGAGGAATCTGAGCAGCGGATTTTCGCTGACTTGTTTTATAAAATTTGTCGTGTCCATTTATACATTTATAGATTTTTTAGCATCGGCGAGCGCTTTGGCGACCCGGTCTTGCGCCGTTCCGCCGATCACATCTTTTGTTGAAAGTGCTGCATCCAGGCCGAGAGCTTCAGCAACATCCGCGCCAATCTCTTTAGAGAACGCCCGTAATTCAGCAACAGTTAATTCATTGAGCTCTTTACCTTCAGCAATCGAATAAAGAACCGCGCGGCCGGCTGCTTCGTGACCGGTACGAAAAGGGACGCCTTTTTTAACCAGATAATCGGCAAGCTCAGTCGCATTTAAATGGCCTTTTGTGGCGGCACTGCGCGCCCTTTCTTCGTTGACCGTTACATTATCGAGAACGATCGCTGCGGCGCGAAGCGAAATGCTGACCGTATCGACACAATCAAAAACCGCTTCCTTGTCCTCCTGCATATCTTTATTATAAGCAAGCGGGAGGCCTTTGAGCATAGAGAGCAAAGCCATTTGATGGCCGAAGACACGCCCGGCTTTTCCGCGAAGCAGCTCGAGCGCGTCAGGATTTTTCTTTTGCGGCATCAGACTCGAACCGGATGATACCACATCGCTCAATGTAATAAAGCCAAATTCCGTCGAACAATATAGGATCATATCCTCGGCAATACGCGACAGGTGAACCATGACAAGCGAACACGCACCGGCAAATTCGACCGCAAAATCGCGATCAGAAACGGCGTCAAGACTATTTGCCGAAACGCCTTCGAAACCAAGCTCATGTGCAGCTGATTCGCGGTCAACCGGAAATCCCGTACCCGCCAGGGCACCCGAGCCGAGCGGCAAAACGTTTATCCGCTTTCGGGCGTCGGCAAGCCGGTCACGGTCACGGCCTAGCATTTCAAAATATGCCAGACACCAATGCGCCCACATTATCGGCTGAGCCCTCTGCAAGTGTGTATATCCGGGCAGGACGGCACCCGAATGACGCCCGGCGACCGACAACAAAGCGGCTTGCAGCTCACGGATAAGCTCTGAGATACGGTCTGTTTCGTCCCGCAGCCAAAGCCGGAATGCCGTCGCAACCTGATCGTTGCGGCTGCGCCCTGTGTGCAGTTTTCGGCCTGTATCTCCGATCAGGGCTGTCAATTCGCTCTCGATAAAAGAATGCACGTCTTCGGCGTCCGATCTGTCAAAACAGGATGCGTCAGTTTGTTCGAGAAGATTGCTTAAACCGCCCTTGATAGCCGATGCTTCTTCTGCGGTCAACACGTTTGCCCGCAATAACCCGTTAGTATGTGCAATGCTTGCCCGAATATCAGCCGAAAACAGCCGCCGGTCAAATCGAAACGAATCATTAAATTCCGCAAAGGTCTCATGCGGCTTTTCTGTAAACCGGCCGCCTCTAAGTTGTCCCGATTTGGTCATTTATGTCTCCGTGAAGCTATAATTGTAAAACACCAAAGGCAGAAACACGACCCTTATTAAGGTGTTCTTTCTTTATGGCCAAAAAAATTAGCAAAGTTGTCCTCGCCTATTCCGGCGGCCTCGATACATCGGCCATGCTCTTGTGGTTAAAAGAAACGTACGGCTGCGAAGTCGTATGCTACTGCGCCGACGTCGGACAGGGCGAAGAGCTGACAGGTTTGACGAAAAAAGCGTTGGCGACAGGAGCCTCAAAACTTTATATCGAAGACCTGCGCGAAGAATTTGTAAAGGATTTTGTGTGGCTGGCCGTAAAGGCAAATGCTTTATACGAGGGCGTTTACCTACTCGGCACATCGCTCGCCCGGCCTGTAATCGCAAAACGCCAGATCGAGATCGCCCGAATCGAAAATGCCGACGCCGTCGCTCACGGTGCAACCGGCAAGGGCAACGATCAAGTTCGTTTTGAATTGACATATTACGCTTTGCAGCCGGATATCACGGTTGTGGCACCGTGGCGTGAATGGGAATTTAAGGGACGTGCCGATCTGATCGCATACTGTGCAAAACGCGGAATCCCGATTACTGCGACGGCGGAGAAATCGTATTCGACGGATCGTAACCTGATGCACGTCAGCTACGAAGGCGGCATCCTCGAAGACCCCTGGGCAAGGCCGCCGGAAGATATATATCTGCTCAGCAAATCTCCGGAAAATGCCCTGGACAAACCCGAAGAGATCATATTGACCTTTGAAAAGGGTGAGCCAATTGCGATCAACGGTGAAAAATACGGGGCCGTCGATCTGCTGACAAAACTCAATCATCTGGGCGGCAAACACGGTGTCGGCCGCGTCGATCTGGTCGAAAACCGCTTCGTCGGTATGAAATCCCGCGGCGTATATGAAACGCCCGGCGTCACAATTTTGCAGACAGCCCACCGAGCTCTCGAATCGATCACGATGGATCGCGAGGTTGGACGCCTTAGAGATTCGTTAGGCACCAAATTCGCGGAGTCAATCTATTACGGCTTCTGGTTCGCACCCGAATTCGAGATACTCAAATCGATGATCGAACAAACTCAGCAAACCGTAAACGGCGACGTCCGGGTGAAACTCTATAAAGGAAACGTGATCGTGACCGGCCGCAGGTCAACGAATTCGCTATACCGCGAACGCATCGCCACTTTCGAAGACGATGCCGGTGCCTACGACCAGCACGATGCAGAAGGGTTTATAAAGCTGCAGGCCCTGCGCCTGCGTCTCAGAAACATGGAATGATTTCAGGAGGTTAATAAATAATCCACTAAATTCCCAGTCACACACTCTCTACACGGTCGTGTTTCTGGCAGGATGATTCCAATTCCTCGATGCGTTTTTTCATCTCAGCCGGGATCGGCGTTTTCTTTTTTTCTTTGTAATCAAATGAAACGATCACGCCGGAGCCTTCGGCGGCGATTTTTTGGTGTTGTCGGCTGACGACGCAATACTCCATCGTAAACCGGTCGCTTTCAATGTGCGCGATCCGTGCTCCGACGTTTACGGTGTCGGGGTAGGTTAGCGGTATTCTGAATTTGCTGCTTGTGGACGCCAAGATCGGCCCGACGCCGGTTGCTTCCATATATTCGAGCACATTCAGCCGGTCAAAATAGGCCATTCTGGCACTCTCAAAATAGCGAAAATAAACCGTATTATTCAAATGCCCAAATGCATCCATCTCACCCCAGGCGACCGGAGTTTCGATAATTACGGGATACTGTTTTAGAAAGTTTTCCGCGCATTTAGCGTCCATATTATTCATTATCGCCTGCGAAATGACTGCGATTTTGGAGATGTGTGTTTCCTGATCGTGGCGGACGTCTCGACCGGTGTGCGGGGAACGTCGTCCATTATCCGTTCGATGATTGTCGGGTCCGCCGTCTGTGCTTCCGTCAATAGATCTATCTCGTGAGGCGAAAAATAATTACGTTCCTTTTTTGCGATCTCCTTCGCTGGGATATTTTTATAGAGCCATTCGCGGTAGGATTTCAGGCCGGCCCCGTATCCCTTTTCGATTGCGACCAGATCGGCACCGCGCTCGAACCGCGCGATCGACCGTTTGCTTAAAAGCCGTATCATTCCAAACGTCTTAAAGCCGCCGTTTCGGCGATAGTAATCGGCATGTGCAAGTTCGTGTGCAAGTATCGCCCGCAGGCCCTCCTCCGGAGCGTCGCGCTCGAAAACCGCAGGGTTGACGAACATCACATACTCAACACGTCTAAATGTCAGATAGCGCGAAAATGAAAAGCGTGTTTTAAAAAATGTCGCTTCGCTTCGAAACGCATTTATCTTAAATTTACCGTCAACAAGCTTTGGAAAAGCCTCGGCGACGATTTCGTCTATGAGTTTGCGAGTCATTTTTATAGCCTCAGCATCTGAAACCCGGCCCGACCGGGTCTGAGCGAACCCGGTGTACGGCAATGCGTTATCGACGGCGAAAACATTATTGAACGACAATATCAGAACCAGATTTAACGGCCCCAATAGTGAAAATATACCGCGCCTTGCATTAACCATTCACCATAAACCCCAAAAACGAACTGTTACTTTAATCATATCGTCAAAAGATTATATGTCGAGATCTATACGGATTATTTCACTGACCTTGCTCTCAACGATTTTTTGTATAGACGCCAAATGCGTTTCGGTGTCAGCCTCAAACCTTAGGACCAGGATCGCCTGAGTATTCGACGCACGGACAAGACCCCAGCCGTGGTCGAATATTATTCGGGCCCCGTCGATCGTTAAGACCTCATGACCGCGAGCAAAATGGCGTGCGATCTTAGCCACAACATCAAATTTTGTTTCGTCCGTGCAAGCGATCCTCAGTTCCGGCGTTGAGTAAAGTTTTGGCAGGTCCGAGAGTAAGGCAGAGAGCGGTTGACGGCTTTTCGAGAGGAGTTCCAGAAGACGTGCACCGGCAAATGTTGCGTCATCAAAACCGTAAAAACGGTCGGCAAAAAATATATGGCCGCTCATTTCGCCGGCCAGCAAAGCATTTGTCTCTTTCATCCTGGCCTTGATTATTGAGTGGCCCGCCTTCCACATTATCGGATTTCCGCCATGTTTATTGACGTCGTCAAAGAGCGTTTGTGAGCATTTTACCTCGCCGATAATTGTCGCACCGGGATTTTTGGCAAGCACGGCACGCGAAAACAGGACCATAAGCTCATCGCCCCACATGATGCGGCCGCTTTCGTCAACAACGCCGATTCTGTCGCCGTCGCCGTCAAATGCGATGCCGACGTCAGCTTTATTTTCAAGCACAGAGGCGATCAAATCCTGTAAATTTTCCTCGACTGTTGGATCGGGGTGATGGTTTGGAAAGTTCGAATCGGGCTCAGTGAAAAGCTCGATCAGCTCAACGCCGAGTTTTCGATAGACGGGTACGGCGGTGACGCCGCCCATTCCGTTTCCGCCGTCGATCACGGCCTTTAGTTTTCGCCCGCCGGGTTCGATACGCGAAACGATGTCGCGGCAGTAATCGGCAAGTACTTCGATGCTTTTGACCGAGCCCGCTCCGCTCTCAAAATCGCCTGCCAGAGCGATCTCCTTAATTTCCTGAATCTGTGGGCCGTAAAGCGTCGATCTGCCGAGGCAGATCTTAAATCCGTTATGATCGGGCGGGTTATGCGAACCGGTGATCATGACGCCGCCATCGACGTCTTTTGTAAATGTCGTATGGTAAAGCACGGGCGTCGGAACCATCCCGATAAGCACGACGCTGCAACCGGTCTGATTAAAACCGTCGGCCAGCAAATCGCAAAAGCCGGACGAACTTGCCCGTGCGTCAAAGCCGATAGCTATTTTTTTCGCACCGTTCCGCCGAAAAAAAGTGCCGATCGCCTTTGCAAGCACGGCAACTGTTTCGTCAGTCAGATGTTCCCCGACTACTCCGCGAATATCGTATTCTCTGAAAATATTTTGATTCACTATTAATTCGATTCTGACTCAAAAGCCATCCAGGACGCAAAGGCTTAGAAACTCTTGTACATTCCGGCATGAATTCGTTGAAAAACTATTCACTTGTAACTTTTCACTATTCACTGAATTAAAATGAAAATTTGCAATTTTTTTTCAGTGGACAGTTATGAGTGAACAGTGGTTAGTTGAACTAACAAAAGTGTTTCTTGAGAAAAAAATCAGCCTCATTTGTGGGGCTTTCCGCGAAACACACGCAGCCACGTCCCTTTAAGGTTTGTGTAAGGTTTAAAAGACGGCTATAACCGCCTCAAGATAAAAATGAATCTACTGGCGTCATCGTTGACATTGTTCAGATTGTTGGAAACACCGCCTGCCATAAGTATCATCTCGTATTGGACAAAACTCTCCGTGGGGGCTTAATTCCTGCTATACTTCCGATTGCATCGGGCAACAGGAACGGGCCGTATGGCATCGAATTTAATCGCGTATCCGAATCGATCAGGTTGCAGATTTATGAAGAGATCATTAAGTTTAATTTCGCTCCGGTTTATCATTTTGCCGCTGTTTTTGGCCGTATCGGATGCAGCTCAGGTTGCGACGCCGACGCCTGTGGTTGAGGATAACGGTGCGACCAAGGTTTTTGAGGTGCGTCTGCCGGTCACGGTTTCGCAGAAAAAAAATCTGATAAGCGGCCTGACGCGCGGAGATTTTTTGGTTTTTGAGGATGGCGTGCAGCAGGAAGTCACATTTTTTTCGGACGAGAAGACAAATCCGCCGGTCTATGTCGGCGTATTGATGGATACATCGCCATCGGCGGCCGGAAAACTCAAATTTTCCAAAGAAGCCGCAAAGAATTTTATCTATACGGTTACGCGGCTTCGCAAGGATAAAGCGGCATTTATGACGTTTGACCACGAAGTGACCTTGCAGCAGGATTTTACAGACAAACTCGATCTGCTCGACCGGGCTGTCGATAAGGTCAAAAAACCCGGGTCGCAAACCGCTCTGTATGACGCGGTTTGGCAATTTTCTGATGAAAAACTTAGAACTGTACCTGGCCGCCGCGTCATCGTGATTATCACCGATGGCGATGACACTTTTAGCCGGGCCGAGCTGAAAGATGCGATCGACATCGCACAGCGGACAGAGACGACGATATTTGGCATCTCTACAAAGGCCGGTTTTCTCGGCACAGTGCCGGGTGTCGACGCCGGGACCGTCAAGGACAAGGGCGATAAATATTTGACCCAGCTTTGCGAAGAAACAGGCGGCGAGGCATTTTTTACCGGTGATATGCTTGCGTTAGAGCGTGCATTTACAAGGGTTGCGGAGGAATTGCGGTCGCAATATCTGATTACCTATAAACCGGCGGATCAGAACTATGACGGACGCGAACGCAAGATCGAGGTCAAATTGGCTGATCGGGAAAAAGCCGGAAAATATAAGATCCGGACAAAATCGAGTTATAGACAGGTCAGAGATAGTTTGAAGTAGGAGTTCTAAAAATGTTTTCAAGAAATCGGGTTGTGGCTTTGCTGACAGTTGCGTTATCGCTTGTTTGGATGATCGGGTTTTCCGCAGCCGACGCGCAGCAGCCGACGCCTGCAATCCTTCCGGCAAATTCGGCGACGCCGACGCCGACGCCTCCGCCGATCGATGACGGCGAAATTATTAAGGTCGATTCGGACGTCGTAAACCTTCTTTTTACCGCTCAGGACCGCAATCGGCGATTGCTGACGACGCTGACCCAGCAGGACGTAAAGTTGATCGAAAACGGCGAGGTTCAGGAGTTAGTTGCATTTTCGCGACAGATCGATCTGCCGCTAAGCCTTGCGATCTTGATCGACGTAAGCATCTCGCAGCAACGCACCTTGCCCGAGGAAAAAGCGGCCGCGACCTCGTTTCTTGAAACCGTCATTAGACCTGCAAAAGACGAGGTCGCGGTCATTTCGTTCACCGGCGAATCGACCTTAGAACAGGGTATGACTAACAATCTAACCCGGCTGCGGCGGGCTATCGAACGTGTCCAGTTCGTTCCGCCATCCGGTTACATTGGCGGTGGCGTTATTACCGGAACGCCGCCGATTTCGGGTGACAATCAGGCTGTTCAGGGCTCGACCGCGATTTGGGATGCGGTCTGGGTTACGTCAGACGAAGTGCTGGGGCCGGCACCGGAGCGGACGCGCCGTGCGATCATTCTGTTGACCGACGGCGTAAATACATTTGGCAAAAAGAATCTGGACGACGCCGTACAGGCGGCTCTCCGTTCTGAGGCAATAATTTACTCGATCGGGATCGGTGATAATTTTTACAACGGTGTAGATAAAGGTTCGCTGAACAAAATCTCAGAACGGACCGGAGGCCGCGCATATTTTCCGCGTGACGAACGTGAGCTTCGTGAAGCCTTCAAACAAATTCAGGACGAAATGCGTTCACAATATTTGATCGCATACGAACCGACAAATCAAAACCGCGACGGCTCATACCGCAAGATCGAGATTCAACTGACAAACTCGCAACTCCAAAAGGAGAAGGTCAAGGTAACGCATCGGCAAGGCTATTTTGCCAAAACCAACAAATCAAAATAGCAGCAGAAAACTTTATCGCTTAGTACCTCGCTGACGGGCAAGGAGGGTTGTCTTTTGGCGGCTGCGGCGCTTTGGAAGCATCAATTCGATCTCCCATTCAGCGTTGGCAAACTGGTCGTCTGATTTTATCAGGAGCCAATTCTTTTGCTGACCGTGCATTCGTACAAGCACGAATTCGCCGCGGAGCTTTAATCCAAAAAACGTAAAAGTCAGCTTTCCTTTTTTGATTTGTTCCTCCGGCTCGTTATCCGTTTCGTATTTACCGTTATCCCAGATGCGTACCTCGCCGGCGCCATAGTTTCCCTTTTCGATCGTCCCTTCAAACGAGCCGTATTTGATCGAATGATCTCCGACCGCAACCGCCAACCGTTTGTCCGCCGGATTTAACGACGGGCCTTTAGGAACCGCCCAGGATATATAAACGCCGTTCACCTCGAGCCGCAAGTCCCAATGCAGCCGCGTGGCGTGGTGTTCGTGAACAACAAAACGCTTTCGTACCTTTCGCATCCTCCAATTGTAAAAAATCGGCGGCGTTGTGAAAAGCCGTTTGCCGGTTGTTTTCGATTTGAAAGATTTATAGAAGGATTCGAACTCAGTCTTTCCAGCCCCACGGGACGGCTGGCGCCGCGACCGGATTTTTGGTATCAAATTTTATACTGAAATATCGCTCAGAGCCCATTCGACGCAGATTATATGAAAAGTGCTCGCCCCGGGCGATGTCGATCCACCAGACATTTGTCGCGGCCGCGGGAATTATATTTACCGTTTCCTGATCGGCCGGAAACATCTGCCGCGTCGGCATTCCGAGGCTCGTCGTGAGGCCGCCGTACATTGTCACTTCGTCGGCTTTGCCGTCTTTTTGACGATGATCGTGTTTGAGCAGTATCCGGTCTTTAACGCGCGTCAAAACCCACGTCCGCGAACGGTCGTCGCCGACAAAAAACGGAATGCGGATGCGGTTTCGTTCGCATGAACGGATGTGCATCACTAACGCCTTGTCCTTAAATGTCGTGTCGTCAGCAGGTGCCGCCGCGACCGTGCCCGAATATGCCATGCCACATAGTTTTTGCAGTTCGTCCCAAAAAACCGCATTTGGTGCGGCGGGTTTTATTTGAGCGGACAGAACATCCGCTAAAACATAAAATGTAAATGCGGCGACAATTAAAAAACGCATATAAACTTTAATCATAGGTTTACTCGTCAAAGCATAAAAGGCGACCCTGGATCTTTGCCGTCAATTACGGTAGGTTTTTTGGAGGTTTGCATTTAGCCGATTTTCCGCGTTATTAAAGCTAATACGGAAATACCTCGACCTTCGTCACGATTCCTTTTTTTATCCGGATCACCCAAAAAACGCCGTATTCCGATTCGAGCAGCGGCCTGAAAACTTCTTTTTTGGTCAGAAGATTGGCCAGGACGGGAATCGTATTGCTGTGGCCGACGATAAAATACCGCTTGGTCCGGCTCATCATCATCTTTTCCACCAGTTCGTTTTGCTTTGCCGGATCATAGGTCTGAATAGTGACCCTGCGCCGTGTGGCAATCGGTTCGGCGGTCGAGAGCGTACGCTTGAAACCGGTCGAAAATATTTCGTGCGGTTTGTACTTTTTTATCGCATGCATGAGACGCACCGCACGTTCGCGGCCCTCCGGCGAAAGCTCCGGGTCACGCTTATCCGCGGCCGGCGAGGCGTCTTTTTCGACGTGACGCACAAGGACGATAAGCTTGCTCTGGCCCGCCGCCTCAATGCCAAAAATGGCAAAAAAGATAATTAACACTATTTTGGCACACGGTCTCATAATCGGTATTTTTTTATCAGATTTGGTAACGATCTTAGCAGATAATCATACAGATGTGCGAAATATTTTCACCACCCGCGATTCAGAATATGATCGTGTCGAGTGCCTTTGGCATGATCCGGGGCCCGCCGCCCCTGAATATCGACAATTTTTGATTTCCTGCCTTGTTAATCGTCGTTGATCTGTGGACAATTATTTTATGAATAATCTGTTTCACCTGGCCTTTCCTGTACACGATCTTGATGCGGCGCGCGAGTTTTACGTCGGAATTCTTGACTGCGCCGAAGGGCGAAGCTCTGATCGATGGATAGATTTTAACCTCTTTGGCCATCAGATCGTCACGCACTTGTCAGAAAACGGCGCCGGCGCCCGAGCGACAAATCACGTTGATGCTGATCACGTTCCCGTGCCGCATTTTGGAATTGTCCTGCCGATTGACGAATGGAAAGCGCTGGCCGAAAAGCTAAAGTCGAAAGGCGTAAAATTTGTGATCGAACCGAAAATCCGTTTTGCCGGCGAGATCGGCGAACAGGCGACGATGTTCTTTCAGGACCCAAGCGGCAACGCCCTCGAATTTAAAGGCTTTAAAGATTTTTCGTTAGTATTTGCGAAATAGGGCACAAACCCGTCTGCGAAAAATCCGAAAACTTTTTATTATTTTCGTGCTGCACGCCCGCCGCAGGGGATTCTGACTTTGTTTCGTTTTCGAATGATGAGGAAGGCTGAAATTATCATCATCGGCGGCGGGGTTGTAGGGGCCTCGGTCGCCTTTCATTTGTGCGAACGCGGTGCGGACGGCGTTTTGATTCTCGAACGCGAAGCCCGTCAGGGTTTAGGGTCGACCGGTGCGGCAACCGGCGGTATCCGGGCGCAGTTCGAAACGGATATCAATATTCAGACGTCGCTATATTCGCTGGATTTTTTTAGGAATTGGGAATTCGATTGCGATTACGAGCCGGCCGGGTATCTGTTTTTTGCGACCAACGGTGATCAATTGGATTCTCTCAAAAGGAACGTCGAAAATCAGCGAATGTTGGGCGTAAAAGATGTTGAGATCGTCGACGCACAGGCGATCAGCGAACTTGTACCGGGTATGAACTGCGACGACGTCACCGGCGGCAGTTTTGGAAAGCATGACGGCTTTATCAACCCTCTGGCGGTAATGCGCGGCTTTACTGAATCGGCTTTGAGACACGGTGCTAAGATCGAATTTGAAACTCAGGTTCTTTCCATTACAACGAATGGCGGCAAGGTCACCGGCGTATTGACAAACAATGGCCAAATTGAATGCGAAATTGTTGTTCTCTGTACCGGCGCACGGGCCGCGGAACTCGCGCTCACGGCGTCAATAGACCTCCCGGTCGAGCCGCAGCGAAGACAAATTGTTTGGGCATATGCGGCAGAACCGCTCCCAACGAATCTGCCGATGGTGATCGATATCGGGAGCGGGTTTCATTTTCGCCCGGCACGCGATTTTAGTTTGATGGCCGACGCGGAAAAGAGAACCTTCGGAAATACGAGAGTTTCGGGACGCGATCTGCTGTTTGCTTATCCGGACCGGGACGAACCGTCGTCCTTGAATACCGAAATTGACGACGCTTTCATTGAAAAGGTTTACGAGTGTGCAAAAAACCGGGCGGCGTTTTTGTTTGAATCGGAAATTATCCGCAAAAAATGCAGAGCCGGATTGTATGAGAACACGCCCGATCACCATGCCATACTTGGCGGATGCGGCGTTGAGGGGTTGTATTTTGCGAACGGATTTTCCGGCCACGGCGTGATGCATTCACCGGCAACGGGAAGGGCGCTGGCAGAGATCATTTTGGACGGACAGTCCGGTTTTCTCGATGTTTCCCCGCTGCATATCGATAGATTTGCTAACGGAAGGCACTTGCGCGAATCTGCATTCATCTGATTATTTTTCCTGGCAGCCACACCAGAAAATAGAAAATGCGCAAAGAAAACCTGAGATATCTCTTTTCTTACTCTGCGTCTCGCCGTCTCTGCGGTAAAATCTTAATATGACTACTGCCCTTATTCACCATCCGATCTATCAGAAACATGACACCGGCCCCGGACATCCGGAGACGCCGTTGCGGTACGAGGCTGTTATGGCCGCACTTCGCGGGGAACCGGGCTTTTGGGAAAGTCTGACTGAGATCACGCCGGACATGGCTTCGAAAGGGTTAATCCAGGCTACGCACACGCCGAGCCATTTTAAGCTCGTCGAGGGAGCGGCCGCTAACGGCATCGGCAGTCTTGACGGCGATACAATGATCTCTATGCATTCGTTTGATGCGGCGTTGACGGCCGCCGGCGGTGTTTGTGCGGGTGTCGATGCGGTAATGCAGGGCGGGGCGAAAAATGCCTTTGTCGCCGTGCGCCCGCCGGGACACCATGCGACGGCTGAAAATGCGATGGGTTTTTGCATTTTTAATAATGTCGCGGTCGCGGCAAAATATGCCCAAAACCATTATAAAGAGATTGAGCGTGTCGCCATTATCGATTGGGATGTGCATCACGGAAATGGAACGCAGGGTATATTTTTTGATGACCCGAGCGTCTATTTTTTTTCGATGCATCAATATCCGTGGTATCCGGGATCGGGCAGCCGCGGCGAAACCGGACACGGACGCGGATTGGGCGCCACGATGAATATTCCGGTCAAAGCCAACACTGAGGCCGGCCAGCAAAAACGAATGTTTGAGGGTGCCGTCGAGGATATTTCGAAAAAATTTCGACCTGATCTGATCTTGATCTCGGCTGGCTTTGACGCGCATTTGACCGATCCGCTTGGCCAGCTAAGGCTCGACGATGCGGATTTTGTTTCTATGACCCGAACGGTCAAACAATGGGCCGATGACACCTGCGGCGGCCGGATCGTGTCGGCTCTCGAGGGCGGTTACAACCTCGAAACTCTTGGCGAAACTGTCAAAAGCCACGTGGGCGAATTAAAAAATTGACCGGGATTGTGGTAAACTTTTCTGTCATAGATACAACCCCAACGGACGAGGAGGTAACCGCGATGCCGGATGTTGAAATGCCCTGCGTGCAGTGCAGAGAAAATTTTATTTTTAACGAAAAAGATCAGGAGATCTTTTATCAGCGGAATATGATGACCCCGCAAAGGTGTCCAAAGTGCCGCTCAAAAAAGGCCGTATTGCGGTCAGACGCCCCGAAGCGGTTTGAGATAGCCTGTGATAACTGCGGCCGGCATGATACCGTCCCTTTCCAGCCCAAGGTCGGCCGCTCTGTGCTCTGTAAAGATTGCCATCAGGCAAGCCGCTCGCGTGCGAGAGTTGCATAAAGTTGCCGCATTAAGGCTCACAGCAGCACGGAAAATTTGAGCGCCGGCGGCGCATTTTGCGGCCACAGTGTTTTTATGAGTTTTGAAACTGTTACTTACAAACAAAATGAAAGTGTCGCGGTCGTGACGATGAATCGGCCCGACGCTCTCAACGCATTGTCTTTGCAATTGACGGTGGATCTCGCTGCGGCGGTTTATAAGGCTGTAGCGGACAAATCACGGGCGGTGATTTTGACCGGAAATGGCCGTGCCTTTTGCTCGGGCGGCGATTTGCGCGAGATGAAAACGATGTGGGAAAGCGAAGGACGGGTCGAGGCTTTTCTCGAAGCACCGCTCGCGGCTCTGCATGATCTGATAAAGCTGATACGCGAAACGCCCATTCCTTTTATCGCCGCAGTCAATGGCGTCTGTGCCGGAGCCGGGGTAAATCTGGCGCTTGCTTGTGACATTGTTGTGGCGGCGGATGATGCGTCTTTTCGCGAAGCTTTTGTCCGCATCGGGTTATCGCCCGATTGCGGCGGAACATTCTTTTTACCGCGAGCCGTCGGCGAAAAGATCGCGGCCGAATTATTTATGACCGGCGATGCGGTTAGCGCGCCCCGCGCTCTTGCTCTCGGCATGATAAATCACGCAGTTCCGGCCGCCGAACTCGATTCCGCCGCGGCCAATCTCGCCTCAAAACTTGCCGCCGGCCCGACCGGTTCGATCGGCCGTATCAAGAGAATGCTAAACGCCTCATTTTCAAACGACCTCGCGGCTCAGCTCGCCCTCGAACACCAATGCCAGATCGAATCCGGTAAATCCCAAGATTTTAAAGAGGGCGTCGCCGCATTTTTTGACAAACGCGCTCCGAATTTTTCGGGTAAATAAGCGCATTTGCCGTAAATATTTGCCTGCCTTGGCTTTAATCAGACCCTAAAATATGTTTTGCGGCCTGCTGCCTTTCCAGCGTCAACTGTTCGCCCGATACCATATTTTTCAGTGTCAGCTTTACACCTGCCAATTCAGCCTCGCCGAGAAGGCACACATACGGAACATTGATCGAATCTGCATATTTTAACTGTTTGCCGATCTTGTCGCTTTCCGGATATACGAGGACGCGGAGGCCTTGCTCTCTCAGTTCCGCCGCCAGTTTAAGCGACTCTTTTATCGATTCCTCATTCCAGATTGTGACCATGACGTCGGCGGGCGTCGATTTGGCGATTTCGGGCGGGAACATACCCCGATCATCCATAACAACCATAATTCGCTCGAGCCCGATCGAGAATCCGCAAGCCGGAATTTTCTCTTTGCCAAACATACCGATGAGGCCGTCATAGCGGCCGCCGCCCGCAAGCGAACCGGCCAGATCGGGTACGGCGATCTCCATAATTGCTCCGGTATAATATGACAGCCCGCGGGCAAGGCTCGGGTCGATGATTATCGGCACATTACCAGCATATTTCAGGATTTGGCCGAGCTTGGTCAGCGTCTCGCTGCTGACGATATTTATCAGATTTGCGACAATCGTACGGTTAACGTCTTTTTCCTGATTCAAAATCTCCTCGGTTTTTTCAAAAATCTCCATCAGCATCGTCGATGCTTCGATCGATATGCCGCGTCCATTTAATTCATTTGCGACGCCTTCAAAGCCGATCTTGTCGAGTTTGTCGATCGCGACGAGAGCGTCCGTATGCAATTTCTCAGGCACGCCCGCGGTGTCCAGAATATCGGTCAAAACCTGACGATCATTGAGACGGATCGTAAAATCTGCAAAACCGAGACGCGCTAAAATCTCGCTGACGGCGGCGATCAATTCCGCCTCGACCACCATCGAAGCCGAACCGATCGCATCGACGTCGCACTGATAAAATTCCCGAAAACGGCCCCGAGCCGGACGGTCCGCCCGCCAGACAGGTTGTATCTGATACCGTTTAAAAAATTTCGGAAGGCTGTTTTTGTTATTTGCAACGACCCGGGCCAACGGAACGGTCAGGTCGTACCGCAAAGCGAGGTCGGATAGCTGAGCGTCAACGACCGCCGCGCCGGACGCCCGGCTTTCTTTTAGCTTTTCCCCGCGTTTGAGAATCTTGTAGATAAGCTGATTGCCCTCTTCTCCGTATTTTCCGGTCAGGGTTTCGATATTTTCGACCGCCGGCGTTTCGAGCGGTTCGAAACCGTAGCTTTCGTACACCTCTTTTATAATACCGATCACGTAATCGCGCTTTCTGACGTCTGCGGGCAGAAAATCGCGCATTCCGCGTGCGGGGTTTGTACTTGTCATAAAATTATTTTACCGCAGAGAGGCTGGAGACGGTAGTGATAAAAAATGCTGGCCACAGGAAATACGCAGACGTTGGACGCCAACTTTCCTTAGTTTTTGATCTGGTACAATGCGCATTCTGTGTGATTTTGTTTCTCTGCGGTTCAAATATATTTATTCTTTAGTTCAACGTAATTCCGCCAGGATCTATCTAAATACGCCAATTCTTCGTGGGTCAGGTCGCGTTTGACCTTTGCCGGTGAACCCATAACCATCGAGTTTGGCGGTATTTGCGTGCCTGGCGTCAACAAACTTCCGGCCGCGACAAGCGAATTGCGTCCGACGCGAACACCGTCAAGCAATACAGCCCCGATACCGATCAGACAGCCGCTCTCGATATAACATCCGTGCAGCGTGACGCGATGGCCGACCGTAATTTTGTCTTCGAGAATTGTCGGATAGGTTTTTGAATTGACATGTATAACGGTCGCATCCTGAATATTTGCCCCCGCGCCGATTCGTATGTGATTTACATCCCCGCGAATGACCGACCCAAACCAGACGCTCGCGTTCTCGCCGATCTCGACGTCACCGATGATTATCGCATCATCCGCGACAAATGCGGTTTCGTGAACCTTAGGCAACTTTGAATTGAAAGATTTCAGCATATATGCAGCATTTCCAAAAGAAACTTCATCAAGCGGCTAAACCTTTATATGGTTTATAAACCTATCCAACTACAACAGGAAACGAAGGTTTTCAACGGCTAAGTTTTCGCTTTAATACGGCAAACGCCTGCTCCAGTTCTGTTACTCTCAACAGCTTGGCCGCGATGACGAAAGCGGCTCCGCCGAGCATTATTGGAACAAATGCTTCGACGAGCCTCAAAGTCAGCGTCGCCGCTCCGAATCGGCTGATGATGAAATTATAGCTCGCATAACAGACAACGGACAAAACCGCGGACGCAGCGGCGATCTTGAGGAAAGACAACAAAATGTCGCGGCCGTTAAGGCGGTTGATCCTTTTTCGCATAATCAGGGCAAGTGCCGAGAAATTTATAAGGGCGACGATCGAGGTCGCCAACGCGACGCCAACGTGGCCGTAACCATTTGGCGTTTCAGCGGTTACGCCATAACTCGAGAGCCAGTCGCGCAAAAAATAGCTGCCGATAAAATTTACCGCGATCGAGGCAATGGCAATCATCATCGGTGTTTTTGCATCGTTTAATGCGTAAAACGCCGGTGACAAGATCTTTATCGCGGCATAACCCGTTAGGCCGACAGAATAACCGGCGAGAGCAATGGCCGTCATGCTTGTCGCCGTCTCGTCAAACTTGCCGCGTTCATAGATCAGCCGGACGATAGGTTCGCCAAGGACGACAAGCCCGCAGGCCGACGGCAGCGTCATTAAGAATACAAGATTTATTGATGACGAAATAGTGTCTCTAAATTCTTTTATTTTGCCTTCGCCGGAGAGCCGCGAAAGGACCGGAATAGCTGCTGTTCCGACCGCCACGCCAAACAACCCGATCGGCAGCTGCATCAGGCGAAACGAATAGCTCAGCCACCCCTGTGCACCCTCGATCCCTGAAACAAAATATGTGTTTATTAGAACATTTACCTGCACGGCGGACGTTCCGATGATCGCCGGCCCCATCAACGCCGAAACTTTTCTTACGCCTGCGTCGGTAAAACTCAGGATCGGCGAAAAGCGAAAGCCGACCTTTAACAAAGACGGGATCTGCATCAGAAATTGCGCCAAACCGCCGATCAGCGTGCCGATCGCCATACCGGTGATCGCCCATTGCGATGCAAGGTCCGGAACCGCATTTTTATCATTCGAATCAACCCAGCCGCCGCCGCTCAACCAATACGCAAGGCCGAGGCCAAATACTATCGAAACTAAGTTAAAAACGGTCGAGGCGGATGCGGGAATACCAAATACGCCTTTTGTATTAAGCACGCCCATCGCGAGAGCGGCGAGAGCGACCAGCAGTATGAACGGAAACATTATCTGCGTCAATGTCGTCGCGAGTGCCGCTTTTTCGGGTGAAAATCCGTCGGCGACCAGATTTATGAATTGACGCGAAAAAATAATTCCGATGATACAAACCAGGCTTAGGATGACGGCCAGAAGATTGAGGATGAGGCTCGCCAATCGCCACGCTTCTTTCTCGCCCTTGTTTATCTGATAATCAGTAAAAACCTTGACAAAAGCGACGGAGAGAGCCCCTTCGGCAAATAGATCGCGGAGGACATTCGGGATGCGAAACGCAACGACGTAGGCATCCATCAGAAAGCCTGCACCAAAATATCTGGCAAATATCATCTCGCGTATCAGGCCCAGGACGCGCGAAAACATAACCGCGACCGAGACTATACCGGCTGAGCGGGCAACGCTGGTTTGTTTTGTCTGTAACGGGCCGGCTTCGGGCTGGCCGATTTCTTTTGCAATGTCGGGTTCCGCGAGTGACTCCGGCGTTTGAGCTATCGGCTGGGTTTGTTTGTTGTCACTCATCGGTTAATCGCGAATTATCTCACGGGTAACCTTAAAAGAAAAAAGAATACAGTGCAGATGCCGCTAAACCGACGTTTTTGCAAGTCTGTCAGATGACTTTTAATCCTTACCACCCCGCCTATTGGCCGAGTGATGTTTTAAAAAAATCGATCAGCCGCTGATCGTACGACTCAGACTGCTCCATAGACGCATTTATTATGCTGAAACCGGAAGGGCTAAGGTCAAATTTGCTCTCGATCCTGTTGCTTGCCGCAAAGCATTTGTTTAGCTTTGACGTTGATTCCTGAAAGCCATGGGCGTCGATCCCGGCGAGCAGCAGAACGTCGCGGTTTTCGATTTCACGGGCTGTTTCACAAACCGGTTGGCGTTGATAGCATCCGTCAAAATAGTAAAGGCGGGTGCCAATACCGGCGAGTTTTGATGTTGCGTAACTGGCAAACGGGAAGCGTCGGCCAACCGTTTCCGTAAGCACGCCGTCCGAATCCAGCGGAACAGAATCTACCGCGACAGCTTTGATAGAAGTGTCCTTTGCCGCCGCCGAGACAGCGACTATGGCACCCATTTCTACACCAAAAATGCCAAGATTTTTGCCGACCAGGGCGATTTGATTTGGAGTCTTAAGATTACGAAGAAATTCGATCGCGGCGACGGCGTCCTCTGTCTCGCACCCGCCGAACGAAGCATTTTGCACCGTCGGATTTTCGCCATGGCCGCGTTGGTCAGGCATTAACACAGTGAAATTTGTTGATTCGTTTAATTTGACGCCGAGATTCAGGACATAGCTTCTGTCCGCTCCGTATTTGTGAAGCAAAATGACGGCCGGTGCCCCTTCGACTCCGCGAAGAAGCCACCCGCGATTCGTGTTCCCGTCACGCGTGAGCCACGATTCTTCGGTTACCTGCGAGGCCCTTGTGCTTAGCTGGCCATATTTGTCGGGTGTCACCAGATATTGTGACTTCAGCGGCCTGGCGGACGTATAGACCAGCCAAATTGCACCGGAGGCGACGGCTACGAGCACCAACAGGATCACCGGAAACAGAAGACGTGTAAAACTTTTAAAAAGACGTGTCGTTTTAGACATAGCGGTATAATTAAATTGCAGAATTTGGCCGACAAACGGCATCGAAAGACGGGACCGAAGCCTGTAAAAGCAAGGCTTTCGGATTGACCTGACAAAATGTTATCATATCCACAGGTATTAAAGGAAGTATTTTTTACAATGTTAAACAAGATTCCCGCTCTTTTATTCACGATATTGATGGCCGCCGCCGGTATCCCAGCGCAATATCAACCGCCTGCCGTTCCGCCTGCGGGTCACAAGATTTTCCCCGTCTCCGAAATTCGCGAAGGGATGCGCGGTACGGCAAAAACTGTGTTTCGCGGTACAAAAAGCGAGGAATTTGGCGTCGAAATTCTCGGAGTGATCCCGAATTGGATCGGCCCGAAACAGGATATGATCGTCGGCAAACTCAGCGGAGCAAATGCCGAGCGAACTTTTGTTTTTGCCGGTATGTCCGGCTCGCCGGTCTATATCGACGGCAAGCTGGTCGGTGCGATTTCGTACAGCTTTCCGTTTGCCAAGGAGCCGATCTGCGGCATTACGCCGTTTGAACAGATGGCCTCGGTCGTCGAGCAGGCGGTCGCGGCCAAACCGCCGGCACGGTCGGCCCGTGCCTATTCTTACTCCGAGCTTCTTGCACCGACTTGGCAGCCAAATTTTAACGAGGTCGCCCGAAACCCCGTCGCTTCGGGCTTTGCGGCCGATTCGCGTCTGACGGCGGTTGCCGGCCAAACGCTCGCCCCGATATCGACGCCGCTTTATTTTTCAGGAATTTCACAGCAAACGCTGGATATATTTGCGCCGGAATTGATTCGGGCCGGAATTATGCCGGTTGCGGCGGCGGGTGGAGATTCGGTTATCTCACCCCTAAAAACGGCGACCGAAACAACGCTGCTTGGCGGCGATTCGGTGGTGGTTCACCTTGCCCGCGGCGATATACAGATCGCTGCGGCAGGGACGGTTACGCTTCGTGACGGCGAGAAAATTTACGCTTTCGGCCACCCCTTCTTTAGTCTCGGATCGGCAAATCTGCCGATGTCCGAATCGCATGTCGTGACCGTCATTCCGAATACCAACAACTCTTTCAAGCTTGCCGTCGCCGACGCTTTGGTCGGGTCAATGACACAGGATCGTGCAACCGCGATCTATGGCAAGCTCGGCCAGGCACCCCGAATGCTGCCGGTCACGATAAAGCTCACAAACAGCCGCGGCCAGGCCAGCGAGATTAATTTTGAATCCGCTTTTGATGACCTTTTAACGCCGCTTATTGTAAACGCAGGTGTTGCAAACGCTCTCTCGGCTCAGGAACGGAGCATCGGCGAATCGACGATCGAAATGAAAGGCGAGATCAGGATAAAAGGTGAAAATCCGATATTGATCAACCGGCGTTTCACCGGCGCACAGGCCACGCCGCTTGCGGCCGCGGCTCCGGCAATTCCGCTCGGTGCACTTCTTCGGGCAAATTTTGACGATTTGGATATAACGGGCGTAACGCTGAATATGACCGCGATAGACGGCAGCAAGATCGCATCTGTTAACCGCATCGCGGTCGATAAGACAGAGGTACGGGCCGGTGATACGATCGAGATAACGGTTAGTGAACGAACGGAATCGGGCAAGTTTATCATCCAAAAAATACCGGTCACGATACCAAAGGACACGGCTCCCGGTACTCTTTCGATCATGATCGGTGACGGCAGTTCGGTTCAGCAAAATGCGGCGATAACACATTTTACGCCAAAAGATGCGGCTCAGTTGATCGCGACGATCAACAATCTAAAACGCCCCGACCGCCTCTACGCCGTAATTTCCCGGACCAGCACCGGAGCGATAGTCGGTTCGAGCGAGATGCCAAACCTGCCGCCGTCCGTACTCGCAACGCTTAACAATGAACGATCCGCCGGCGGTTCGAAACCGGCTGTCCAGACGATCATCGCCGAAGCCGAACTGCCATTTGGTGAATACATAGTTTTTGGCTCTCAAACGTTAGCGATCGAGGTCGTTCGATAATAATCACGGGCTGCCGGCCGTTGTAGATAAATTTGGAGTACAGGATGTTTATATTTTCGAGTAGTTTTTTTAATGCTGCGACGCGGGTTGCGCTTGCGGCCTGCCTGATTTTTTTAGGCTCAGCCATTGCGTATCCGGCCGCTTTTGATTTTGACGGTGACGGTAAATCTGACCTTTCGGTTTTTAGGCCGTCGAACACACGTTGGTATCTTGCACTGTCACAGGGCGGCGGATTTGAGATGCAGTTTGGCGTGTCGTCCGACAGGATCGTACCCGCCGATTACGACGGAGACGGTAAAACCGACGTCGCCGTTTACCGCCCTCAGACAGGGGTTTGGTATATATATCAAAGTTCGACCTCGGCCCCGACGCAGTTTGCATTCGGCCTGCCGGATGATATTCCAGTGCCGGCCGATTACGACGGCGACGGCAGTGCGGATATTGCAATTTATCGCCCATCTAACGGGCAATGGTGGATCAACCGCTCATCAGCCGGCGAGATCACGATTCCATACGGCCTTGCGGGCGATCAACCGGTCGTCGCAGATTATGATGGTGACGGCCTGGCCGATCTTGCGTTGTTTCGTCCGTCAACCGGCGTCTGGCACATTGCCCGTTCGCAGGACGGTTTTTTTGAATTGAAATGGGGTCTTCCAACAGACACCCCAACCCCGGCGGACTATGATGGAGACGGAATGGCCGACATCGCAGTTTATCGTGCATCAGAGGGCGTATGGTATCAGATACTGAGCTCTACCCAACAGCCGGCCTACGTGCGTTTTGGCCTTTCGTCCGATATTCCTTCAACCGGTGATTACGACGGAGACGGCAAAGCCGATGTGGCTATATTTCGCCCGTCAGTCGGACATTGGTGGATCGAGCGAAGCTCCGCCGGTCAAACTACGATCCCGTTCGGAATAAACGGAGACAAACCGGCAGCAAATGCGTTTGTAAAATAAGATAAAGATATCGTGTCACGCCACTATTGTGCGGACCGGGTCAACGTCACCTGCGGCAGCAGACGGCGGAGCGCCTCTTTACACCGTCGTTTCGCCCTCGACCCAAATCTCGCCGCCCGTGTAAACTTCTTTTTTCCAGATCGGGACAGTGCGTTTTAGTTCGCGGATAAGCCATTCGCAGGCCGCAAAGGCGGCTTTGCGATGCGGCGCGGCAACAGAGATAACGATGCTCGTCTCGCCAATTTCGAGCCGGCCCACGCGGTGGACAATGCCGATGTTTGTTATTTCAAATTGGCGCTTCGCCTCCTCGGCCAGCTTCTGCATTTCTTTTAGTGCCATCGGCTCATACGCCTCGTAAACCAGATGTTCCGTTTCGAGCATTTCGCCGGTTTCTTTGTCTCTGGTGAATTTTCGCGCATAGCCGTCAAGCGTGACCGTCGCCCCGCACTCCGGCGGCACGACACGCCGCGCAACGTAGCGAATATCTATCGGCTGGCTGGTGATCTCGACAAAATCCATTTTATGGTCTAATCAAATGTAATCCGCAAAAGTACGGAACTGAAGCGTCCCGCCGGCTCTTGGTCATATACCGGTTATGGCCGGTCGATCAGATCCCGCAGCTCCGTCGTCAGGCCTTCCCAAAGTTTCGGGTGCGACTCAACAAGCCGGGCAATATCCGCGAGGTCTTTTATTCTCTTGCTTTGCCTGCGGGCCGCATCGCTCCAGGCACGCGTCTTTCCGGCTAAGGTGTCCTCAAGCGTCGCAACGCGAAGCAAGATCCCGTGAACATCCGCGGCAATTCCGCGTTCGGCAAAATCACGGTAAAATTCTTCGGTGGTCAATTGGATGCTTACCTTGGACGATCCCTTGAAGTTGATCGACCAATCGAAGCGTTCGGCGACAAATCCGGCATTCGTCAGTGCCTTTTCGGCACGCCCGATCGAGTCTGCAGCCACCACAAAATCAACGTCCTGCGTGACCATTTGCTCAGCCGCCCAGTGATTTACAGCAACGCCGCCGATGGCGCACCAAAGGATATCGGCCGATTCCAGCGCATTGACAAAACGCATCACATCGTCGGTACCGCCAAGAGTTTGCCAATCGTAGAACTGCTTTTCCGTCATAATTCGGAACCGGGTATAGTCGACGGCTTAGCCGCCGGAAACTGCGGTGAAAATGGCAAGCTCATCGCCGTCTTTGACGATTTCATCGCCATTCGCGTGTTGTTGATTTAGGGCGTATAGCAGTTTGCGATCTTTGAGAAGCGGAAATCTTTCCGTTATGTGAAAGAGAATCTCTCGTGTTCTGATCTCCGACATGACCGTCAGATCAAGCTTCGGCTCGCCTATGATCTCTCTAATGGCCCCAAAAAACAGCACTTGAATCGACATGTTCCGCACAGCTTAATTTCTTGATTCGAATTCGGATCGTGACACTCCAGACTGCCTGATAATCGACTGTAGAGTGCCAATTCTAAACCGTCATGGTTGAATGCCAGTCCACTTTTTGCATCATCACATGACTGCCTTTTTGACGGACCTGGTTGAACCCGTGTTTCATTAAAATCTGACACACTTCCGTTCCCGACAACTTACGCAAACGCCCCAACTTCGACCTCCATCGGTGTCACATAAACTTCCGAATTTAGGCGGCCGGCAATTTCATTTGGAAGGGCAGCTTCAAAAAAAAGCTCAACAGCCTCTCGTAAGTTAGCACGCGCCTCCTCGACCGTTTCGCCCTGACTTGCAATGTCGAGTTCGGGACAAAGCGAAACATATCCATTGTCTTCCCGCCAGATAGTTGCGGTCAGTGTTCTTAACATTGTTAATTCTCCATACTCGAATACTGAAAAGATTATCGCATAAAAGCTCGTTTATTTTATCACACCCTCAATCGGGCTTGAGGCCGAGGCGTAGAGGCGTTTCGGCATTCGGCCGGCGAGATAGCCCAGGCGGCCGGCTTCGACTACGAGTTTCATCGCTGCCGCCATTTGGGTGGCGTCGCCGGATTCGGCGATTGCGGTATTCATTAAGATTGCATCGGCACCGAGTTCCATTGCGATGGCGGCGTCCGATGGTACGCCGACGCCGGCATCGACGATAATTGTTGCGTCGGGCAATTGTTCACGCATAATTCGCAGGTTCGACGGATTTTGGACGCCCATTCCCGATCCGATCGGCGCGGCAAGCGGCATCACCGCCGGACAGCCGGCGTCGAGCAGTTTTTTTGCCATTATCAGATCGTCGGTAAAATATGGCAGGACGATAAATCCCTCTTTTACCAAAATCCGTGCCGCATCGAGTGTTTGTTCGTTGTCGGGCAAAAGCGTGACCGGATCGCCTATCACCTCAAGTTTTATCCATTCCGTATCGAGCGCCTCGCGTGCCAGGCGTGCCGTGCGGATCGCGTGATCTGCGTCATAACATCCGGCCGTGTTGGGCAGGATTTTCATTTTCGGATCGAGATGGTCTAAAAAAGATTCGGTTTTGCGATCGAGCGGTACGCGGTTGACGGCGACCGTGACCATCTCAGATCCCGATGCCTTATGTGCCGCTTTCATCTCATCAAACGAGCGGTATTTCCCGGTACCGATGATAAGCCGTGAGTTAAAAGTTGTCCCTGCGATTGAAAATGTGTCTTTCATACTACACGACAATTTTTACGCAAAGCTGGTGATAAAGCAAAGACGGCGCTGATCACAGAGGCCTGTCTTTACGTCTGAATATTTGCATCGGCTCGACAAATACCGTGTAATTCGCATCAGAAAATACTTTGCAGCCGACGCCTTCGGCACGTTGTCGCTTCCGCAGCCAAAAAAACTCTATCCTCCGCCGACAAAGTGTACGACCTCGATCTTATCGCTCTCGCGCACAACCGTTTCCGGCCAATCTATTCGGCGAATGACGTTGTTATTGAGTTCGATTGCGACCCGCTGTTTCGGCAAAGAAAAAAGCTCAAGCATTTGGACGAGGCTGGTTTCTTGCGGAATTTCGCGTTTTTCGCCGTTGAGTTTGATATTTATGGCCGTCATTATCTTATTTTTCGCTTTTTGTGAGAACAATTTCAAATCCGAGATCAGGATTTCCGCTTTTTGCAATTCTATCCCGGCGTAACGACGCGGCGGAGCTCGATTTCCTCGCCGCCGGTGATCGCCCTGACCAGCACCGCCGCTCGCCCTTGCTGAAAATGAGGCAGCTGCAGATGCACCTTTGCGAGGCCGTTCGAATCGGATTTAGCGTGAAAAATAACCGGGCGAAAACTCGAACCCAAAACCTTGATCATTATCTGTGCATCGCCGACAACTTTTCGTTCAGTACCGCGGCAGATCATAATGTTGACCGTCCGGCGGTCGCCGCCCTTAAACTTCAGATCACCGAGCAGTTCGAGGCTCAATTTCTGATTTGACATACGCTCGTGGCCTGAAAGTTCGCTGACTACCGCGACCGCCTCGGCGGACAAAATTTCATAGTCATCGACTATCTGAACCGCGTCGATAATTAAATCTCCCTCAAAAAGTTCAAGCGGCGTATCGGGAATGACCGGCCCACTTTCGACGATCGCGATTTTTATCGGATTTCGCGGTGCGAGCCTTTCCGCTCTCGATTCCGGTTCTGCCGTTGAAACGGGAGGCATACCCGTTTTAAAACCCGTGGCCGCAGACCGCGTTTTTGCACCGGCCGCAGACGCCTGGGCCGTCATCTGTATCAATTCGTTTATGCGGCCGGATTTTACGGCGGCACAGATCAGTTTGTGCTGATGCGAGAGGCGTTTGCTAAGTTCCCCTTCGTCAAAATTCGCTCGCGCCAGATCCTCGTAACCCGATCGTTTGCTGGCCAGGATCGTCCCGCCGTCATAAACAAGCGACAATATCAAATGCGTCGGCGAACCTTTATCTTCGGTCTGCACGTGATAAACGGTACCGTTAAATTCGATGTCTGTATTAAAACCTGAGATCACAACGCTATTTTAACCAAAAGAACGCGGGAAGGGCGGCGATTCTGCGGCGCATCTCGCCAGTTTCAAAGTTATCACAAGCCTTTTGAAAGGGTCAACGGATAAATGGGTTTCGATTGGGAGCACGTCAAATTTCTGCGTGTGTATTCAATACGCAACTGCCTTGACACCTTTTAACGGTTAACTTACGATTTAGTTTGAGTCAGAGTTTGCGCTTAGCGGCCTGGAAATGCTGTTTTTCTCGAGGGCGTTTCGCGTGTAACGCAGTAAAATAAGATGTCGGAATATAACGTTTTCGATTACATACCTATCGGGATCATGTTTTTGGTCGCAGCCGGTTTTGGCGTGAGCCAGCTGCTTGTGACCCAGCTTATAGGCCCGCGCAAACGCACGGCCACCAAGCTGATGCCGTATGAATGCGGCAAGGACCCGGTCGGCTCGGCGCACAGTCGTTTTTCGGTCAAATTTTATACTGTCGGCGTCGTTTTTCTCTTGTTCGATATCGAGGTCCTGTTTATTATACCGTTTGCCGTGGCCTTTAAAAGCCTTTTGGCGGAAGAGAGGCTGAGCGGCCTCGCCTTTGGCACGATCGCATTTATAGAAATATTGGTTTTTGTGGCAACACTTGTTATCGGCTACATCTACGTTTGGAAGAAAGACGTTTTCGATTGGGGATTGCAGGCCCGTGCCGAAGCCCGCATAGAGGCAAAGAAAATCGCGAAAAAGAGACGGGATCAGGCCTACGAGGTAAAGATCGCGGCTTAACGATGTGTTTTGTTGGATTTATGGACGTGATTTTTTGGCCATCCAAAATCCGCAATCCAAAATCAAATATTTAAGATGGGTTTAGAAAATAATATATTCGAATCGCTTCCGGATGTTGTGACCGTCCGGCTTGATGCTATCGTCAATTGGGCGCGTAAATCGAGCCTATGGCCGGCAACGTTTGGCCTTGCCTGCTGCGCCATCGAGATGATGAATACGGTTTCGGCCCGTAACGACCTTTCGAGATTTGGGGCGGAGACATTTCGGGCAAGCCCCCGGCAGGCCGATGTGATGATAGTCTCGGGCCGCGTTTCGCGTAAAATGGCGCCGGTGCTGCGCCGGATATACGATCAAATGCCTGAGCCAAAATGGGTTATCTCGATGGGAGCGTGTGCGACCTCGGGCGGTGTTTTTGATAATTACGCGATCGTTCAGGGCGTCGATAAGGTCGTGCCGGTCGATATTTACGTTCCCGGATGTCCGCCGCGGCCGGAAATGCTGGTCCACGCCATCATGATGCTTCAGGATAAGATAATGAAAGAATCGGTCAAAGACCGCCGCGACACATACGAACCTGAGTCGCGCGTATCGCTCGTTCCGGGAACTTTGCCGGTGACCGAAGGTACGGCCCTTGAGCGTAAAAAGGAAACCGAGGTGGCGGCCGGCGAGACGTCGCGGCCGTATTCAGTACCGTCGAGACACGAGAAACGGCGTTCGTCCTAGCAGGTAAATTCGCTAAAAGCGCGCGAGCGTCGGCAAAACGCATTACAGCCAAACTGCATATTACGCCTTTGCGAGCAGCGCGGGCGGCGGCGGATGGAAAAAAACCGTCCGGGGCAAAATGAGATTTATATGACGGAAAAGCTCCACGATTATGTGGAAAAGCTAAAAGCTGAGAACGATTCGTGGGTCGTCTCGGTGGCCGATGGGCACGGCGAGGTGTCGGTTACCGTACCGCCCGAGTCGATCGTGGATGTTTGTGCGTTTTTAAAACAGATTCACGACTTTGACATGCTCGCCGACCTCTGCGGATGTGATCGCGGCCCGGAGGAAGACCCGCGTTTTGAGGTCAACTATCATCTGTTTTCAACACTTCACTACAACCGTCTTCGATTGAAAGTTTTGCTTTCGGAAGATGAGCCGAATGTGGCAACCGTCACGCCGCTCTGGAAAACAGCAAATTGGCATGAGCGTGAGACCTACGATCTCGTCGGCGTCATTTTTGACGGTCATCCGGATTTGCGACGAATCTTGCTGCCGTCCGATTTTGACGGCCATGCTTTGCGTAAAGATTATCCGTTGAGAGGCTACGAGCCTTACAGTTTAAATTAACTCTGAGTTCTATTAAGACAGGGATTCAAAGTGCGAAGTTTTAGGACATATCGTTTAAACTAAAATAATGATTAGCAAAGAACTATATCAAGCAAGAACAGAAGTCCGCCCGCTGCCGATCAGATATACGGTGGACGATGTTGAATTCCTGCCCGATCACGAGAACAATAAATATGAACTAATTGGAGGGGAATTATTCGTATCGCACGCACCGCATCTAAACCATCAACGAAGCATTGCAAATTTAATTTTAGAATTTGGCATTTATTTGCGGCAACATCCAATCGGTGAAATATTTCACGGTCCGGGAGTAATTTTCACACGCCAGGATGCTGTCATACCCGATCTCGTATTTGCGACGCATGAAACAATTGAGACTAAGGTAACGGGGAATGACGAGAAGTTCCCGGGCAAATTCAACGCTGCGCCGGAATTGCTGATTGAGGTCCTTTCCTATGGTAGTAGAGATCTTGTCCGCGACCGTGTCCGCAAGCGTGAGATTTACGGCCAATTTGGTGTTCGCGAATATTGGATCGTCAACGGAATGCTGAATGAGATCGAGGTTTACCGGCTCGACGGCGAAAACGAAGTACTTGTAAATCATTACAGGATAGGCGAGGCGATAGAAACACCGCTTTTGCCGGAATTTTCGTTAAAATTGTCGGACATTTTTAAAGTTTAATTTATGGCAGTTGCGACTGAAATATATCCCGGCCATTTTGAGATGCTGGACAACGGGCTCGATTCTGAGATGACCTTGTCGATGGGGCCGCAGCACCCTTCGACGCACGGCGTCCTGCGGCTTGATCTTAAACTGGATGGCGAATCGGTAATTAACGTTATCCCGGACATCGGCTATCTCCACACCGGCATGGAGAAGCTGTTTGAATATAAAAAATATCAGCAGGGCATCGTCATCACCGACCGCATGGATTATCTCAATCCGCTCGGAAATAATCTGGCTTATGTGATGGCGGCCGAGAAGTTGCTCGATCTCGAAATACCTGAGCGAGCACAGGTTATCCGCGTTCTGATGTGCGAATTGCAGCGCATCGCCTCGCATATGGTTTGGCTCGGTACAAGCGCTCTCGATCTCGGGGCGATGAGCGTTTTCTTTTTCTGCTTTCGTCAGCGAGAAAAAATCCTGAATCTGATCGAAGCCGTTTCGGGCGGGCGGCTGACGCCAAGTTATTTCCGTATCGGCGGCCTGATGATGGATCTGCCGGCCGGGTTTGAGCGAAGATGTAATCAGTTTATGGCCGACTTTCCGGATGCAATGGAAACATTTGAGACCCTTGCTTCCGGAAATCCGATCTGGCAGAGCCGGACAAAAGGCGTCGGTGTTATCGAACGCGACGAAGCCATAAATTGGGGACTTACCGGCCCTTGCCTTCGCGGGAGCGGCGTCGAACTCGATCTTCGGCGGCACAACCCTTATACCGGTTACGAAACTTACGATTTTGACATCCCGACCGAACCCGACGGCGACGTCTGGGCCAGATTTCGCGTCCGAATGCGTGAGTGTTACGAGTCGTACAAAATAATCAGACAGGCTCTAGACCGCCTGAAACCCGGGCCGATAAAGGCCGACGCGCCAAAAATCGTCCTGCCCGACCGCGACGATATGCGCAAGCACATGGATTCGCTCATCCACCATTTCCTTATTGTTGCCGAAGGCTTTAACATCCCTACGGGCGAAGTTTATATGCCGATCGAGGCCTCAAAAGGCGAGCTCGGCGTCTATATGAAATCAAACGGCGGCCCAAAACCCGAACGTGTCCACTTCCGCGGCCCGAGCTTTGTAAATCTCGCCGCCCTGCCCGTAATGAGCGAGGGTGAAATGGTCGCCGACGTAGTGGCGATAATCGGGTCGCTGGATATTGTGCTTGGAGAAATCGATAGATAGCTATGTATGTCCGAATTTTTAATATAACTTCGCAACTCTTCTTGATATGTTTGCTGCTTACAACGGCCTCCTTCGCCCAGATTCGTTGTAAACTGCGCGTATCGGCCATCGATGCTCAAAAGAACACTGCAATCCAAACCGCCGAATTTACTTTGGTTGACCACAGCGGTCTAAAGGCGACCAAGATGCGTGCAAAAAATGAGATGTGGGTGGAGTTTGAGTACCCGGAAAGTGACAAGTTCAGTCTAAAAGCTACTGGGGACGGTTTTCAGACTTCGGTAGTGATGGTTCCGAATAACTGCGGAAACCCATCCGAGGAAGTGAAGATTCAACTCTATCTTGGCAAGTCGAAAACAGAAATTTTTCTTGCCGGAGCGAATTCAGGTACTAATTCGAATGGAAGGATTGTCTTTGACTCTGATCGTGTATTCGTGGTCGGTCAAAGTTGGCCGAAACCAAGCTATTCGGCCCGTTGCGCTAAAGAATGTGAAGTAACTGTCGGTGTTGAAATTGATGACACAGGTAACGCTACAACGGCCAAAGCACTGACAGGAAACCCGAATTTGAGAAAGTCAGCAGAGGCTGCCGCTTTGCGGTCAAAATTTAAGCCGGTATATTACAATGGCAAGTTTGTTTTCTATAATGCCGTGATGCGGTACGTTTTTAATTAATTAGTAGCTGGCAGCGTGGGTCGGGACAGCCGGGCTAGGCGAAATTTTGATAAGCGGGAAGTGATATGGCGGGAGAATTCGACGAGCGCTTCGAAAGTTTAGAAGGCCTCATCCAAAGAACAATGGGAGGCGTCGATGAGATGGGCCTTGAGATGCGAGATCTTCGTTCAGAGATTCGGACTCATTCTTTTCGATTCGATAAGCTTGACGCTCGATTCGATAAGGTTGATAGGGCGTTTGCCTTTGTATCGGGGCAACAAAATGATGTCATTTCAAAGGTCATCGAGATCCGAAAGGAGCTAACCATAACGTCATCGGCGAACAACGATCAGCACACAAAAATTATTGAAATTTGGAATCGTCTCGCGGACATTCAGGGCACCTTTAAATTTATGGACGAGCGGGTCATCAATATTGAGATGGAGGTCAAGAATTTGCAGAATTTAATCGACGGAATCATCCTGAAAATGGATGCAAAACTCGACGTACAGGCAAACATTGAAGAAATTGACCGGCGGATCACAAAAATTGAAGAGAGATTGGCGGCATAATGGCAGCAGCGACACCGACAAGTTATACCGATAAGATACTCGTCACAGACGAAGTGGCGGAGTTTTCGTCTGCGGTCCTGGACGAGATGAGATCGCATCTGGCGAAATATCCGGCCGACAGGTCGCGTTCGGCGTTGATACCGCTTTTGATGCTTGTTCAGCGCGAGCGAGGGTGGATCGACAACGCGGGTGTAAATTTTCTGGCGCGGTTTTTGAATATCGAGGTGACAGACGTTTGGGAGACGGCGACGTTTTACTCGATGTTTAATATGCGCCGTGTCGGTCGTCATCACATCCAGATCTGCAAAACGCTGTCGTGCCGGATAATGGGCGAGCCGGATATCACCGCTCACATTTGCTCAAAACTCGGCATCCATCCCGGCGAAACGACCGACGACGAAAAATTCACCGTAACCATGGTCGAATGCCTGGGCAGCTGCGGCACCGCACCGATGATGCAGATAGGGTTTGATTATCACGAGGACCTGACGGTCGAGAAGGTGGATGAGATCTTGGACATGTGTCAGTAGCCCGCACCGTGTCAGTAGCCCGCACGTAAGTAAGGGCTCATGTTCACGTGTACGGCTAGTGCCACTGACTTGAGCCCTTGCCAAATGCGGGCTGCCGATACGGAGTTGAGCCCTTACTAACGGGCGGGCTGCCCATACGGAGTTGAGCCCTTACTTACGTGCGGGCTACTGACATGTGCGGGCCTCTGACACGTGCGGGCTACTGATACGGGTTTGTATGCCGAAACGCGACTATATAGAATTCCAGGAGGGTTCGGCAGCAAAGGGTTATCTGATAACGTTTCGATGTTATGGAACGTGGCTGCACGGCGACGAAAGAGGTTCGGTAGACCGTCGTTGGTATAATGTTTACGGTGCCCAGATGATCAAATCGGACGCCGAAAAAGTTCGTACGAAAGCGAATCTGATGAAAAGTGAGCCATTTTCGCTTGGAGGCCGTGAACGAAAGATAGTTGAAGATGCGATCAAAGAGGTGTGTTCAGTTCGCTGTTACGGTTTGTTTGCTCTTAACGTCAGGACAAATCACGTACACCTTGTCGTAGGTAATTCGGGCAAACCTGAACGGTTGATGGACAGCTTTAAGGCATATTCGACGAGGGCTTTGAGAGGTGCCGGTTTGCTCGCGTCCGACGCTAGGGCGTGGAGCCGTCATGGGAGCACAAAATATCTCTGGAGCGAAGAACATATTTCAGCAGCGGTTGAATATGTGGTCAACGGTCAGGGGGGTGAGTTGCCGAAGTTTGACTGAGGTTGGGTGTGAGTGGAGTTGATCTCTTATTTGATTCGTGTCAGTAGCTGGTGTGTCAGCAGCATGTGTGTCCGTAGCCCGCACGTAAGTATGGGCTCAACGTAGCGGAAAGATCAAGGCTACGTGAGTGCCTCTCCAGAGAAGAAAGGCCGAACCTGGATCGATTGCAGTTCTTATGCGGGGAAGCATCGTGGATTGAATTACGTTGATTTGCGAGTGGACTTGAGCCCTTACTTACGTGCGGGCTACTGACACGGACTTGAGCCCTTACTTACGTGCGGGCTACTGACACGGACTTGAGCCCTTACTCACGTGCGGGCTACTGACACTGACTTGAGCCATTACTCACGTGCGGGCTACTGACACGGACTTGAGCCCTCACTCACGTGCGGGCTACTGACACTGACTAGCCCTTACTCACGTGCGGGCTACTGACAAGGTGAAAACTATGCATTACAAAGTTGCGTTAAACCAAACGGAAGAAGGCTACAGCGTTTCGTGTCCTGCATTGCCTGGTTGCTGGTCACAGGGAGAAACCGAAGAGGGTGCGCTGGAAAACATCCGCGATGCTATTCAGGAATATTTAATCGTTGTGGACATGCAGCTTGCTGACGCCGATGTCAGAGAGGTTGAGGTTAAAGCTTAAATGCCGAAAGTTCCTGGAATAAACCATTTGAAAGCCGTAAAGGCTTTGGAAAAAGCTGGATTTTGGGTAGCTCGGCAAGGCAAGCATATTGTAATGACCAACGGTGAGCGAATTGTTACAATTCCCCGTCACAATCCTGTCCATGCTCTTACGATGGGCGGAATTATTAAGGATGCCGGTCTAAGCGTTGTTGAATTCAACAAATTTCTTTAATTATGGAAATCAAAGCAATTGGCTGTGAGCCGCTTTCACTAAAGCGAATTGGCGTTAAGGACGGCCATAGGCTGAAGGTTTATCGCGATATGGGCGGGTATAAATCGCTCAAAAAAGCGTTGAATATGGCGCCGGCGGACATTATTGAGGAAGTCAAGGCGAGTGTTCTGCGCGGTCGCGGTGGTGCCGGCTTTCCGACGGGTTTGAAATGGTCGTTCGTGCCAAAAGATTCGCCAAAGCCGAAATACGTGGTCTGCAATGCCGACGAATCAGAACCGGGCAGCTTTAAAGACCGCTATCTGATGGAATTTGATCCGCATGCGATGATCGAGGGGATGATAATTGCGGCGTACGCACTCGGTTCGGCAACCGGATATATTTACACGCGCGGCGAATATAAATACCTGATCGATATAATGGACGTCGCCCTCGCCGAAGCCCGGGAAGCCGGAATGCTTGGCAAGAATATTTTTGGTTCGGGCTTCGATCACGATATCCACACACATACCGGTGCCGGAGCGTATATCTGCGGCGAGGAAACCGCTCTGCTCACCTCGCTCGAAGGCTATCGCGGCCATCCGCGCCTTAAACCGCCATTTCCTGCGGTTGAAGGGCTTTATGCTTGTCCGACCGTCGTAAATAATGTCGAGACATTTACATCCGTTCCGCAAATTATCGAAATGGGCGGCGTCGCGTGGCGCGATCTCGGGACAGAAAAAAGCGGCGGGACGAAACTTTGGTCGATCAGCGGACATGTCAAAAAGCCCGGCGTCTATGAACTTCCGATGGGTTACGCCGATATGGAAAAGTTCATTATGGAAGACTGCGGCGGGATGCTTCGCGATGATAAAAAGCTAAAGGCGGTTATTCCCGGCGGTTCGAGCGTATATATTATGAACGCCGGACAAATCGTCGGCCAAAACGTAACCCTTGATTACGAAGGGCTTGTCGCCGCGGGTTCGATGCTCGGCACGGGCGGAATGATGGTCATGGACGAAACCGTTGATATTATGGAATCGACCAAAAATATAACCGAATTTTACAAGCACGAATCGTGCGGCTGGTGTACGCCGTGCCGCGAAGGTACGGATTGGCTTGTAAAAATTTTTAACCGGATCGATTCCGGCGGCGGAAAGCCCGAAGACGCGCAGCTTTTACTCGACATCTGCGATAATATAGAAGGTAAAAGCTTTTGCGCTCTTGGCGATGCGGCCGCGTGGCCGATACAATCGGCGATCAAACAATTTCCGGACGATTTCAGGAAATGGCTTGGTTATAAGGTAAACTCAAATTGAGTGTAAATTTCTCTGCGGCTTGCCGCCGCGCAAATGCGTACGGCTTGCCTATCGAGCGGAGAGCTTATTTTTTTGAGGCTGTGCCAATGACCGGCGCCGCCGCCGAAACGGAATAGATCAGGAGAATTGTAATGGGAAAAGGAGATAAACGTTCACGACGAGGTAAGATATTTGCGGGAAGTTATGGCAAAACACGGCCAAAGAAGAAAAAAGCAGCATCCGCAAAACCGCCCGAGGAGAAAGCGGCAAAGAAAAAAACGAAATGAACGGCTGACAAAAATATGAGCTTTGACGAATCGAGGGATAGTGGCAAACATCACAAACTTGCCGCGCTTGCTGGCCAATGGCAGGGCGTGACAAAAACCTGGTTCGACCCGGAGGAGGTAGCCGACGAATCGCCGATGACCGGAAAGATGTCTGCAATACTGGGCGGACGCTTTATCCTGTACGAATACAGCGGACGGATTATGGATAAACCGTTTGAGGGCGTCACGATTTTCGGATTTGACCTTGCAACAAACAAGTTTCAATCCGCGTGGGTCGATAGCTTTCATATGTCAACGGGAATTCTGTTCTCCGAGGGTGAGCCGGGCGATAAATTTGCGGTATTAGGCTCATACGACGCCGGCGGGCCGGACTTTCCGCGTTGGGGCTGGCGAACCGAAATTGAATTGGTTGACGACGATAATATAGTCCTGACCGCATTTAATATCTCGCCCGAAGGCGACGAAGCAATGGCAACGCAAACGAGGTATTCGAGGACCGATCAAGGGAGTAAGAATGGGAGAAGTTAGGGTAAAGGTAATACTCACTAACGCCGCTGATCAAGTAAATGCGCGGAGCGGTCAACTGGATCCCATCGCGGTACGTGTCTACGAGGCTGACGCCATGGTTGATACCGGGGCCGTTCAGACAGTAATCCCGCCAGACGTTGCACGCCGTCTTGGCCTTGCAACTCCGCGGCAGAGGGGTGTCGAATACGCGGACGGAAGGAAAGAAGTTGTACCTGTTACGGATGCAATTGTCGTAGGGATCAGAGGGCGCGAAACAAGCGACGAAGCCTTAGTGTTAGGAGACGAAGTCTTAATAGGTCAAACGATTTTGGAAAAACTCGATCTACACGTAGATTGTGCGAATCAGGTTCTAATTCCAAACCCCGCACATCCTGACCAGGCGGTGACGAAAGTTAAATAATGTCGGAACAATTAAAACTAACGATAAACAACCAGGAATACGACGTTGACAGCGGCGCGCGGCTGATCGATGTTTGCCGCGAAAACGGCTACGGCATCCCTGCGTTTTGTTATTACAAGGATCTTGAGATTCAGGCGTCCTGCCGCATGTGTCTGGTGCGTATCGAGAAAATGCCAAAGCTGCAAACGTCCTGCACGATCATCTGCACGGACGGGATGAATGTTACCACGCAGTCTGAGGAGGTCGAAAAGGCGCAGCGGGCGATGGGCGAATTCCTGCTCGCAAATCATCCGCTCGATTGCCCTGTGTGTGACCGCGGCGGCGAATGCGAGCTGCAGGAAGTTATTTTCGATTGGGGCGACGTCGAGGAAAGATTTTCAGAGACAAAGAACGCGCAGCCCGAAAAATATCTCTCGCCGATCGTCGCCAACGACCCGCAGCGGTGCATTTTGTGCAAACGCTGTACACGTGTCTGCAACGAATGGATGGGCGAGGACGCGATCGAGGCCGGCAACCGCGGTGTAAATACCGTTATCGGAACCTACGGCGGCTGGCTGAACTGCTCGCAGTGCGGCAACTGTATCGAGGTTTGCCCGACCGGGACGCTGCTTGACGGCGTTTACCGCCACGAAACGCGGCCGTGGGAACTCGACCAAACCGTCACGACCGATGTTTACGGCTCGGACGGAATGCAGCTTTCGATCGGCTCACGAAGCGGTTTGGTTCACCGAATCGTAGCCCGCGATCGATACGTTAATGGGCTTAACGGAGAATTTCTCGACGTAAAGGCGCGCTTCGCCCACGAATTTATTAATCATCCCGACCGTATCAAGACGCCGTTGATCCGCTATTCAAAGGGCGGAAAGTTGATTCCGGCGACTTGGGACGCGGCGATCAAATTTGCGGCGGATGGTTTAGCGGCGGCCGGTTCAACAGGGGTAATCGCGAGCCCGCGTCTGACAAATGAGGCGGTTTATACGCTGCGGAAATTTGCGACCGACGCCGCAAATAGTGGTAACTTTGCAATCTCAGACAGTCAGGATTTGTCGCCGATCTTTGACAACCTGAGCGTTCCGCTCTGCACGCACGCCGAAATCCGCACCGCCGCGACCATTGTCCTCATCGGCGGCGAACCTGAAGAAGAACAGACCTACACCGCAAAACAAATTCGACAGGCCGTACGAAACGGCGGTGCCAAATTTATCTGCATCAGCGACAAGCCGACAAACCTCGCTCGACAGGCGGCTACGCAATTTATTCAGGTTAATAAGGGTTCACTCGACGCATTTGCTCTGGCGTTCGTTGACGACTCGAACGATAGCATGATTGCCAAAAAGTGTGGCGTCGAGATGGGTGAGAGGACGGGGTTAACGCTCGGGGAAACGAATGGGGGTATGATCATAATGATCGGCGGCGATCTCTCACAGGAGGCACAGGCCATCATCGCCGCTTCCGCCGCCGGACTGGCCGCTGACGGCCGCCGCGTCCTGCTGCACCCACTGGCAAGATACAACAATTCGGTCGGCGCATTTGATATGACCGATGGACGCAAAAGTGTCGGTGATGTCGTAAAGAACTCGAAAGCCCTGCTGATCGGCGGCAGCCTGTCAGAACCGCCTGCGTCAGGGGGCGGCCAGGTCGCCGGTCTCAATGCTGCCTTGTCCAATAAAGACTTCATCGTCGTGCAGGAACTGTTTCTGACCGAAACGACAGACTATGCCGATGTCGTCTTTCCAGCCGCGAGCTTTGCGGAAATCGACGGAACATATACAAACAACGCCGGCAACGTGCAGCGTGTCCGCAAAGCTATTGAGCCGGTGCATCAGTCGAAACCGGACTGGATGATCACCGCCCTTATCGCCCGCGAGATGGGCGTCGAGATCGCCACCGAATTCTCGCCGTCGGCAATTTTCCGCTCCATTGCCGATAGCGTTTCGGCCTACTCCGGGCTGCGATATCCGGCCCTAAAGGACGAGTCAAATCCGGTTCAGATCAGCCACGAAGTAAAGTCCGGCGCCGACGTGAGCGTGCAGATCGACGCTCTGAAAACGCGGATCGAAGCATTGCCGGATGAGGGAGCGAAGAGCACCGAAACGCCGCGGATCGGACACAAGCTGCACCGCATCACGACCATGACCGGCAAAACGCCGCAGTTTCACCTGCTGGCTCACGGCAATCCGAAGCCTGATAATCTGCTGCTCGCACCGCTAGCTCAATTCGAGCCGGACGGAACGCCGAAAATTGTTGAGATGGCCGAAGCCGCGAAAGTCGGCGCCGGAGATCGGGAGTAGAGTGTCAATAGAGTAATGATCGAACCATATTTTGAGCGTGGGATAGACATTTCGTTTGGTATTCATCTTCTTTTCTATCACGTCATTTTTGACCGGCGAAAATAAAAAACGAATAATATCTTGAGAACAATTTTTTGTAAACGTGAGTTTTATGAATGCAACATTAACCGTTGAGTTATCTGAAGAAGTCAAAGCAACGCTTGATAAAGCAGCCCTTGAGGAAGGTATTTCCGAAAATGCTTTCGCTGTCCGCGCCTTGCAGGATTATCTTTTTCTGCGGCGTTTCAGAAAGTTGCGCGAGCGAATGATGGCCGAATCCGGAAAGTCTTATACGGATGAAGAAGTCTTTGAAACTGTGTCGTGAGAATAGTACCCGACACTAATGTTTTGATTGCTTCACTGATTTCTCACGGGTTATGCCACGAGTTGCTGGAGTACTGTTTTTTGAATCACATACTTTTTACTTCCGAATTCGTTTTAGGCGAAGTCAGAGAAAAGTTAATAGAGAAATTCGAGTATTCCATTGAAACTGCCGATGAAGCCGTCGCGCTGTTCCGTTCGCGGATGCAGATTGCAGAGCCATCCGCTCTTTCATATCAAGTTAGCCGCGACCCTGACGATGACAACATTCTTGCGGCGGCCGTAGCCGGAAAATGCGATTTTATTATTACAGGTGACAAAGATTTGCTGGTTCTGAAACATTTTGAGGGAATAAAAATTTTGAGCCCTAAGGAATTTTCAGTCGTAGAACGAATCGAGTAATACCAAGTACCGAAAGCCGTGTTCGTGTTTCAAGTGCGGGAACCCGCGAAAATGTTTTAGTGTAAAGACGATGACAGAACGTCGTCAGAAACAGGCAAGTCTTTTTAGTCAATATGGAATCTGCCCTTAAAACCGCATTTCCGTTTATAGTAATCAGCGTCGGGATTCTGCTTGCCTTTCAGGGTGTGCTGATGATCGTTGCTTATACGGTGCTGGCCGAACGCAAGATTCTCGGCTGGATACAGGGGCGTATCGGGCCAAACCGTGTCGGGCCGTGGGGCATTTTGCAGCCCTTTGCGGATCTTTTCAAGTTTATATTTAAAGAAGACATCGTACCGGATAAATCGACCAGGTTTATTTATTTTCTGGCGCCGATGGTCGCCTTGACATGTGCTTTGCTGCCGATTGTCGTTTATCCGTTCGGGCCGGCGATCACCACGGTCGATTGGAGCTTTTTGCCGTTTGGACTGGGTGACGGTATAACTGCTCTGCCGCTTACAATTGCAAAGATCGACGTCGGCGTATTGTTCGTGCTGGGTATCACTTCCGTTGGTGTTTACGGTATTGCGCTTGCCGGCTGGTCGTCAAACAGCAAATATTCCCTGATGGGCGGGCTTCGTTCATCCGCCCAGATGATCTCATACGAACTCGCGATGGGTGCGTCGGTCATCGGTGTAGTGATGCTGGCCGGAACGCTCGATCTAAACGGCATTATCTTTGCACAGATACAATCGCCGTTTCGCTGGTTTATTATTCCTCAGTTTGTCGGGTTTGTTGTGTTTTTGATCGCCGCATTTGCCGAAACCAACCGCGTGCCGTTTGACCTGCCGGAGGCTGAAACCGAGCTTGTTGCGGGTTTTCATACTGAGTATTCAGCTCTAAAATTTGCGCTCTTTTTTATGGCCGAGTATGTAAATATGTTTACAGTCTCGGTGATGTGCACGGTTTTGTTTTTGGGCGGGTGGTACATTCCCGGACTGAGTTTTATTTTCGAACCCGGTTCGATTCCCTACGCTCTTGCCAGCCACGTCGCGTTTCTTGGCAAAATATGTGCGTTTTTGTTTCTTTTTATTTGGGTGCGGGGAACGCTGCCGCGGTTTCGTTTTGACCAGCTGATGAATTTCGGCTGGAAATTTCTGCTCCCGGTCGCCCTCGCGAATGTTATTTTGACCATTGTCATTGTGTTTTTTTTGAATAGGTGACGGAGGCAGTGGGCAGTTGGCGGTGCACAATGGACAGATGTCGGCGATTTGGATCAAGCTGGCTTTCCCCGCAAACTACCCGCTGCTCACTTACTTACTGGTCACCGGCCACCGCCGATTGACAACTGCTTATGGCTTCATCCATCTTATTTTTCATTTTTGCGGGTTTTGCGATCGCGTGTGCGGTTTCGATGGTCTATCACAAAAATCCGATTTACAGCGCCGTCTCGCTGATCGGGGTTTTTATCGCCTTGTCGTGTATTTACGTGACGCTCGCCGCACCGTTTATCGCCGCCGTACAGATTTTGATATACGCGGGCGCGATCATGGTTTTGGTTGTTTTTGTCATCATGCTGCTCAATTTGGACGAAGATCAACCCTTAAACCGGCTGCGTTATCTGTATGCGCTCGGCGGCGGCCTGGGCGTGATATTGCTTGGCCAGACTTTTTTTATTTTTTATGCGGTCATGCGTGCGCCAAATATTCCCGCCGATCAGACGCTGAGTGCGGGTAAAACATTGAGCATCGGCCGGGCGATGTACACCGAATACCTGCTGCCGGTCGAGATCGTCGGCGTTCTTCTGCTTATGGCCGTCATCGGCTCCGTAATCCTCGCAAGAAGGTTGTCCCAGCCGCATTTAGAACTGGTTAAGGATAAAGAAAAAGAATAAAATTTATAAATATAATGTCCGTCTCGGTCGATCAGATAATGCAAATGCCAAACGCCGCCATCCTGGCGGAAAGCCTGAAACGCGCGCTGGAGGACGAACAGGCTAAACGAAAACATTTTTACGAGATCATTGTTGAAGACAAAAAGATGGAATTTATAAATGGAGAAACCTATTTTCAATCGCCGGCGAAGCTCCGGCATACAAACTCCGTCGGACTTTTGCTGATTCTTTTGAAAACTTTTGTAACAAAAAACGGCCTCGGATTTGTCGGCGGCGAAAAAATGCTGGTTTCATTGACCCGAAACGACTATGAGCCGGACATTTGTTTTTTTGGCTCGGACAAATCAAAACATTTTTCGCAGACTCAGATGCAGTTTCCGGCACCCGATATTGCCGTCGAGGTGCTGTCGCCTTCGACCGAAAAACACGACCGTGAGATAAAGTTTCAGGATTACGCGGCCCACGGCGTCCGTGAATATTGGATCATCGACGCCGAAAACGAATCGGTCGAACAGTATTTTCTGCAAAACGAAGAATATGAACTCCTTTTGAAAGCCCGGGACGGAACGATAGAAAGCGTCGTTTTGCCCGAATTTAAGATTCAAATTCGAGCTGTTTTTGATGAGCAAACCAATTTAGCAGAGTTGAAAAGAATAATTTGAATGTCCTTGACTGACAACTGACAACTAACAACTGACAAAATGGAACCAAGTTTAGCCAGCTATTTGGCGTTATCAGGCATATTATTTACCATCGGCTGCGTAGGCGTAATATTTAAGCGCAACGCGATCGGGATGTTTATGTGTATCGAGCTGATGCTCAACGCGGTAAATCTGACATTTGTCGCATTTTCGCGGTATTACGGCGATGCGACCGGCCAGCTTTTTGTCTTTATGGTAATGTCCGTCGCCGCTGCCGAAGCCGCCGTCGGCCTCGGTATCATCATCGCCTTTTTCCGCAACAGCCAGTCGGTCGATGTGGACGACGCGAGTATTTTGAGGAATTGATGCTAAATGCCGAGGTTTTAACATTTCAGGAATTTGTGACACACGAACCGCTGCCTTTATCAAAGATTCAGGGTGCCGTTCTCGAGTTTTTACAGGGACGTGACGATGCCGTTTTGTTTGGCGCTCAAGCCGTAAACGCCTACGTCAGCGAACCGCGTGCGACGCAGGACGTCGATATTATGTCGAACCGGGCGCACGAGTTTGCCGAAGAATTGCGTGAGCATTTAAGCGAAAGATTTCATATCGCGGTTCGCGTGAGAGAGATCAAAGATAAGGGACTTCGGATCTATCAGGTAAGAAAGGAAGGAAACAGGCATTTGATTGATGTCCGGATCGAAAAGAGTTTTCCTCAGACCGAAGACTTTGAAGGGATTAGGATTTTGACGCCGGTTGAATTGATTCTCAGCAAGGTTTTCTCGTACGAATCTCGTCGCGGAAAACCAAAGGCCGGAACTGATTGGCGTGACCTTGCAATGCTGTTGACAAGATTTCCTGAACTTAAGATCGCAGACGGCGAGGTTGGGAATTTGCTTTTGGAAAGGCGTGCGAGCAACTTCGCCCTCAATTTTTGGGGTGATATGGTCAAACAAGATTTTGCTTATGAGGATGAAGATGAAGACCTGATGTATTAAAGGATTGAGGTCATTTTTTGAGAAACCCGGCGGCCATGAATATTGCAAATGAGCTGGAAGAATTAGATAAATTAAAAAGCTGGCTCGATAGTTTTCGCCCGCTTCCGCGACAGGTTGTCGAGGAAATGAAGAGTTATTATGATGTGAGTTTTACATATAACTCCAACGCGATCGAAGGCAATACACTGACGAAAAGCGAAACGCAATTGGTGTTGGAAAAAGGGATCACAATCGGCGGGAAAGCCCTTGTAGAACATTTGGAGGTTATCGGCCACGGCGACGCGATCAATTACATTGAGGAGCTTGCGGACAGCGAAACCAGGATCGGCGAAAGAGAGATCAAGGACATTAACGCTATAATTCTCCGGGCAATTATGCCCGATGAAGCCGGTGCATACAGGCGGATCGATGTTAAGGCGGCAGGCAGCGACTATGTTTATCCGCAGCATTTACTGCTCGGGAATTTGATGCAGGAGTTTGTTTCGTGGCTCTCGTCCGAGAAAGGCGAGAGTTTGCATCCGGTTGTTTTTGCGACAGAGGCACATTATCGGTTTGTCTCTATACATCCTTTTCGCGACGGCAACGGCCGCACAGCCCGTCTGCTCATGAATTTGTTTCTGATACGCAAAGGTTATCCGATAGCTGTGATAACCAATCAGCGCAGGAACGATTATATTGATTCATTGGCGGATGCACAGGAGAGGGATGACCGCCCGACGGCTCTACTTAAAATCGTCGCAGAAGCATGCCGGGAATCAATGATTGATTATTTGCGGATGTTATCGACATTTAAGGAAAGTGATGCGGAAAGGCTGCCTTTTTACAATGAAATGATGGATATTCTCGCAGAGCGGAACCAAACCGTGTGAAGTATGATAAAAGACCGGCTTGATACGTCAAATAGTTTGCATTAGGTCGCGATCAATGCGCGGGCTCAATTGCCAAATCTGAGCGGCACCGCGCTAAGACGACAGTGAGCTGGAGTATTAAAAATGAAAAGTAACCTCACGATCATCTCGATAGCTTTGTTTTTCTGTCTGACCGGCTTGGGCGGCAATTGCATCTTTGCTCAAACAAAGCCGGCCCCGAAAGCCGCGGCTGATGAGAGAAACTCAGCGTTAAAAAGGGACGCGGCCACTATGCTTACGGCATTGGAACTCGGCGAATTTGAAAAATTCGCTGATTATATGCACGCGAAGGCCATTAAAAAGCTCGGCAGCCGGGCTGAGGTTGTCGAATTTATTAGAGATCTCGCAAACGTAACGGCGAAAGGGCTCAAGGGAGTCCGGTATATTCCCGACAATCCCGGTCCGATTGTCACCAGCGGCCGGCAGTTGTTCGGAATTGTTCCGTATAGGCTGATGGCAACAACTCCGAGAAATGAGTCTGTTGTCGCGACAGCTTGTGCCGTTGGCATTTCTGACAATCGTGGTAAAAGTTGGACCTTTGCCACCTGTGAAACATTTGGAGAGATCTTCCCGACGGCAGCCAAAAAGATCTCTATCCCGCAACCCAAAATGACCTTGGATGGCGTCGAGCAATTTTAAGTTTCAGAAATGATTGAGAACAACCTTTTAAGTTTAATAATTTTTGCTCCGCTCTTTGGGGCCGTGATCAATTGGCTGATCGGCGGGCGGCTGCGGAGTGAGGCCTTTAGCGGCATTGTCGCTTGCGGCTCGATAGCTGTTTCGACGATAGCGGCGTTTATGATCGCGTTTGGCATTGGCGTGGCTCATCCGGGCGCCCTGTTCAATCCCGAAGGCAAACCGATACTCGATCATCTGTGGACCTGGATACAGGTCGGCGGTTTTCGAGCGGACTTTGGGCTGGGGATGGATCGTTTGAGCGGTATCTATGCGTGTTTTATTACGTTTGTCGGGCTGCTGATACATATTTTTGCGACGGGTTATATGAAAGGCGACAGCGGGTTTTACCGCTTTTTTGCTTATCTGAACCTGTTTATGTTCTCGATGCTGACGCTTGTGCTTGCCGATAATTTTCTGCTGATGTTTGTCGGTTGGGAAGGCGTCGGCCTTTGCTCATATCTTCTGATCGGCTTTTATACAAAAAAGAACGAAGCACGCGAGGCCGCAAAGAAAGCCTTTGTAATGAACCGTATCGGCGATTGGGGCGTTTTGATGGGGATCTTTTTGATCTTTATGCTGACCGGCACGATCTCATTCTTTGACAAGATAGTTGACGGCGTTCAGGTTCAGAGTGTATTTACGTTTGTGACGGAAAATATGTCGGCAGAGCCGTTTACGTGGGGAGCGGTCTTTGCGGGCGGGCTGACGTCGGTTGCGGTTTTGCTGTTTGTCGGTGCGACCGGTAAGTCGGCGCAGATACCGCTGCTTACGTGGCTGCCCGATGCGATGGCGGGGCCGACGCCGGTTTCGGCTCTGATCCACGCGGCGACGATGGTCACGGCGGGCGTCTATCTGGTCGTTCGCGCAAATGCCATCTACCAATTTGCCCCGACCGCGATGTGGATAGTTGCGGTGATCGGTGCGGCGACCGCGATATTTGCGGCCACCATAGCCATCGCTCAAAATGACATTAAAAAGGTACTTGCTTACTCAACCGTTTCGCAGCTCGGCTATATGTTTCTTGCCGCGGGTGTCGGGGCGTTTACCGTAGCGATATTTCATGTAATGACGCATGCGTTTTTTAAGGCTCTGCTGTTTCTCGGCTCCGGCTCGGTCATTCACGGAATGCATCACGAACAGGATATGCGAAAGATGGGCAATCTGAGAAAGCATATGCCCATAACTTTTGTCACGATGGCGATGGGTTGGCTGGCGATCTGCGGCATTCCGATCTGGGCCGGATTTTTTTCAAAGGACGAAATACTTTACAAGACCTTTGCCGCCGACACATATTTTCCTGCCGGGGCCTTTCCGGGTAACGAAATTCTGTGGGGTGTTGCGGTCGTGACCGCCATTTTGACGGCGATATATATGACCCGAATGATGGTCATGACATTCTGGGGCGAAGAGCGCTTTCATCACCATATCGACGACGGACATATATCAATACCTCAACCGGTCGAGGGCGAAACGCACGATTCTCATCTGCACCCAACCGCCGCCGCACACGCGCAGGATGATGACGAAGAGCATCATCATCCGCTCAACGCCGGTTTCAAACCGCATGAATCGCCGTGGGTTATGACCGTTCCTTTGATCATTTTGGCGTTTCTCTCGACGGTCGGCGGTCTGGTCGGCGTGCCGTACGCGGTAAGCTCGCTGGTCGGCGTCAAAGATGCAAATTCGTTCGAACACACGCTCGAACCCGTCATTGCCAAAACACAGACGGAAACGGCCGTCGCCGCCCGCGAAGCCGCAAAATCGCATGCTCCGGACGTAGTTCAGAATGAACGCCTTCTGGCGCTTCTCTCGGTCATTATGGCAGTTGGCGGTATGTTGATCGGCTGGTTTGCGTTTCGCAAAGATCCGCTTCGCAAAATGCCAAAAATTCTCGAACAGAAATGGCGGCTTGATCAATTTTACAACGGCTATATCGTCGATCCGATCACAAACCTGTCGCGAAACGGCCTGTGGAAAGGGTTTGACCTCGGCTTTATCGACGGCATCGTCAACGGCGTCGGCCATTTTGTAATAGAACTCGGCGGCGCCGTCCGCCAACTGCAGGTTGGCTTTGTCCGCAGCTACGCGGCGATCATTCTGGCCGGTGCCCTTGCGGTGATCGGGTATTTTATTTATTACGGTTTGAAACTGGTGGTGTAATATGAGGCTTTCACGGATTCTGATAATTCTGACGTTATTCTGCGGTGCGAACTTCGCCCAAGAAATGCCCTTGCCTGAAAAACGTCTGGTTGAGTGGCAGGTCTTTAGTAATAAAAACGAATTTGTGATAGCAATGCCCGAAGGTGTAAAGGGGTTTACCGAAAATAACGACTTCACCCTTGGCCGCGGGCCCGGAAATCGTGTCACCAAGCGTATCCTGACGTCATTTAGTGCAAACGGCGCGGTTTTGATAACGGAAGTTTTTGAGGGTGACGTCCGCGATGTCCGAAATGAACTGATTAAACGAATTACCGGAACCCAAATCCCTTATGTGTTGGCGAATCAAAGAGACTATGGCGACATTTCACTTTCCACCTATAACAAAAACGGGGAAAGGCTATTCAGCATACAACAGTTTGTTTTGTTTAAGAAACGGCTTTATGTTGTTCAGGCTCACGCTGAATCCGAACGCAATATCGTTGTTGACGGTTTTCTTAGATCGTTAAGGATAACGTCGGGCGACAAAGCCGTTACGCCAAATCTTCCGCCCGGCGGCGACCCACAGATTGCCTTCAGGCCGCCCGCCCTGATTATCGACGTCGTTTCGGTTGACGATACCGCAGTCTATGAGGGTAAACCGGACCGCGACGTGATATTTCTGTACAAACCCCGCCCGCAATATACGTCGGAGGCCCGCCGGGCCCGAGCGTCTGGCGAAGTGAAATTGAAAGTGCTTTTTTCCGCATCGGGAAATATCATAAAGAGTGAGGTCGAAACCGGCGAATTGGCTTTGACCGAAAGCGCAAAGGCGGCGGCCGAACAGATACTTTTTATTCCGGCGGAGAAAGACGGAAAGCGTGTCTCGGTCTGGAAGAAAATTTCTTATAGTTTTTCGACCTATTAACAAATGGACTTTTTTGCTGAAAATCTTTTACCGATTCTGATCCTGATACCGCTTATCGGGTCTCTCGGCGTGCTTGCTTATCAAACATTTTGGAAAAACGAAAGCCATCTGAAATGGGTCACGCTGGCCGTTACGCTGTTAAATTTTGCGGTTTCGCTGTTGCTGCTGTCCGACCGGGGAGCGGCCCCGCCGAGCGGATTTTTCTTTGAGCAGAATGTGCCGTGGATACGGGCGATAAATACGAATTTTCATGTCGGTGTTGACGGGCTGAGCCTGTGGCTGGTAATTCTGACCACATTTATCATGCCGATCGCGGTCGTTTCGACCTGGCACTCGGTTGAAAAGCGTCGGACGGCGTTTTACGTCTTTTTGCTCCTGCTCGAATCGGCCATGATCGGCGTATTTGTCTCGCTTGACCTGCTTGTTTTTTATCTGTTTTTTGAGGCCTCGCTTGTTCCGATGTTTTTCCTGATCGGCATCTGGGGCGGTGAAAATCGTATCTACGCGGCGGTCAAATTTTTTATTTTTACGGCACTCGGCAGCTTGCTGATGCTCGTTGCGATCATCGCTCTCTATTACATCTATGCCGATCAAACTGGTCTCGGCGGTTCGTTCGATTTTGTTTCTATATTGAACGCTCTGAAGCTCGGAACGCTTGTGATGCCGCCCCAAACGGGAATGCTTTTATTCGGAGCATTTGCTCTCGCATTCGCGATCAAGGTTCCGTTATTTCCGTTTCACACATGGCTGCCCGATGCACATACCGAGGCTCCGACCGCCGGTTCGGTCATACTTGCCGCCGTTTTGCTAAAGATGGGCACCTATGGCCTGATGCGTTTTAACTTTGCGTTTTTCCCAGATCAGGCGCGCGAAACGGCCTGGATATTTATCACGCTTGCGATCATCGGCATCATTTACGGGGCGCTCGTCGCAATGGTTCAGGCGGATGTAAAGCGGCTCGTCGCCTACTCATCCGTCGCCCACATGGGTTTTGTGATACTCGGGATGTTCTCGTTTACCGAGGCCGGCATGCAGGGCGCGCTCTTTACGATGCTCAGCCACGGTGTAACGACCGGAGCGCTATTTTTGCTAGTCGGTTTTATCTATGAGCGGCGCCACACACGCGAGATCACGCAGTTTGGCGGCCTTTCAAACGTAATGCCGATCTATGCGACCGTCTTTGTAATAACGACGATGGCCTCGATCGGCCTGCCTTTTTTAAACGGCTTTGTCGGCGAATTTCTCATAATGATCGGTATGTTCAGCTCGCAGGCGCTTAGCGTAAGCGCAAGCGTAAATTGGAATTATGTCGCCACAATGTTTGCCGGTACCGGCGTCATATTCGCCGCCGTCTATTTGCTCTGGATGGTTCAGCGTGTCTTTTTTGGCAAAATCACAAATGACCAGAACAAGACGCTCACCGACCTCTCACGGCGCGAGATCGGGCTGATGATCCCGCTGCTTTTCCTAATGGTCTATATGGGCGTGTTTCCAAAACCGATCCTAAACAGATCCGCGGAAAGTGTCAAAGCGATTCAGGAACGCGTTATGCAGCGTGCCGGTGGAACGTTTGCCGAAATAGCGCCCGGTAAATAATAATGCAGCAAGGGTTATTTTTATGAATAGCGAATTTACCGCAATAATTGAAAAAGATGGCGACTGGTACATAGCGTTTTGTCCGGAGATTCCTGGTGCAAACGGACAGGGTCGAACTATCGATGAGTGCCGCTCCAGTCTGGCATCGGCGATTGAATTGCTACTTGACGACCGCCGGGAAGCCGCACTTCGCGGCATTCCGGCTGATGCGATCCGTGATTCCGTCACCGTCAGCTTATGAAACGGAGCAAGCTGCTCAGACACTTGAGGCATCACAACTGTTTTCTAAAACGCGAAGGGAGAGAACACTCGTTGTGGTGTAATCCGCAAACTCGGCATACTGAAGCAGTCCCGAGACACACGGAGGTTCCGGATTTGCTTGCAAAAAAAATATGCAAGAATCTTTCGATACCTCTGACGTAGTTAATTAATTGTAATGTACTTATTTTTCTCAACAGATCTGGTTTCACCTGAAGTCAGCATTTCCCTGATCATGCCTGAAATGATCGTCGCGCTGACCGGTATTGTCGTAATGCTATACGACAGTTTCTTTCCGAAACAACGTTCCGTAACCGGTGCTCTTTCGCTTGTCGGATTGGCGGTTTCGGGGGCTGTGCTGGCGATGTTGTGGGACGGCGGCCAGCCTGCGACCGCGTGGAACGGAATGATCGCTCACGACAATCTCCGACTGAGTTTTTCGTTTGTATTTCTGTTTGTAACGGCCATGACGGTTTTGATCTCGGCCGTATGGGTCGAGCGAGAAAATATTCCGGTCGGCGAATATCATGCCCTGCTGATGTTCGCAACGTTTGGCATGATGATGATGTCGGCGGGTAATGACCTGGTCGTCATTTTTCTGGGCCTCGAAACGCTCTCGATAGCTACTTATGTGATGGCCGGGCTTAGAAAAGGCGATCTCAAATCAAACGAATCGGCGATGAAATATTTTATTCTCGGTTCGTTCGCGTCGGCATTTTTATTGTACGGTATGGCATTGATCTATGGTGCGACCGGTGCGACAAATCTGACGCTGATCGCGGGCAAGGTCGCTAATCCGAATTTCCCCGCCCTGCTGCTTGTCGGTGCGGCGATGATGATTATCGGTTTTGGGTTTAAGATCGCGATGGCCCCGTTTCACGTCTGGACGCCCGACGTTTACGAGGGCGCTCCGACGCCCGTCACGGGTTTTATGGCCGCCGGGCCAAAGGCTGCGGCCTTTGCGTCATTTCTACGGGTTTTTGTCCTCGGCCTGCCGCTTGTCGCCGGTGTACAGGCGTCGGGTTATCTACACCAATCGTGGACAACGGCTCTGGCCGTGACCGCTATGATTACCATCATCGTCGGCAATGTCGCGGCGATAATGCAAAACAACGTCAAGCGAATGCTTGCGTATTCGTCGATAGCCCACGCCGGTTATGCCCTGGTCGGATTTATCGGTGCCGGAATGGCCGGAACGACAGCCGCCCGTGACGAAGCGATCGCGGCCGTCGCCTTTTATATGCTGACCTATGCGGTTACAAATCTTGGCGCATTTGCGATCGTAACCCTGCTTGCGCAAAAGAATGACCGCCGCACTGACTTCGAAGATTATAACGGCATCGGCTTCAAATCCCCTGTTTTGGCCTTCTCGCTTTCGCTGTTTATGCTCTCGCTCCTCGGCCTGCCGCTGACGGCCGGCTTTATGGGCAAGGTGCTTGTCTTTCGCCCGGCGCTCGAGGCCGGCAATGCTTTGCTGGCCATTTTGGTTGTCGTTGCCGTTGTAAACACGGCCGTTTCTGCATATTACTATCTCAGGCTGATCGTCGTCATGTTCTTCCGCGAACGCACGACCGAGTGGCTCGAACCAAAAATTCCGCTTAGTATGACGGCGGCCCTTATCATAACCGTTTTGGGCGTTTTTTATTTCGGCGTCTTTAGTGATTCGGTGATCGAAAAATTTGCTCAGTCGCCGACCGCCCCGATAACGGCGGAGCGATAGATCAAAACCGCAAAATTTTTCCTCAGACGTCTCGACGGCGAAACCGGTAAGATCGGCCGGATACACCGCAGGACGTTTTCATCGGATGATCGAGCTGAAAAAACGGCTTGTCACCAGGCAGCCGTGGTCTATCTGACAAAGCCCGACACAAAAACACTTTGAGGATCGAGACAAAAATACGCGAGATTCTTGCAGTCGAATGGCTTCCGACGATCTACATCGACAAGATCCGTTCGCAGCGGACGCGTGCTGTAAGTCTCGATATTCGCGAACGCGAAAACCGCACCGAGATTCAATATACCCTCCTGGGTATCGAGTTAAAGGCGAACAAACGCCGCTTCGCCTGTCCCGATCTCGCAACGGCCCGGTATATGCGTGTTTTCGCACGCATCGGGTGTCGTGATTTTGCGATTCCCTACGACATCACACGTGTTTCGGCCGCGGCCGACCATCTGGAAACCTCCTGGCGGCGCACACTCGTTCTAATCGAAGAAAAGACACGCGGCAAACGTGCGAAAAACATCTCCGCGATACGCTCGAAAATTATCAAATTACTTCGCAGCGAAATTCGTGAAATCGGCCCCGGCGACCTAATGCCAGCCTTTGACCGCGAAACCAAACAGCGAAAATAGCCGTGTCTTTCCCACTGTCCCTCACCGTGAGGAGGCCGCGTAACGGCCTGAAAGCATGTAAGAGGCTTTCTCAAAAGTCGGGATTTTCGGTTTTAGCTCCGGAGGAGCGAAATGTTTGTAGAACCGATTCAAAAAAAAGTTAAAGCTCCGTAGGAGCGGTATGTTATTGATTAGCTTGGATTTAATGTCGCCCCTAACGGGGCTTAACTTCTTTTTTGTTTTTGTTCTACAAACATTTCGCTCCTCCGGTGCGAGTTAAAATCCTGCTTAATGGCTTTTGAGACAGCCTCCACAGCTTTTCCGCAAATAGACGGGCAAACCCGAGATGGCGGAATCCGCGTCATCGGCGTATATCCGCGGCTGATATCAGTGATGAGAAGTTGTCGCCGCAGATCAACGCGGATGACGCAGATCAGAAATAATGGTTTTTATGATTATTCGGGCGGCTACTGTCACCCGCTACGCGGGCTTTGATAATAATTCGCCTTTCCCCAGGTTCCGCATTCGCTCCACCTGGGGCTACATGCTGCCGCTGCTCCGCAGCTTAAGATTATTTTCCTCACAGCACAATAACCCGGTCGCTATCGCTCACGGTTCTGACCCGCTGGTCAGAGGCGGCGCCCGCAGCTTTCTGCCCGGCGGACATATGAAAAATCCGTCAGATACCGGGGTATCTGACGGACATTCGGAGTAAACGGCAAAGGTAATGCGGGCAAGTTTACGGCTTGTCCGGGTTTTGCGTTGGTACAGGAACGGGCACCGGCAGAGATAGTCCGGTTGATGGGAAAACGACCGGCGTGGGCTGTGGCACAGGCGTCGAATTGGACGCCGGATTTGCCATCGGCACCGGTTGAATGATTGTCGGGCCGCGCGGAGCGGTTCCGTTTTGAACGGCAGCCGCATAATCGGGGCGGCTTATTCGCGGAGTGATGAAGAATAAGATCTCATTCGTATTACGCTGAATTCCTCTCCGCTTAAACAGGTTTCCGAGTATCGGTATGCTTGCAAGACCCGGTGTGCGATCCTGATCTTCGCGCTCGTCGTCAAACAGAACCCCGCCGATGACTGTCGTACCGCCATCGGGCACGGTAACCTGCGTGGTCATGCTTTGTGTGCTGATGGCCGGTGTTGCTCCGCCTGCGGTTAGGGGGACCGAGCTGTTTTCGGCAACAACATTGAGGATGACCGTTCCGAGATCGGTGATCTGCGGCGTGATGGCGAGGCGAAGCGGCACATCGATATACTCTGTGGTTACAATGACCGCACCGCCCGGGGCTGCACCGGGTTGAACCGTTGAGACGGGAATTTTGGTTCCGCTCTTTATCTCGGCCGGCCGGTTATTGAGGGCTGTGACCCGCGGTGTTGCAATGATCTTTGCCTGACCTCTCTGTTCGCCCAACGAGATGATCGCACTAAGCTGGGCAGTGCCAAATACGCCGGTGGTAAGGCCGATCGCCGTATTTGAGATGGTTGACGCCAGATCATTATTTATTGACGGGTTTGGAGCCAGTGACGGCGGCAATCCGGATGGCGTTTGCGGCAGAGTTCCGCCAATAATTCCGCTGCCGCGTGCTCCGTTGACGATAGCTGCCAGCTGAACGCCGATGTCACGGCTAAAGCTTCTGGTCGCGACCACAATGCGTGCTTCGATCTCAACCTGCGGTTCAGGCTGGTCAAGAATGGAAATAAGCTGCTTGACGGCCGCGAGATTCGCGGGAACATCGGTGATAATTAAAGAGTTACTTCTGGAATCGATCTCGATCGAGCCGCGACGTGACAATCGCCGTCTGATGATGGGCAGCAATCCGTCACCGCCCGCGGAGCCGCCGGAAGAGCTGCCGGTCGGCCCGGCACCAAAACCGCCGCCTGATCCGCCGACGCCCTGTGTGGTGTCGGTGGCCAGACCGCTTGTGGTCTTACCGGCACCGATGGCACCCGATGCGGTTGCATAATTCAATCTGATAAGCTCTGTTACTAACGGTGATGTATCGATCTGATTATTCTGGCGTTCGCGGATAAGGGCACCTTCGTTGGCAAGCTTTACGTTGTCGGCCACGCGCAAAATGTTACCGTTTACCTGAATGCCGAGTTCCTGCGCCTGCAGGATCGAGTCAAGGGCTATATTCCAGGGAACATCCTTGACCTTGACGGTGACCGGCGTATCCTTGACTGATTTATCGAGTACAAAATTGACGCCGTACTGCTCGGTTATGTAGCGCAAAATCTCGCGAATGTCCGTATTCACAACGTCAAGATCGATAACCTCGCCGCGAAATCCGGGTTCGCCATACATTCTGCCCTGTGCATCCGTATCGGTTGTCTGGGCCAAGATCGAGATCGCAAAGCTGCTGATTATCGTCAGTACGATGACCATTTTTGTTACCGCATCGCGTACTTTAAAAAGAGAGTTCATTATTTCCTCCGTAACTAACTCAAACAAAATTTTTTTATGTTGGATCAAACTGTGTGCAGGATTAAACTTAAGGCCGTTTGGTTTTTGCGACCTTGGTGGGTTTCTTTGAGCCTTTTTCGGGCGTTTCTTTTAACGGTGCGGCCGGCAAACTGTTCATTTCGTCAAGCGGTGAAAGAAACGGATTTGACCGCGGCCGGGCGTCATCACCGGCGGCCGGTGCGGCATTGTCCGCCGTTTCTACAGGCCTGTCGGCAGGCTGTGATTGGGATGGAGCGGTACTTTCGAATTGGGCCGTTGTCGAGTTTCGCGCTAGTGGCTTATTCTCGACCGATGAAACAAATTTGCCATCGCCGACCTTGCTCACTTTGCGAAAAACAAGATTGTTCTCATCGACGGCTACAAGCTGTCCGTCAAAGAATTTTTCGCCCGGATAGATTATGTAAGAAAGTTTGATCGGCGTTGCCTCAACTACCGCCGCGTAACCACGCTGAGTCTTAAAGATGCCTGTGACCGCCATTTCACTTAGCGTCAGGACGCCGGTTACCTTTGGAAGCGGCTGGCCGTTAGCTGCCGCCTCGGCACGTAACCGTTTGAAATAATCGAGTCGCGCCTCTATCATCGGCGGTGCGTAATTTGCAGGTTTGGGCGGAGTCTTGGCCTTTTTCGGGGCGGAAGCCGAGACGGTTGGCCGCGGTCTCATATAACCCGGTTTCTGAAAAGGATCGCGCTGGGCATTGATCTGTGAAAGGCTTCCGGTCGCAAGCACGATTGCGGCGGCGGTCGCCGAAAGGCATAATATGCGTTTTAATGTCGATATATTGATCATGGCTTTTTCTCTTATTTAACGTTCGTGTTTGACGTCATGTATTTACTATTTGGCCGGCGGAGCAGGAGCTGCGGGCTTGGCTGCACCGGGAGCAGGCGGCACGCCGGCCGCTCCGGGTTGGGCTGGTTTTGCATTTAGATCCGTCGGGGCGGCATAATAGGCCGTCAGCAAAAATTGAGCGTGAATGGTCTTGCCCTCAATCTGTTTCTCACGCTGATGTATCTTAAAATCGCTGATCGAAACAATGCGGGGCAGCTTGGCCATGCTTTCAAAAAATGCCCGGAGATTTGCGAAATTACTGTCAACCTCAACCTCGACCGGCTTAGCCATTATCGAATCCTGGTTTGTGTCCTCGCGCGGTGCGAATCGCATGACCGTCATACGGCTTCCGTTTGCTGTATCCTGCAAACCCTGAAGCACATTTGTGATCTCACGCTGTTCCGGGAGCAGAACTTTGAGTTCCTCATATTCCTCGGCCTTGCTCGCATAGAGAGCCCGAAATTCATTGATTCGCTGTGTGGCCACACGAGCCGCTTCATTTTTTGCCTGAAGCTGTGAGACTTGTTCACTGAGGACAGCAATTTCGGCCCGGGTCTCGCTGGTTACAAAATACCAGACGCCCATATAAAGCACGGCCGCGACCGTTACGAGCAGCATCAGTTGGAAGTGCCATTTTAGATTTGTGATTTTCTCTAACATTTTTGTTTTACCTTCTCTTTTTGGTAAGGGCAGCCGTTCCGGGCCACGGCGTTATATCAATTTTTTGCAACCTGAACAGGCGGTGTGGCTTGAGCCGCAGCCGAAGCTGTAGTCGGATTTCCGTTGTCGGCACCGGCGGCCTTGGACGGCGTATAGGCGCATTTGATCGTAAAATTTACTATCTGAAGCTTTGGCGTTTCGCCTGCGGCATTCGGCCTTTGGGGGACGCTCGTATTTTCGATCTCGGCTCGCACCGTTTCGATACTCAGATTAGAAAACAGCCCGTTTGAGAATTCGAGACTGCGTCCAAACTGCGTGACCTGTCCCTCATCCGGCGAATTTCCCTTAAATATGAGACTGTCGCCGGCCTGCTCTACGCTTTCGAGATATAATCCCGGCACCATCGCTATCCGCTCACGCATCGAGTCGAGTACGGCGCTCGGGCCTGCCTGCGAGGATCTGAGCCTTTTGATAGCTTCGATTCGGGCGTCGATGCTGGCGATCTTGCCCTCGAGCTCCTTTTGCTCATTCATCACCACCTCAAGCTCGGCGGCGATCGTTTTTTGCTCGGCGAGCTGACGCTCGGCCTCGGTTTTGGCCATTTGAGTGCTGATAATGTCCCAGCCGACAACGGCCGCGAGCAAAACACCGACAACAACCGACGTCAATGCCAAACGCGAGGCGGGACTCGATATCTTGCGATCGACAGCGATGACGCCGCCACTTTGCCTTTCAGTAACAGAATTTAATAGATTGATTTTGATCATCTTGGTTACACTCCTCTTACAGCCAATCCGACGGCAACAGCCATTTCGGGCACGATCTCACTAAGATAGTCCGGGTCAAATTTCTTTGTATCGATCTTTATGTTGCGGAACGGGTCCAAAACCTCGACCGGCAGCTCAAGCCTCTGCGACAGTTCCTGAGCAAGCCCGACAAGTTTGGAACCGCCGCCTGAGATAAGTATCTTCTGCACAACGGTCTCGGTATCCTCGGCCGTTGCACGGTAAAAATCAAATGTTTTCTGGATTTCCATTGCCACGACCTCGGTCACATTGGTCATAAGCGGCTCGATAGATTTTTCTTCGAGACCCTCAACGGCATCGGCCACACCGCGTTTGACCGCTTCGGCCTGTTGGAAGTTGAGTCCCAAACTTCGCTGTAACACATCTGTAAATTGGCTGCCGCCCACCGTAATATCACGTGTAAATAACGACCTCGTGCCTTTCACGATGTTTACATTCATCGTCGAGGCACCGATATTCAGAAGCGTCACTACGTCTTCGTCGGTCGGATTGTAATTCACCTCGTAGCAGTTTTGCAGGGCAAATGTGTCAACATCGATCACCACCGGAGTTTTTCCGGCAAGCTGGATCGCCTGTTTAATATTGTCAATACGCTCGCGTTTGCAGGCCGCGATCAGGACGTGTGTCGAATCCTGAGTCTGGGCCGTGACTTGATAATCAAGGCTGACGTCGGCTAAATCGTATGGGATATGCTCCTCGGCATGCCAGTCGATCGACTCTTCGAGTTCCTCGCCGGTCATCGGCGGCAGAACTATATTTTTTAGAATGACCGAATGGCCGCTGACGCCCGTAACGACGTTTGTCGCCTTAACCTGATGGTTTGTACAAACGCTCTGTATAACGTCTGACACGACATTGAGCTCCATTATCTGTCCATCGATGATCGTGTCGCCCGGCAGATTTTCAAATCCGAGGCTTACTAAATTAAGATTGTTCAGCTTGCCTTCAAGCTCGACCATCTTTATCGAACTGGAACCAATGTCCAAACCGGCAATGCTTTTCTTTTTACCGAACATTATTTTTCTTGCTCCTTGTTAGCACCATTTTTGGCTGCTCTCTTTATCGAAAAAGTTTTCTTATGTTCCCACCCGACTGTGCAGATTTTTTTTGTTGAGGGTTTGTGCCACCAATTTTGATAAAACCGAAAGACTGAGATAGTTCGTTTTGACAGGTTGTTTGTGAAATGTGCAAAACCCGCATTCTTCGGATGTTTCGACCACGAAATCGTGATCATGGAACCTGACTTTTCTAAGAAAACTTTGCCGCTCTGGTGGCGATAGGCGTAAGACCTTTCGGTCATCACTCTATAAAACTTACAGCAATGGGAAACATCTGTCAATAATTTTTTGTAATGTTTAACGCAAAATGAAAGAAATGTATTCAAGATGATAGATGAGGACGGTCAGAATGACATTATTTTTGCAGCAATTATTGAGGTTTGCCCGTGAATCTATTGGGAGTGAACTGTTTAACGCATGTAAGTTTCGATCGTCCTCAACCGGTCGAAGAATTTCGGTCGGCGATAGGAATCGGTCTCGAATGAAATGTGGTAAGCAACAATGTCGATGGCGTCAATGATTTTACTCTTGCGAGCTTGTATTTACTTATTTGCCGGAAGATCGAAACATTCACGAATGACTTTTCGGATATACCCGGCATGAAATAGAGAATCATTTGCGTCCTGAGCAGAGGTTGTAATTCCAGGATATCGATGATCTACAGCAAAGTCTGTTAAGACAATGCAACTCTCTTTAAGGTCAGACCAATCAGGTTTATAAGACAGAATCTTGTCCAACAGCACTTCGAGATTATGTGTCCGTTCAGGTTTTACATCTTGCTCCTGCAAAAAAGCCTTTAGGTATTTTTCACCGCTTTGCTGGGCATGGAAAGAAACTGCCTTAAAATTGGTATCGTCCTGAACCTTGTTTTCGCGGTTCGCCGTGGCCCAATCCCACTCGGCATATCGAATCCATTCAAGCGTCATCTGCTTCATAGAGAACCCTTCCCTGCTCTACGATCTCCCGCATAAAGAAATCGTTCATTTCGACTCGTTCCCTGACTTGCTCCGGCGTCCGCACCAAAAGATCGATAGGCATAGCCGAGTCTAATTCCCTTCGTATTTTTACAGCTTGGTCATGTACCCTGCCCTCAAAGGGCATCACGACCAACAAGTCAATATCCGAATCAAAATTTGGAACTCCGTAGGCATAAGAACCAAACAAAAAAATTTTCTGCGGTCGAAATCGTTCTACGATTTTTTGACAAATTTGGTTTATGTAAGCTTGAACATCCATCACCTAGTATTTAACTCCATTTTCGCAATCGATTCAATATGAACTTCATCCGGCCCGTCGGCAAGGCGGAGGCTGCGGGCGTATATCCAGAATTGGGCGAGCGGAAAATCCTGTGAAACGCCGCCGCCGCCGTGCACCTGAATTGCACGGTCGATTATATTTAGAGCCATTTGCGGGACGACGGCTTTTATCATAGCGATCTCGCGGCGGGCGGCTTTATTTCCGTCCGCGTCCATTTTCCAGGCGGTTTTCAAAACCAGCAGCCGCGACTGTTCTATCGCGAGGCGGGCTTCGGCGATCCAGGAGCGGACAACGCCTTGTTCCGCGACGGATTTCCCGAATGCGACACGCGACTGAGCCCGTTCGCACATAAGTTCGAGCGAGCGTTCGGCGATACCGATCAGCCTCATACAGTGGTGAACGCGACCGGGTCCGAGGCGGCCCTGAGCGATCTCAAATCCGCGTCCTTCGCCGAGTAACAGATTGTCTTTTGGAATACGGACGTTAGTAAATGTGATCTCGGCGTGGCCATTCGGTGCATCGTCGTAACCGAATACGGTCAACAATCTTTCGACCTTTACGCCGTCGGCGTCCATCGGGACGAGAACCATCGATTGCTGCAAATGTTTTGGCGCAAGTTTGTCGGTCTTCCCCATAAATATTGACAATTTGCATCGGGCGTCGCCCGCACCTGTTGACCACCATTTTCGTCCGTTGAGAATGTATTCATCACAGTCGCGCACGATTGACGATTCGATATTCGTTGCGTCCGATGACGCAGCGCCGGGTTCGGTCATCGAAAAACACGACCGTATCTCGCCACCGAGCAGCGGGCTTAACCAACGCTCCTTCTGCTCCGCCGTGCCGTAAAGGTGCAGCACCTCCATATTTCCCGTGTCCGGAGCCGAGCAGTTAAACACTTCGGACGCCCAAACCACGCGGCCCATCATCTCAGCGAGCGGCGCGTACTCGAGATTTGAGATTCCCGAAATATCGGGTAAAAATAAATTCCACAAACCGTCGCGCTTAGCTTTATCTTTCAGTGTTTCAATCAGCTCGAGCGGCTGCCATCGGTCACCAGCTGCGGCCTCTTTATCGAGCGCATCTTCATTCGGATAGATATGTTCATCCATAAAGGACCGAAGCCGATTTTGCAGTTCGATTGTTTTTGCTGAATAATCGAAGTTCATATTATTGGTAGATTAAGGCACAGGTTAGCACAAAAACCACTGGGAATAACTGAAACACCAGAAACTTTTCGCTTGCAGCCGGCAGCCGGAAATAAAAAAATGCCAAATGTCTCAGAAATCGAAGTACGCGAAATCCGCCCCGGCGAAGAGGTCAATGTTGCAAGTCTTTCAGCATATTTATCTCGGTTTCCAGGTTTTGCCGTCGACGATATTGAGATTTCACAATTCCCGTCCGGAAGTTCCAATCTGACTTATCTTGTCCGAATTGGCAAATCCGAATATGTCCTCCGCCGCCCGCCTTTTGGCAATACGGTCAAAACTGCGCACGATATGAAACGTGAATTCAATGTGCTCTCAAAACTCTCCGCAGTTTACAAACCCGCACCAAGGCCGTTGCTTTTCTGCGATGATATATCAGTGATTGGCTCCGACTTCTATTTGATGGAACGTCGAAATGGACTCATTATTCGGGGCCGAAGCCCGTCAGCGCAAGATTTTGGGCAATCCGAAACTTTGGATAATTCCCATCCTTTCCGCCTTGCACTTTGCCGATCGTTCGTTAAAAACCTGGCCGAGCTGCATTCGCTCGACTACAAAGCCGCCGGTTTGGCCGAACTCGGAAAACCCGCTGGCTATAACCGGCGCCAGGTCGAAGGCTGGACAAGACGCTATTTTGCCGCAAAGACCGACGATCGCGCTGATCTGGAAAAAGCGATCGCCTGGCTGCACGAAAACGTCCCGGCCGAATCAGCCGCATCGCTGATCCATAACGACTATAAATTTGACAATATTATGCTTGACGCCGAAGACCTGACGCAGATCACGACCGTTCTCGATTGGGAAATGGTCACGATCGGCGATCCGCTGATGGATCTTGGCACGACGCTCGGCTATTGGATGTCGGCGGACTCCGGCGAAGAAATGCTGAAAATGCCGTTTAACCCGCGCGTGCTGATGGAAAACATTTCACGCAGCGAACTGGCCGCAATGTATGCCGCGGCGTCCGGCCGCGATGTCTCAAATATCTTGTTTTATTATGTTTTTGGCACATTCAAAATCGCTGTGATTGCCCAGCAGATCTACGCCCGGCATGTAAGGGGCTTTACAAAAGACGAGAGATTTACGGCATTTGGCGGCTTCGCAGCCGCCCTCGGGCGCTTTGCTCAAAGCGCAGTCGAACGCGGTGAAATATAGGCGCACTTTCCTTTTAAAAATCAAAGAGAAAATGGTAAATCTTGATCCAGAACCGAAGCGGAGAGATCCTATCCTGAATGGAATTTTACTTTATGGGGCCTGGCTGATCGCTTTGGCTGCGACTGTCGGCAGCCTTTTTTTTAGTGAGGTGATGCAGTTGCCGCCCTGTGTTCTTTGCTGGTATCAGAGGATTGCGATGTATCCGCTTGTCCTCGTGATCGGAGTTGGGATTATTACGCGCGATCTGCGGCTGAAAATCTATGCTTTACCGCTATGTGTTACCGGCCTTGCGGTTTCGGCCTATCATAATCTGCTTTACTACGGTTTGATCGCAAACAGCATTTTGCCCTGTACAGAGGGCGTTTCGTGTACGTCGCTCCAGATCGAATGGCTCGGATTTATTACAATACCGCTAATGGCTTTGACCGCTTTTATAGGCGTGGCAATTTGCCTTATCTGTTATAAACCAAAATAATAAGCGATATGAGAAAAGACGTTTTGATAATGGGAATTATTGTGGTCGCGGTGATCGCCGCCGCCTATTTTGGCGCTGGGTATTACCGCGAATCAGCACAGACCGATCGCAAGCCGACGATTGGGGCAAACAGCGCTCTCGTACGCGACGACAGTCCGACACTCGGTTCGCCGGATGCAAAGGTGACGATAGTCGAATTCCTCGACCCCGAATGCGAATCGTGTGCCGCTTTCAGCCCCGTACTAAAGAAAATTTTGAAGGATTATGACGGACAGGCCAGGCTTGTCGTCCGGTATATGCCGCTGCATCCCAACTCACTGCGGGCAGCATCCTTTACGGAGGCCGCCGGTGAGCAGGGCAAATATTGGCAGGCGCAGGACCTGCTCTTTCAAAAACAGCCGGAATGGGGCGAACGCCACGGCCCTCCTACCTCCGCTCCTAAACCCGACGTCGATGCCCTTTTCGAAAAATATGGCCAGCAACTCGGTCTCGATACGGACAAACTAAACGCCGCTCTCAGGGAAAACCGTTACACCGCAAAACTCGAACGCGACAAACGCGACGGCCAAAGCCTCGGCGTAAGGCAAACCCCCACAATATTTGTAAACGGCCGAAAGCTAGCACGCCTAACCGATGCAGACCTCCGATCCCTGATCGATGATGAGTTAAAGAAATAAATAATTTTGCAAAAGAGGCGTCCGGGAACCATGAATGTGTAGTCATGTAGGCACAAAGGTACTAACGGCCGTCTTAGTTCGGCATGAAAGCGGCGGCGGAGCCGCAAAGCATTTTGCATGCGGTAGAGGCTGTCTCAAAAGTCATTGATCAGGATTTTAACTCGCACCCGAGGAGCGAAATGTTTGTAGAACAAAAACAAAAATGGAAGTTAAGCCCCTTTAGGGGCGACAATAAATCCAAGCGAATCAATAACATGCCGCTCCTACGGAGCTATAACTATTTTTGAATCGGTTCTACAAACATTTCGCTCCTACGGAGCTAAAACCAAAAATCCTGACTTTTGAGACATCCTCTCAAATAGACGGGCATAGCCCGAAGAAATACAATAAATTTCTTACTATATCGGGCGCAACACGACCATGTTCCGCTCGCTAAATCCAAGGATTAAAGAATTTGTGAGTATGCCCTCGGTAGGATTCGAACCTACAACCGAACGATTATGAGCCGCGCGCTCTACCGTTGAGCTACAAGGGCATATTGAGGTTATTTTAGTTTAATCTGGATTTTCCTGCAAATACCAAAGCGAGCGAAAGATGGCAGCGTTCCGTATTTCGGCCAGGGCGCGATCGACCGCGCGGGAATCGGCGATGTCCCCCGCCGGGCTGCTGATATAAGCGGCTCTGATCTCGTCGCCGGTTTTGCCGCGAAGGAGATTCTCGAGGACAAACATTTCCGTTTCGCCAAAATCCGGTATGCCAAGTGCGTTTGAGGTCTCAACTCCGACGACGCGCGTTTCGGCAAGGTCAAATGTCCAGTCCAAAATCTTCTCAATCGGATCGGCGTCCTCAAACCGTTGTTTTATCAGGGAAAATATACGGTCGCGGCCATCGACATTCAGGAGCAGGGCCATAAAGAAGCGGTGTTCGCTATTGGTCACGTAGCTGCGGCGCTTTACGATCTCGTCGATCATATCGCTACGCTCAAAGACCGCTCTGAAAATCGCGCCCGACGGGCCGTGACGGAGGTTTACAACATCGAGAAACTTTTCAAATTGCTCCTTGAGGCCGTTAAGTTTGAATAATTGTTCGATCGGGTTGGAAGCGATGAGCTGCCGGAGCCGCTTTAGGATGACAAAAGAAGTCTGAAAATCGCTATCCTCTAGCAGGCTTATTGCCGACGTTTCGGCGTCGGGGTGCCTTGCCCGAAATAAGGCCGAAAGCATCTGCAGCTTTTTTGTTGTTGTCGGCTGTTCGAAAAACGGATCAAACGCAAGACCCGGCTTTTGGTATGCAAACTGCGGCAGGTAAAGCGGTGAGCGGTCGGTGCGGACAACGATCGTCGCCGATGGCTGTTCGAGATGAAAGAGCGAATGGATATACTGATTACCGGCCCGTATCTCCTGCACATCGCCAGTCTCGAGAATCTCGCACAATTTAAGGCTCATCTCGCCGGTCTCGACAAATGTATTTATCACCTCACGACGCTCAAAATCGTACCAGCTGTGTATGCTCGACCCCAAAAGTACCTGAAATGCACCACAAAACCCGTGTTGATGTATCGCCGTAGTCCCCTCAAACCAAAAATAGACGTCGATGTGAAACCGCGGGCCCGAAAAAATCGTGATCGGCGGATCAGCAAAACTACCGTGCAGATCTCGCTGCGGCGGCAGTTCTTTTTGCTTTAGCGCCCATTCGACGACCTCCCACGCAGTAAGTTTCGATGGCAGATCGGCGTGTTTTAGCGCCGCGGCCGAGATAGACGGCAGTTGCTCTTCGTTATAATTTTTCTCAAGCCAGAGTGCTTCGATCTCGGCTCCGAGTTTATCAAATAATTCCATAAGCTATCCGCCGGGTTAAAATGTCTTCTGCGCCGGCAGTTTTTCAGGTCGTGCTATTCACTGTCAAACGTTGGTTTTTTGCCGCTCACCTTACGGTATGTTCCGGTTGAAAAGACATTCCGTCCAAACCCGCAGTCTGCGTCCGAGCCGCTCTGCGTGACCTTTATTGCCCCTCGCCGAACAAACTTGATCGTGATCCGGCACGGGCCAAATTCGCTCGATCGGTAGATCGCCGTATCACCCGAAATTACAGCTTCGCCGTCAAGTTTGCCCAGATGCCCCGTGATTTCACCATCGGGTAAGGTGTATGGATTTATCAAATCCATCGCAAATCGCAGCTTGCCGCCGCCGAGAACGAGTATCTTGATCTCATTAAACAAATCTCTGTATTTGTGCTCGAAATCCATCCTAAACGTACCGTTGGCCTCGGCTGCGGAAATGCGTTTTCTCGACGTCTGGGCATACCCGGTTAGTGAGAAAAGCATCAAAACGCCAACGGTAAAAAATACGGGGAAAATAAGTTTACGCATATGTTTCCTTTTCGTTAATTAGTTTATCTGCTATATTTTGCCTAACTCTTCTCATAATTTAAACAGCAAAAGGAAAAAAAATCTATGAGCGCAAATGCAGGAACGATAGACAGCAGCGGTTTTAGCGGTGATGTGAATAAACATCCGCTCGGCTTATATGCCCTTTTTGGCACCGAGATGTGGGAGCGTTTCAGCTTCTACTCGATGCTTGCTTTGTTTACGCTTTATCTCCGCGATCCTACCGAAGGATTTGGATGGACCGCTGCCGAGGCAACCGGGTTATACGCAAATTATCTCGCGTTTGTGTACGCCAGCCCGCTGATCGGCGGCTTTATCGCCGATAGATTTACCGGCTATCGCAAGGCGGTTATGATCGGCGGATTTTTCTTTATGGCCGGTCACGGCCTTCTTTCGATCCCTGCGATCTGGGCTGTCTATCTTGCCCTGACCTGTCTGGTCATCGGTAACGGTTTTTTCAAACCGAACGTCTCAACTATGGTCGGCAACCTTTATCCCGAGGGCAGCCACCTCAAGGATCGGGCCTATAACATTTTTTATATGGGAATAAATGTCGGCGCGATGCTGGCTCCCGTTGTAATGGAGGTTGTAAAGGCATACTTCGGGTTTCACGCTGCTTTTGCTGTCGCAGCATTTGGAATGGTCATCTCGGTGGCGATCCTTTGGAGATTTAAGAATATTGTTGAGGACCCAAATGCACTTGCCGACCGAAAAGCGGCCCGCGCCAATCAGGCGGCTGACACCGCCGCCACAGCGGTCGATGCTCCGCCTCACGGTATAAGCCATCAGGATGAGGGCGGCCAAACGGCTCAGGGTAGAGCGAATGCCGGAGCAACGACGCGAAATGCTCTAATGGACGCTGTTCCGGATTGGAAACGCGTTATGGCTCTGATAGTTATATTCTTGATCGTTATCGTTTTTTGGATGGTGTTTCATCAAAACGGCTCGACGCTCACCTATTGGGCGGATGACAATACCGCCTGGAATGTAACCGGAACTATCTCGAATGCAATAAATCCGGCCTGGATAATTATCTTGACCTTTCCACTTGTTTGGTTCTGGGGTTTCCTCGACCGTCGCGGCAAGGAGCCGGCAACACCGACAAAGATGGCGATCGGCATGACGCTGACCGGCCTTTCATTCTTTGTACTGTGGTACGCGGCGACGCTTGGTGAAGGCAAAACCTATACGGCGGAGCAGATGGCGGGAGGCTCTTTCCGCATAAATGAACGCGTGATGACCAATCTCAGGGCTGAAGGCGTTCCCGAGGACGTTTTGAATAGGATCAGGACCGCCGAGGACGCCGACGGAAAAAATATCGTCAATGATGTAAAATTCTCGCCGAAGGAGGATGACGTAACAAAACAGACGATTTCCGGAGATCAAGGCTTGATTGCCGCAATCGACAGTATTGCACCGGGTCAGGGCACACAGCATCGGGCAGCGATCATCAATCGCGCCTATCTATTTCAGGTTTCGGCATTCTGGCTGCTTTTGGCCTACGGCATTTTATCTTTGGGCGAGCTGATGCTTTCGCCGATGGGACTCTCATTGGTTTCGAAAGTAGCTCCGATCAGAATGCGCGGCCTCCTTATGGGCGGCTGGTTTGTCGCAACCGCAATCGGCAACAAGCTGACGATGATCGGCATCTACTGGAGCATCTGGTACCAATCAAGCTTTTTTATAATCTTGGGATGCTGTGCCCTCTTTATGGCCGTCGTACTCGCGATCCTCCTAAAACCGTTAAAGAAGGCGATGCCCGGTGTTTAGGCCTGTAAAAAAAGATGTGTTTGCAGGTTTTGGAGCCTGGCTGAAAAGTCGTTCGAATCCCTGAAGAGATAAATCTAATAGAGTCGGGAGAGTCCCGTCGGTGAGTCGGAAACCGATTCACCGACGCTGAAGGCGTCGAATAAATCGTTGATAATACGTCCCTTACAGAGACCGTCACCGTTCCCCATTTGTCGTCGGGATTCACCCAACGCAATGTGCGCCTGGTGTGGTAATTATCTGAAAAATAATCGTCGCACGCGGCTTGCCTCTCTATTTGCGGTGAACCTTGCTTCACCGTTACCCCTTCACGCTTTTTTGCGGCTATGCCGCCGGTTAAGTCTGCCTTATAAAATCACTACCTCCTTACCTAAAAAGCAGATCTGTTCCACTTTGGAACACGAAAAAGCCTTGTAAAGTATTGTAAACATTGCGGTTCTGGTTTCGTGTTCCATTTCGGTGAATATAGTGTCTCAGTGAAACATAAAAAGCAGATCTGTTTCACTTTGGAACACGAAAAAGCCTTGTAAAGTATTGTAAACATTGCGGTTCTGGTTTCGTGTTCCATTTCGGTGAATATAGTGTCTCAGTGAAACATAAAAAGCAGATCTGTTCCACTTTGGAACACGAAAAAGCATTGTAAACATTGTGGTTGTGGTTTCTTGTTTCATTTCGGTGTTTCACTTTGGAACACGAAAAAGTCTTGTAAAGCGTTGTAAACATTGTGGTTATGGTTTCGTGTTCCATTTCGGTGAATATAGTGTGGTTCGGTGAAACATTTTGCAATTTCTGCGACCGCAAACGCTCTTTGTGTGTACAGCCTACGACATAATATATCATAGATAATACATTATTGTCAATAAAAGTTCGAGATTTTGCATTAAACCCAAATTCAGCATCAGAAATTTTTCGTTGGTTTTTCCACCGCGTAGCGGCGGGGAAACAAAAGCGAAATTATTCTGATGGTTAGATTTATGGGAATCTTTGCCGCTCGCGGCGTGCCGTTCTATATGCGGAGGCCGTCTTAGAAGTTATTAAATCAGGATTTTAACTCGCTCCTACGGAGCGGTTAAAATCCTGCTAAATGACTTTTGAAGACATCCTCCAAATAGACGCTGCAAGCCCGCGGCGGCATTGAACACGTAGATACTTTCTCATTGTTTTCCAGCCTCCTTTCCGCCATGCGGATTATTTTGGATCATCGCTTCCTTAACGGATTTTAGAAAATTACCTTCTTTCATTCCGTTGAACTGTTCCAGGGACTTATACTGCCGGATGTACATACCAGTAAGTCGGCGCCCATCGAACGGAGCAACTACTCCGCCATCAATTTCGTATGCCGTAACAATGTATGCCGACTCGAAATTCTTATCATAATCCAAAAAAAGTAAATAGCGTCCTCCAACTTTTGGAAGTGGAGATCCCTCCATGCCGTAATGCAGAAGCCTTCCTGACGGGAGCCGAACTTTGCCTCCTAGGCGCACGACTGTTAAATCCTTCCCTGCTGAACCATACCCGCCTTCTCTCCGAAATAAGAATTCCTTTACTTCCACGACAAATTCCGAGTAAACCATATTCCTATGATTAGACAAAAATGCATCACTTTTCCTTATTTCCCCAACCACGACGTCGGTACTCTTTCCAAACGGAAAGACTGGTTGGTTTCGTAGGTTGGAAAGGGGACCGCCAAACAGGATCTCAAAACTATTTTCATTAATTTCGAAGTTGCCAGTTTGATCAGCCGGGACGTTCTTGTCGGTTATATCAAATCTGCTACTCCGATTTTGCCGCCTTCGCGCCGCGGTGGAGTCGGTTTCGAGCGTTCGCGGAGCAGCTAAGTCCACAACCGGATCGCCATTTTCAAAAATTTCTTTTTTAACCCTTGCTGCTGCCTGTTGTCGCGTTTCCGCTGTCTGGCCGTGTTTATTTTCCTGACCTCGGCTCCGGGTCATTGTGATTGCACTAGCAACCACTATGACGATTGCCAAAATTAAAATTACAAATCCAAATCTCTCATTTCTTTTCACTTTAACGTTCCACCGTTTTTATTCATTGAATCAGCTGACAGAATGTAGATGGTTACAGCGCCTTGGATATAAGGTTGTTTGGACTATCCGAAAAAGGCTTAAGCAACCCGGAAGCTGCCATTGACCTGTAATAAGTTCACTCTATGCCTAAAATTAAAAGCTGTCAACGTTTTTTAGCTACGCAAATTCGCCATATTTTTGCATCGCATTTCTCCTTTCTCCTGCCGTCAGCAGAGCGTAGTGTCTTTTGACAGAAAAGGTTGTTTGGTCGGGTAGAGCGGCTATCTAAGGCTTCTCGGTAATGAATACCGAGCGTCCTGTTTCAGGATCTTTGCGGCTGAGGCGGCCCCTTGTCCATGCCGTGTCGTCGGTGAATCCGACTTGCTTTATATCCAGGATCACTTTTTCGATATCATCGATTCCTTCCTCCGAAGCGTATTTAGTCCAATAGTCGACCATGTTCACAGGCGGCTTGAGCGTGACCTTTTCCCCAGCCGGCAATACCTTGATATTCGGTTCCGAAAACGGCAGTTCGAGCGTTATCACGATTCCTGCCGTTTCGCGCGTGGTTTCACGGGCACCGTAAATAGGTTCCTTAAGCATCAGGTTGATCAACAACCAATTGATATCCTTGCCGGATATATTAGTGACCTCCAAACTGATCTTTCGAAGCCAATCTGGCCCTGCTTGTACTTTTCGGTCTGGCATCTCCCTGCCATCCATCTTTACTTCGACCTCGATCGGTGTATTTTTGTAAATGAACTTGGCCGGCTGCTCGACCCGACGGAGCTTGTCCTGAGCAGCACAGACAAAGACGCCGCAAATGACCACGAGCATCACCGATGCTCCTTTTGTAATTGTTTTCATTATCATCTCCTTCGGACTTTTGAGACAGACTCGTACATCGACGGCATGGCCGAAGATTTTAATTGCTGAATCGCGAGTTTTGATACACCTGCTACCGAATGTGGTTCTGACCGCGTCCGAGAACTTCGAACAAGAATTCAAAAATCTCAACATGCCGTCGTGCATCTGTGACCGTTTCGCCCCACGTGTATAAACCGTGGCGGCGGATGTAGATACCGTGAAGTCCCGTATTTTCGCGGATCACATTTTCGATCACGTGCGACAGGGCTACATGATCCTGCGAATTATCGACGATCGGCACCTTTTCCTTTTGCTCGTGCGTTGTTACACCTGAGAGGCCTTTTAGTATTTCATATCCCTCGATCTCTATTGTGCCCTGTTCATAAAATATATCCGATAGGATCGTTCCCCAGACGGAATGAGTGTGTAGAATGGATCGAGCCTTTGGCAGATGGCGGTATATCGTCAGATGAATAAGCGTCTCGGCGGACGGTTTGCCAAAACCCTGAAATATCTCGGCGTCTTCGTCGATCTCAAGAAAATTTGTCTCTTCGAGACTGCCTTTCTCATTGCCGCTGGCGGTAATGCACAGCCGCAGGGGCTTTCGTGCCAGCAGCGCGCTAAAATTGCCGCTCGCGCCCAGAACCCAGCCGCGGCGGTAAAACTCGCGACCGGCCTCGGCAAGCTGGCCGGCGGGTTTTGTCGGGGATCGGATGTCGGCCATAGATAATAATCCGAAGTTCTTTTTGCGCTCATTTGGATACAGTTTGAAGCTTTCATCTGAAGTCTGTTTCCGAATCGCGCAATTATTATCACTCCTCGTCCTCCCGCAATTTCTCCAAAACGGATAGATCTTCGAGCGTCGTAACATCGCCCGCAACCTCGGCGCCGCAGGCAATCTCACGCAGCAGACGGCGCATTATCTTGCCGGATCGCGTTTTTGGCAGAGCGTCGGTAAAACGTATGTCGTCGGGTTTTGCAAGCGAGCCGATCTCTTTGGCCACGTGTGCGCGAAGCTCTGTTTTTAGTTCGTCACCGCCCGTTCGGCCGCCCTCGAGCGTGACGAATGCCGAGATCGCCTGTCCCTTAAGATCGTCCGGGCGGCCCACGACGGCGGCTTCGGCGACGGCGGCGTGTGAGACGAGCGCTGATTCGATCTCGGCGGTTCCGAGCCGGTGGCCGCTGACATTTATTACATCATCGACGCGGCCCATTATCCAATAATATCCGTTCTCGTCGCGGCGTGCTCCGTCACCGGCAAAGTAAAAACCGGGAATTTCGGACCAGTATGCTTTTTTATACCGTTCATCATCGCCCCATAAGGTCCGGAGCATCGACGGCCAAGGGTGCCGGGCGACGAGGTAGCCGCCCTGGTTTGTGCCAACGGAAACACCATCTTTTGTGACAACATCGAGAAGAATACCCGGAATCGGCCTGGTTGCCGTCCCCGGCGTTGTCGGCGTCGCGCCGGGTAACGGGCTTATCATTATCGAACCGGTTTCGGTCTGCCACCAGGTGTCAACGATCGGGCATTTACCTTTACCGATGATCTCGTGATACCACATCCAGGCCTCAGGATTTATCGGCTCACCGACTGTGCCGAGCAGCCTTAGAGACGACAGATCGTGTTTTAGCGGGTACTGCTCCCCCCATTTTATGAATGCGCGGATGGCGGTCGGCGCGGTGTAAAAAATCGTGATTTTATACCGCTCTATAATATCCCAAAAACGGTCAAAATCCGGGAAGTTCGGAGCGCCTTCGTACATAAAAACGGTGGCCCCGTTCGCCAACGGGCCATATACAACATAGCTGTGCCCGGTCACCCATCCGACGTCCGCCGTACACCAGTAAACGTCTTCGTCCTTAAGATCGAAAACGATCTTTGACGTGTACGCCGCCTGCGTCAGATAACCGCCCGTTGTATGTAGAATGCCTTTTGGTTTGCCGGTCGTACCGGAAGTGTAGAGTATGTATAGCGGATGTTCCGAGTCTAAATGTTCGGCCGGACAGTCGGCGGTGACAGTTTCGACAAGCTCGTGCCACCAATGATCGCGGTCCGCCTGCATACCGACCGGTGAGCCGGTGCGTCGATATACTACGATGTTTTCGACACTTGGGCTTTGTGCGGCGGCGTCATCGACTATATCTTTCAGCTTGATCTCGGTTCCGCGACGATAGCCGCCGTCAGCCGTCACGATCAATTTGCATTGCCCGTCATTGACGCGGTCGCGGATCGCATCTGCCGAAAAACCGCCAAAAATAACTGTGTGCGTTGCTCCGATCCGAGCGCAGGCCAGCATCGCAACCGCAAGCTCCGGTACAAGCGGCATATAGATAGCAACGCGATCGCCTTTGGCAACGTCAAGTTTTTTCAGCACATTTGCAAAGCGGCAAACTTCTCGGTGCAGTTCTGAATATGTGAGGGTGCGCTTTTCGCCGGGTTCCCCCTCCCAGATAAATGCGGTTTTATCCCTACGATTTGTCGTCAGATGACGGTCCAGACAGTTGTGCGAGATATTGATCTTACCTCCGACAAACCATTTGGCAAACGGCTCGTTCCATTCAAGAACGGAGTCCCATTTCCTAAACCAATCCAGGCTTTCGGCCTGTTTTGCCCAAAAGGCAGCCGGATCCGCTTCGGCCTCGGCGTAAAGTTTTTCGTATTCGTCAAAGCTCCGGATATGTGCGTTTTTTGCAAACTCCGGCGGCGGCGGAAACATGCGTTTCTCGTTTAAAATGCTTTCAATTGTCGATGGATCAGACATTGGCGTTTAGAATGTATTTATCTGAAAAAATAACCTTGCCGGGCCGGCTTCGCATCTTTATTTGCGGTTAAGTTTGCTTTACCGACAGCCGCGTCCTTTCTACGGCGGTGCCGCCCGGTCGCTGGCATATTATATGAGATGTTTTCACGCATTTCAATATACTAACGGCGCAAACGGCAACTGGTTCTGGCTGCTGTGCCGCTCTATTTGCGGCAAAGCTGAGAAGGAAGCCTCTCTTTATCAGCTGCCGCAGATCTCATCGATCGCTTCGCTGTATTTTTCGTCGATCACGCTGCGTTTTATTTTAAGGGTCGGGGTCATTTCGCCTTTATCGATCGAGAATTCGCGGGGCAGGAGATAGATGCGTTTGATGCGCTCGTAATCGCTGAGTTCGCGGGTGAGGTCGATGGCGTCGCGTTGAATTCGTTTTACAAAATGCGGGTTTTCGCAAAGTTCTTCGCGTGAGCCTTCGACCGGGACACCGGCCGATTTCATCTCTTCTTTTAGCGTTTCCCAGTCCGGAACGATCAAGGCGCCGGTTTGTTTGCGGCCCGAACCTACGACGACGGGCTGCGAAATGAGAGGGCTTTGTTTTAAGAGACTCTCGACCTGGAGCGGGGCGACGTATTTGCCGTTTGAGAGTTTGAAAAGGTCTTTTATTCGGTCGGTGATATAAAAATGGCCGTCTCTGTCCACATATCCGATATCGCCTGTGTGATAAAAACCGTCTTTATCGATAGCGGCGGCGGTCGCAGCGGGATCATCGTAATAGGATCTCATTACGTTGCGTCCGCGAATCAGAATCTCGCCGTCCTTGTTGGCGATTTTCATTTCGATACCGTCAAAGGGCCGGCCGATCGAGCCTATCTTGTTGTCGTCAGGCCGGTTGGCGGATGTAACGCAAGCCTCGGTCATACCGTAACCCTGCAAAATCGGAATACCGGCTGCCCAGAATGCGTAGCTGAGTTTTTTTGAAAGCGGAGCACCGCCCGAGACAAAAAACCGCAGATGCCCGCCGACGCCGTCGCGCCATTTAGAAAAAACCAACCGGTCGGCAACTGCGTGTTTTGCCGACAAAGCCGTTGAGATCGAACGTCGATTGTCCTTTGCATCCCAATATTCCTGACCGACCGCGAGTGACCATTCGAACAAACGCGTTTTCCAACCGCCGGCCAACTTCCCTTTCTTAACGATCTTATGATAAACCTGCTCAAAAAGGCGCGGCACGGCCGTCATGATCGTCGGTTTAACCTCCTGCAGATGAGAGGCGATCTGGTCAAACGCCGCGCAGTAATGGATAGAAACGCCATTGGCACAGAGCACATAAAAAACCGTCCGCTCAAAAATATGCGACAGCGGCAGAACGGCGAGGCTACGGTCGGTTGATTTTATCGGCAGGCCACGCGAAATCGCCAGGATATTTGAGACAAAATTTTCGTGTGTGAGCATCACGCCTTTTGGCTCGCCGGTCGTGCCGGACGTGTAGATAATTGTTGCCAGATCGCCGGTCTCGATCGCGGCAAGCGAATTCTCAAAAACGTCCGCGTCGATCCGTGCATATTCGTCACCGTGAGCCTCGACATCGTTCAATGAAATCGCACGGCTATTACCCTCAGGTTTGCCGTCTGCGTCAAAAAATATCAATTTTTCGAGACATTCGACGCTTTGTATCGCATTTTCTGCATGTTTCCAGAGCTTTTTACCCGAGAGAAAAAGCATCCGCGCACCTGAATTTTCGAGAATAAATCTGATCTGCTCTACGGCCTGAGTGGTGTAGATCGGGACGTTGACCGCACGGAGCGAAAGTATGGCCAGATCGACAAAAGACCATTCCGGCCGGTTCTCAGAGATGATCGCAACGCGGTCGCCCGCCTTGACGCCGAGCGCGGCGAGGCCGTCCGCGATTCGCTTTACACGTTTTATGATCTGAGCACCATTTAAATACGTCCAGGCGTCATCGACCTTAAAGGCAAGTGCATCGCGCTTGTTGTGCCGCCGAAACGACTCAAAACAAAAATGCGGTATAGTCTGCGGTATGTTTTCAAATCCGATGAGATTTTCAGCAATCATTGGCAATTGGGTAAAAAGCAGCAGCTCACGTGATTTAACATTCTTGCAAAATCGACCTCCTAAGTCCAATCCAAAACGGGCACGCGGCCCATCCAAAGTCCGCGTGTTTTATCCGCGTTAAGAAAGCAGCATAACCGCAGCCTCGCCCTTGACAAGGATTTCTCCGTTCTGATTAGTACAGGTGGTTTCGAGCACAACAATGCCTTTATCCTCACGGATACTTTTGACCGTACCCGTCGCCGTAACCGTATCGCCAATGTAAACCGGTGCGGTAAATTTCAATGTCTGCGAAAGATAGACAATCTTTTGCCGGCTAAATTCGTTGCCGAGTACCGCCGATATAAACGCGCCGCTCAACATCCCGTGAGCGATGCGTTTGCCAAACCGCGTTGTCCCCGCAAATTCGTCATCGAGATGTATCGGGTTAAAATCCCCCGAAAGCTCGGCAAACCGCCGAATCAACTCATCCGTAACCTCGCGCGTGGTCGAAAATGTATCACCTATTGTTAAATCCATAATCTATGCGGCTTGCCGCTCTATTTTCAAATTAAATCTTTGCGGCTTGCCGCTCTATTTGCGGAGAAGCTTGCAGATTGTCTCAAAACTAGCGCTCCGGGGGCAATTTTAAAAACAAAAGGATTGGAGTTGGCGTAGTAGATTGTGTGAGGGGGGGAACGACATGAG
>JBGTEX010000038.1:0-12205 GCA_041747575.1 Pyrinomonadaceae bacterium
GCAGGAAGATCCGCTGCTCGTTCGACGACTTCGTGAGATCGCCTGGAAGCTCAAATCCACGAAAGCCACGGTTCTCTTTGTCGGACCGAACTTTCCCGAACTAAAAACACTCGAAAAGGAAGTGACGCAGATAGAACTCGATCTTCCGAGGGCATCCGAGATCGAAGACTCCATAGACCTTCAGTTTGAGACCCTGAGGTCTAACGGCCTCGCTATTAGTCTTACCAAGGAGACGCAGGACGCGCTGCAGCAGTCTCTTTTGGGACTGACAGCAGTCGAGATCAGCAATGTCGTCGCAAAGGCTGTCATCAGTTGTAACGGTCTGAATCAGGATTCGATCAATGTCATTCTTGAAGAAAAGAAGAATGTAATTCGAGGCAGCGGTTCATTGACCTATGTGCATCCAGAACCGGCAAGCAACTTAGGCGGCTACCAATCGCTTCGAGCCATCCTTGAACGCGCGGCATACACGTTCAGTCCGAGAGCAAAAGCACGCCACGTCGAACCTTGCAAGGGAATTCTCCTCGTTGGGTTGCCGGGATGCGGAAAGGATCTCTGTAAACGGGTTGCGTCAAGCATCACGAATCGGGCTCTGCTTGATCTGGACTTTGGTTCGATCATGGGTGAGGGCGGAGGTGTCATTGGCTCATCCGCGATGTCGATAAAGCGGGCGTTATCTATCGCTGGCACGATTAAAGGCATTCTTGGTATCAGCGAGTTCGAAAAAGCGGTCTCAGGAATGAAGTCGTCCAACAAGACCGACGGCGGTGAGACAGCACGAACTATCTCCTATCTTCTCAACTGGATGCAGGACAACAAGGACGTTCTCGTTTTCGCGACCGCCAACGACGTTCGAGAGCTCGAATCCGAGCAATTCAGGATCGGCCGGTTCTCCTATATACATTTTGTAGACCTTCCGGAGACCGATGATCGGAAAGAGATATTCCGGGTACACCTTAAGAAAAGAGCACTTGATGCCGAACAGTTTGATCTCGATAAGCTCGTAGATAAAAGCAAAGACTTTTCCGGAGCGGAAATAGAAGGTGCAGTACAAGACGGAGTTCTTGAAGCCTTTATCGATGGCGACCGGCAGGCCGAGACTCGCGACATTATTAAAGCCGCTGAGAACATTACACCAACCGCTCAGATGATGAGCGAGAAGATCGAAGAGATCCGCAAATGGGCAAGGAACAATATCAAAGGCGTAGCCTCCCGAAGCGAAAATCCTGGCATTACCGGAAACCGAGCCGATCGGATCTATGAACTCTAATTACGGAGAATCTAAATGAGTAAATACATGACATTCGACTCTCAGTCATTTCCGAATCGAGAGTTGCTTCTCGAAGCCTTGGCCGAATGCGGCTTCGCATCTCCGATTGTTGGGAGTGACATTTCTCTTGAAGGATGGGACAAACGCGATCCACAAACAGCCGACGTCGTAATCAGGCGTCGAGATGTGAACGGCCAATCCCTACTAGGCGATATCGGCTTCCGGAAAACCGCGAAAGGCTATGTTGCGGTTATCGACGACATGGATCTGTCCTATCGCCTCGGCAAAGATTTCATCGTTAGACTGCAAAACAACTATCACGAAGCTGCCGCGAGGAAGATGGCAAAGAAGCTTGGGGGAACGCTTAGTAAAGAGCGGGTGGGAAAGACTCTCAAGATACGGATTAAATATTGAGGAGCAACGAAAATGCCTGAAGTCGAATTCAAAATCGATACTGAACGCGGAACCTGCGAAACAGAGATAAAAGGCTATCACGGACCGATGTGCGAGAAAGCGGCAAGACAGCTTAAAGAAGTCCTTGGCGATCCGTCTACCGAAGTCCGCAAGGAGAAGTATTTTGTCACTCCAAGATCGAAACAAACGACGAGAAAATGAGTAAGGAACTCACATTCATCATTGAGCCCGATCGTGGAAAGCTCACCATAGAAGTCGGCGGAGTTTCTACGGACGACTTAGCTGACCTCCGTGCGAACTTTGATTCCCCGCACAATGTGAACTGCGGCAAGCCGTCGGACGTGGATATCTCTAAACCCACTAATCAGATTGATGCCTTATCTGACGATCATCGTTTTATCTGGCTGTACACGATATACCACCGTTCCGTCGTTGATGGTCCGGGCGTGCGAAGCGTAGTCCAGGTGTCAGGTTGTACGATTCGATGTCCAGGTTGCTATGTACCAGAAACTCACAATCGACTGAATGGCAAGAGAGTTCCGATCTCTTCTATCGTTGCCGACATCTTGCGGGAGAAAAATAACTGCGACGGAGTTACAATCCTAGGTGGCGAACCGTTCGACCAGGCAGAGGCGGTGGGCGAACTTGTGGCCAGCCTAAAGATTCATGGAATCAATGTAACCGTTTATACCGGGTATACAATCGATGCTCTGATCCAGCGAAATGTTCCTAGTATCCATTACATTTTGACTCACATAGATTTGCTCATAGACGGACCATTCCTAAGTAGTGAGAGAGTCGGCGTCGGCGAGTATCGGGGTTCAATGAATCAGAGAATAATTCGAATCCTCAATTCCCGGAAAAAGGACTCGAAACGGTAGGCGAGCGGTTCGAAAATTAACCGGCGGTTTGAAATGAAACCGCACTTTGATCCGGTAAATTAGTCGCAATTATAATTAATTTAATACCCGACGCCTGCCAGCGACATTTCGATCTTCGTATTCTAGAATATCTGCCATCCGGTAGCGTATTTGATTACCGATTCGAAGTGCCTTCAAATGCCGAGGATTCGACCTAGGTAAGGCCCTGAGGCGTTGAAATCTTTTGGCGATTGCTTCGAAAGTACCCGTAAGATTCCATCGTTGTGCGAGTTGCTGGCTGTCGATTATTTCATGATTCATAAGGCAAGTTCCCTCTCCTGCTCAACCGCTGAATGCAAGCCGTGTGCCTTTTTAGCGTCTAGAGGTTCCTTCACCGACAAATTGGACATTCGGCGTCATAAGTTCTCTCATGAAGTCACTAATGGTCGTGAATAAAGAGAGAAATTCCCCCTGAAATTCCCCCTGAAATCCAGATGAGAAGAAACAGAAGGACCGGCCCGTTTTCGAGCCGGTCCTTAAGTAGTTGTATGTAAATTAGTTAATGTGGTACTGGGGACGGGAATCGAACCCGTACGACCCTAAGGTCACAGGATTTTAAGTCCTGGGCGTCTACCAATTCCGCCACCCCAGCACACGTTTTTAGAGATTAGCACGGATCGCGGCGATTGTCAGTCGGCGTAGGTGTGGAATATTTAGACCTTCAGGGTGTGGTTTGCTGATATTAACGCCAGCTCAATGGAAGTTCCGGATCTTTATTGACAATTATGTGTCATCTATGATATATTATTTCGCAGACCGTACACGTTGAGGGCGTTTGCTGTCGCACAAATTGAAAGATGTTTCACTGAAACAGCTGTATTTCACCGAAATGGAACACGAAACCACAACCACAATGTTTACAATATTTTACAAGGCTTTTTCGTGTTCCAAAGTGAAACAGATCTGCTTTTTATGTTTCACTGAGACACTATATTCAACGAAATGAAAAAGAAACCAGAACCACAATGTTTGCAATACTTTACAAGGTTTTTTTGTGTTTCAGAATGAAACAGATCTGCTGTTTTCTCGCAGGAAAACGCTTTTTGTCCCGGAAACGCTCTGAGCCTCCTCGCCGCTTTCTGTTTTTGTCAGTTCGCTGTATAATTCGTAAGTTTGCGGGATGGGTGTCTGAGGGCAACCTGAGACGGTTTGAGAGAATCAAATCAGTCAAGTTAAACCCGACGGTCGATTTGCTGTATATTTTCGCTTATTTTTCAACACTCGGCAATTACACGACCGATCCAAGGCTTTTCGGGGGCGGTATAATTTGCATTTATAGGAAATCCGGTTTATGAACAAACTTCGCGCACTAGGAATTATGGTGTTCGTGTCGGCATATTTTGCCGTCTCGGCCTTTGCCGACTCCAATATTAGTGCGGATAATCTCAGCGGCGTATCGGCGTCTGTTAAACAGCAGGTCGTCGAGAGCGTCGATATTCAGGGCAATCGTCGCCTTCGTGACGAGGATTTGCTTTATTACATAAAAACCCGGCAGGGCGACGTCTATGATCCGGCCGCGCTCGAACGTGATCTTAAAGAGTTATTGTCACTCAACTTTTTTGACAAGACCGCAACGCGTGTTTTGACCGAAGACGGCATTCGCGGCGGTGTCAACGTGATATTTGAAGTGCGTGAGCTGCCGATTATCCGCGATCTGCAATTCAAGGGTGCCAAGGCGCTTACCGAATCTGACATTCTCAAAGAATTTCGCGAAAAGCGGGTCGGCATTTCAAAAGAATCGATCTACGACCCCGTAAAATCGATCGGCGCGACACGGGTTTTGCGTGAGATGCTCGCCTCAAAAGGCTATCCGAATGCAAAGGTCACGGTTGAGGAAGAGGAAGTGTCGGCAACGTCTATCGCGGTCACATTTCAAATCGATCAGGGCAACCGTTCGCGGATCGTAGAGATAGACTTTGAGGGGAATCAGAATTTTTCGGACGGCGAGCTGCGCGACGCGCTCACGCTGGTAAAGGAAACCGGCCTCATCTCCCGCGTTAAGGGGATGGATATCCTCGATCTCAGAAAGCTCGAATTTGACCTGCAGAGAAACGTAAAATCGTATATGTGGTCTAAAGGTTATTTTCAGGCCCGCATCGGTGAGCCTGAGGTCGTCGGCCTTGGCTACAAACGAACCGGCTTCCCCGTCCTTAACAATTTTCCGATCCCGCTTTTGACCTCAAAGGATGATACGCTGAAGATCAGCGTGCCTGTCACCGAAGGAAAAGTTTACCGCGCAGGCGAGCTAAAGGTCGAGGGTAATTCGATTTTTTCGGAACAGCTGATTCTGGCTTTTGTCGGCCTTAAGACAGGCGAGATCGTTGACGGCAAACGCCTTCAGGAAGGCATAGATGAAAGTCTCAGAAAGGAATACGGCGGACAGGGTTTTGTCCAGTACGGGGTCGAATTCGAACCCGAATTCAGGGATAACCCAGCCAACGCTGACGAGGGAATAGTTGACATCACGATAAATATCGACGAAGGAAAGCAGTTCACGCTTCGCCGTCTCGAATTTACGGGTAATACATTTACCCGTGACAAGGTTTTGCGTCGTGAGGTTTTGATCAGTGAAGGCGACGTCTATAACGCAAAATTTCTCGATATTTCAGTAGCGCGATTAAATCAGACGCAATATTTTGACCCGATCGACAAGGATCAGGACGTTGAGATACGAACTAACGAAGAAGAAGGCGATGTTGATCTGATATTAAAGGTCAAAGAAAAAGGGCGTCAGCAGATCTCTTTTAACGGCGGCGTGTCCGGCATCGGCGGTTCATTTTTCGGTCTCGAATATTCCACCAACAACCTTGCCGGAACCGGTGAAATTTTTTCGTTCAATGCAGGTCTGGGCAATCGGCAGCAGAGCCTTCAGTTCACCTATCAACAGCCGTATTTTCGTGACCGTCCGATATCTGCCGGATTCTCGGTTTTTGCCAGCCGGTACAGATTTTTTGGCGAAGGTACCTCTCTGACCCAAAATCAGGATGTTTTAAATGAACTTTTTAATCCCTTTGGCACGGTGACGACGGATTCGGCCAACCTCTTTACCCAGACAACGCTTGGCGGCAACATTTTTCTAACCGCTCCGCTGACAGAGTTTCTTCAGAAACGGCCGTTCGCGAGATTCTCGCGGGTTGGTTTGAGCTATCAATTGTCGGCGACGAGCATTGCCGATCCGGAAGTAAATTCATCGGCCGATCCGGCCGCCCGTATTCCGGTTATCTTTCGACAGCCGAATATTATTACCAGTCAGATCACAGGTACCTTTGTTTATGACACGCGCCAGCCGTCGGAAAACGGAATCGACACGGCCAATGGCAAATCGCTCTCGGTCTCGCTTGGATTTGCCGGTCTTGGCGGCGATGTCCGGACATATCAACCCACGATACAGTATTCGCAGTATATTCCGGTCAGGAACAGACGATCACGCAATCCGCATGTGCTCGCCTTCAGGCTGCAGGCCGGGACGATCGGCGTGTGGTCATTATCCGAGGGCGTCAGGAACGCCAACTCGCTGGCCTTTATCGGCGGCGTGCCGGCGTTTTCACGATATTTTTTAGGCAGCGAAAATGATATCCGCGGTTATAATTCGCGTGCCATCAGCCCGGTTGCCCCGTTTGACACATTTATTACCAGTCGCAACGTCGTCGTGGCAACGAACGCAGGCGGTACGCCAAACCAAAATACCGGCCTTACAGATCGTGATACAAACGAGATAAGGACTATCGGCGAAGTGACCGGGACGGGCGGTGCAAACCCCGCTTTGTTTACGCGTAATTTCCGTTTTATCGGCGGTGACACTCAGCTGCTTGGCAATGTCGAATATCGCGTGCCTCTGTTCGGCCCCGCAAATCTTGCGTTTTTTGGTGATATCGGCTCGGTTTTTAACCTTCGTAACAGCGGGATTCAGACGATCAATAGTGAATTTCTGTCCGATGACACATTTATCGGTGCAGGTCGGCTGACCGCTCTTGGCCTCATAAACACACCAGTACTCGAAAGCAGCTTTGGCAGTATTTTGTATTTTCGAAACCGCGTCCTTACACGGACCGATTTTGTAACCGAATTTTGCCGCGGCAACCGATTCGGATGTCCGACCGCACTTTCACCTCAGGTGCAGCAGTTGTTTCTGCGTGGCGAAGTTCAGCAAAATTCACAGTTGAGAGTGGACGAATCACAATTTGCCCGGCTCCGCGATTTTAAGGCGAGCGTCGGGGTCGAGCTTCGCGTTCAGGTGCCGATCGTCAACGTGCCGTTCCGCTTGATCTATTTTTATAATCCGAATGCGAAAATTGGCTTTACCGAGGAGCTGCCGGGTATATTTTTACCGGGCAAACGCAACGGATTTAGATTTACCGTCGGTCGAACATTTTAATTTTTCGGGGTTACAAGGCGACCGGGCTTTTAATGGATAAAGAGCGGTTTTAAGAACGAAAGTAACGGTTATTTGCTTTTTTAATCATAATTGTTATTATTTTTAGAATCCGTAAGCAACAGTTTTCGCAAAATTGGTTTCAAAGATATATAAGATAAGAGGGATCATTAAGTCTTTCTGTAAGAATAAAGGAGTTTCACAAAAAAAATGAAAAGGTTTACTACACTTACCCTGAGTTTTGTTTTCGCGGCTATTTTTGCCGTTTCAGCATTTGGCCAGGCCGGTGCGTCTAAGATCGGTTGGATCGACACCGGTAAATTTGCCGATGAAAAAGAAGGCGTCACCAAATATAATGCCGCCCTCAAATCTCTGGACGCCGAGCTAAAGCCGCGTGTGGCAAAATTGCAGGCGCTGCAGGTAAAGATCCAGAATATCGCTAAAGAGATCCAGACGGCGCAGCAAAATACGGCTGTGCCGATAAATCAGCAGACCATACTTGCCAAACAGGAAGAAGGCCAGAGTCTGCAGCGTCAATTTGAATTTGAGAAAAAAGAATACGACGCAGTGCTGGAAACAAGAAGCGGTCAGGTTCTTGGCCCTGTCTCGGGTGACATCAGCAAGGCGATTCAGGAATACGGCAAACAGAAAGGATATTCGGTAGTTTTTGACATCGCGGCACTTGCAAATGCAAACGCCATTTTGATGCTCGACGCGGCGTCCGATATCACAAAGGAATTTATAACGTTTTATAACGCACGTCCGCCTGCGACCGCAACGGCGGCAACGCCTAAATAGCAGGCTGACAATCGATTCTGATCTGCCATTAGCCGGTGAAATTTGCATTTTACCGGCTTTTGGCTTATATGTTTTTTAGCCGTTTGTTTTTATGACTGTCCTTGATTCGACCGCTATCCAGCAGATTTTGCCTCACCGGTATCCGTTTTTGCTGGTGGACAGGGTTATCGAGATCGAGCCGCGGCTCCGAATCGTCGGTATCAAACAGGTGACGTCAAACGAATATTTTTTTGAGGGACACTTTCCCGGCACACCGGTTATGCCGGGCGTGCTTCAGATCGAGGCGCTTGCTCAGGCCGGTGCGATCCTTGCCCTGCTCGAATTCGAAGACCGCACGGACAAGATCCCATTTTTTACGGGTATCGATAAAGCAAAATTCAGACACCCGGTCGTCCCGGGAGATACATTGAGGCTTGAGGTGACAGTTCTGCGACCCGGCAGGAAGTTTCAAAAGATGCACGGCGTTGCAACGGTAGATGGCCGGATCACGGCTGAAGCCGACATTTTATCAATAATTTCGAACCGGACTTAGTGGTCAAATATGGATCAGAACCAACTTCAGGAACTTTACCAGCAATATTTTTACTATATTTTGGCGGCCAATATTGCCATCGGGCTCATTTTTGGCGCGATCCCGTTATTTCTCGGAATAAGGCGAAACAATCGTAAACTTGGGCTTGCGGCATTTATAATTTCCGGCATTACCGGTGCTTTTTCACCGCTTATTTCGATGATCGTAAGTACTGTTTTTGTGATCATAATTTTGAAATCAAAAGCCAAACCCCGTGCGGATAACGACGAAGTCTCGTTGTAACTTGCCTTAAATGAGTTTCTTTAAACATGAATCAGCTATCGTACATAGTGGCGCGCAGATAGGGAACGAGTGCCGCATAGGCCCGGCCTGCACGGTCGGTGCCGACGCAGAGCTGGGCGACGGTGTGCGTCTCGATTCGCACGTCGTTGTAGATGGCCATACGGTTATTGGTGAAGAGACGCATGTGTTCCCGTTTGTCTCTATCGGGCTTGCTCCGCAGGATCTCAAATACGACGGTGAACCGACCAAAACCGAGATCGGCAGGCGAAACAACATACGTGAATTTGTCACGATTCACCGCGGAACGACCGGCGGCGGCGGTTTAACAAAGATCGGCGATGACAATCTTTTGATGGCACAGGCTCACGTAGCTCACGATTGTCAGATCGGAAGCGGCGTCGTGATGGCCAATGCAGCAACGCTTGCCGGACATGTCGAGATCGCCGACCGGGCAAGCATCGGAGCATATTCGGGCGTCCACCAGTATTGTCGTATCGGTTTCGAAGCCTTCGTCGGCGGCTATTCGGTCGTCGTAAAGGACGCGATGCCATTTGCAACCATTCAGGGCAACCACGCCAAATGCTTCGGCCTGAACGCCGTCGGTATGAAACGTCGCGGTTATCCAAAAGAAACGATCGAAAAGCTAGGGCATGCTTTTCACCTTTTGCTCTCGGCAAAGCTGAATACGACCCAAGCCGTCGCGAAAATCCGCGGGGAGATCGTTGGCTGCAAAGAAGTTGATATGCTTTTAGAATTTATCGGAAACGCAAAACGCGGGGTTGTAAAATAGCTATTTTCTCCTTTCCTTTAGCTCTCCGATGACATCATTTATCGACACCGCTTTCGCCCGGAGCAGGATCAAGTAATGAAACAGCAGATCGGCTGCCTCGGATTTGAATTTGTCTGGGTCATCGTCTTTTGCTTCGATCACTAATTCGACAGCCTCTTCGCCGACCTTTTGGGCTATTTTGTTTATGCCTTTGCGAAAAAGCCTGGCAACGTACGAATCGTCAGAATTTTTGTCCCGGCGTCCGTCGATCATTTTTTCGAGTTCGTTCAAAAGGTCTGTCGGGTTTTGCAAATAGTTTTCCGGTTTGCCAAAACAGGTTTCCGCTCCGGTATGACAAACGGGGCCCCGCGGTTTTGCCTTGATGAGCAGTGTGTCCTCATCACAGTCGGCAGCGATTGAAACCACGTTGAGATGGTTGCCGCTTGTCTCGCCTTTTGTCCAAATCTCTTGTCGGGAGCGGGAGAAAAATGTGACCTGGCCGCTTGTTTCGGTTTTTTTAATCGCCTCTTCGTTCATAAAACCGAGCATCAGAACCGATCCGGTTTCCGCGTCCTGGACAATTGCCGGTATCAAACCGTCGGCATATTTCTCAAAATTCAATTTCATATCCTCACCTCGATTCCCCGCATATCCAGGAATAATTTCAACTCGGGGATCGTAATCTCGCCGTAATGAAAAACACTGGCCGCAAGGGCTGCATCGGCAAATCCGCGAGCAAAAATTTCGGCAAAATCCTGGGCGCTTCCGGCACCACCCGACGCAATCACAGGTACCCGCACAGCGGTCGAAATCTGCCGCGTCAGCTCGATCTCAAATCCGTCTTTTGTACCGTCGGCATTCATCGACGTCAGCAAAATTTCGCCCGCGCCAAGCTCTGCACCCCGTTTTGCCCAATCGACCGCATCGGTCGCGGTTGCGATACGTCCGCCGTTTAGAAAGACTTTCCACCCGTCCGCGGTTTCCTTTGCGTCGATCGCCAGGACAATACATTGAGAACCGAAATTTGCCGACGCTCGGCCGATAATATCAGGGTCTTTTAACGCCGCCGTATTGATCGAAACCTTGTCCGCACCGGCATCGAGCAGTGCGGCGACGTCATCTACGGTCGAAATGCCGCCGCCGACCGTAAACGGAATATTTATCTCGGCGGCGACTCTTCGTACCAGATCGGAAAACGTCTTGCGGCGTTCGTTCGTGGCCGAAATGTCGAGCAATACGAGTTCGTCGGCTCCGTCTTTGCAGTATCTGGCCGCAAGCTCGACCGGATCGCCGGCGTCGCGAAGTTCCAAAAAATTGGTGCCTTTTACAGTACGCCCGTCTTTTACATCAAGACACGGGATGATGCGTTTAGCAAGCATACTTGGCGAGGTCCCCCAATCTTATTTGATTTTCATAAAGAGCCTTGCCGACGATCACGCCCGAACAGCCGATGCTGTCGAGTTTGTCGATGTCCTTGACGGATCGGACGCCGCCGCTTGCGATCAGCGCGATCTCCTGCAGCGCAGAGGTAATTTGACGATAAAGTTTTAAGGCCGGGCCGGCCATCGCTCCGTCGCTTGCAACATCGGTAACAAATGCCCGAGTAAGGCCGCGAACCGCAAAATCGAGCAGAAACGCCAGGATCGGAACATCGGTCTCGGTTTGCCAACCGTCAATCGCCACGTTTCCGTTTTTTGTATCGGCACCGAGCAGCAATCTCTCGCCGCCAAATTTCTCGATCCATGAAAAGAATAAGTCGGGCTGCCTTGCCGCAACGCTGCCGACCGTAACGATCGACGCCCCGGCGTTAAATACCGCCAAAACATCTGATTCGCTCTTAATACCGCCGCCAAAATCAATTGCAAGAGAGGTGCCGGACGCTACCTTTTTCAGTATATGGAGATTGGCGGGCGTTCCAGTTCGCGCTCCGTCCAGATCGACGATGTGCAGGCGTTTCAGCCCGGCGTCCTCAAAACGTTTCGCGGTCTCGAGCGGGTCGGCGGAATAAACTGTCTTTCGCGAAAAATCGCCCTGCGTCAGCCGCACGCATTTACCGCCGATTATGTCCATTGCCGGAATTATCTCGATCATATCTTTAAGAAATTCGCTAAAATGCGTTCGCCGATTTCGCCTGATTTTTCGGGATGAAACTGAATTGCATAAAAATTGCCGCGCTCTGCCCCCGCACTAAATCTTTGTCCATACTCAGAAACCGCGGTAGTGTCCACACCACTCTCAACATAAAAGCCATGTACGAAATAAACGCGTGATCCTTCCTCGACGCCGTCGAACAAACGTGAGTTTAATCTATGAATACGGTTCCAGCCGATATGCGGGATTTTGAGAGTTTCGGACTCAAATTTTAAAACGCGATGCGGCATTATATCGAGACATTTCGTTTGGTTTTCATCGGACGATCTGCATAAAAGCTGCATTCCCAAACAAATTCCTAATACGGGATGTGTCAGCGTTCTGATGACGTCGTCCAGCTTTCTCTCGCGGATATAATTCATCGCGGTCGAGGCTTCGCCGACGCCCGGAAAAATGACTTTATCGGCTTTCCGAAGTTCGTCAGCCGCGTCCGTCACGACCGGTTCGACGCCGAGCCTGATAAGGGCATTTGAGACGGACGCCGTGTTTCCGGCGTTGTATTTTATTATCGCAACTCTCACAAAACCCCTTTTGTTGTCGGCAATCCGCTGCCGTCACGGGCAACCGCCATCTTGATCGATTTTGCAAACGCCTTAAATATCGCCTCGATCTTGTGATGCTCTATTTTACCCGTCGCCTTGATATTTAAATTGCACAAAGCTTTATCGCTAAAAGATTTAAAGAAATGAAAAAACAT
>JBGTEX010000039.1:0-125714 GCA_041747575.1 Pyrinomonadaceae bacterium
CGAAAGCGGAATGATCTCGTATCTCTTTCCCGAAAAAACCTACCGAAATTGAAAATTTTCATGATTATCATCATCCTTCGCTTTCAGTAGAAAGCGTCGTGTCTTTTAAAGATAGGTTGTTTGGTCGGGTAGAAAGGCTAACCAACCGGGTAGGCTACTCGCTAAGTAACTTCTCTAATCAACAGAACGGCTGTTTGGTCTTTCGGGAAAGGCTTAAACAACCGGGGAAGTTGCTATTGAGTAACCTGTAATGAGTTCATTCTAACTCTATGCCTAAAATTAAATGGTGTCAAGGTTTTTTTATTTTACTCACGTCAAAACAAGCGGCGCCACACAGCCCCATCTTGCGGTGTTGCCGCATGTCTGCGGCTGGCCACATGTGGAGTCGGGAGTAAAAAACTCACGCTCAAACGACCCGCATCCTCCGGTATTCACATTGCATGCCCCCTGATCGCCATTGGGGTCAGTCGGCACACACCAAGAACCAATTTCGGAACCTATATCGCCAAAATTAGTCAGAAAACCGTTGTCTGTTGGGTAGTTCCGTTCTTTAAACCATCGACAAATTCCTATGTCAGCGGTACATCCTTGCCCAGCTAACAAACACGTCTCGTAAAAACCGCTATTATGGTAACCACAGCCGTTCGCGTCGGGCGTTGGAGCGGCGGCAGGAATAATATTACTAATACTATTAGCAAAGAAAAACCGGCTTCTAGCCGGAAAGATACAGACAAATTGTTCAAGCTTGGTTATTGCATTTATTAGAGCAAACGATCTCAACCATTTCGAGAACCGTGGCTCCGGCATATTGGGACGAATCGGAATTTGACTTCCTGGAACGTTCGGGTCTTCCCGGGTCTCAATGCCGACAAACCATCCCGAACCATCATCGAAAATAACGCGCCTGATACTCATCAAAACGCGATCGATATCTCCGACTCCATACATCTTGATATCGTCCAAAATCCGTAGCTGATGCTCTTGGACTTTAACCCTAACAGTTTCACCCGGTTTTAATGCTTTAGACGGCTTGTACTCACCGGTAGGTTTTCCGGTCGCGTCTAAAACCGGTACCCGCCCGAGCGCAAAGTGAAACTCCATACCTGCGTCGTATGGCATCGCTCCTTTTTTCTCAATCTTAAGATTGATCTCAAATCTAACTATCTGCTTCGTCGAAATATTTTTCACAGTTAGCGTGAGGTCTCTTAACCAATCCGAACCTGCCAGAATCTTACTATCAATTATAGGGGTGTTGCCGACTTCGCGGCTGACGATGGCGATGGGCGGATTTGCAAAATTGTTTTTCGGGGTCGACTCGTCAAGGATTCGAGTTTTCTGCTGGGCCAGGCAAAGTGACGCTGTTAGTAAAAACAGACTAATAAGAACCACGCAAACTCGCCATATTTTTTTCATCGCTTTACTCCTTTCTGCCCTCATACGAGAGCGGTTGTGTCCTCTGACAGAAAAGGTTGTTTGGTCGGCTAGAAAGGCTAAACAACCGGGGAGGCTGCTCGCTAAGTAACTTCTCTGATCAATAGAACGGCTGTTTGGTCTTTCGGAAAGGCTTAAACAACCGGGGAAGTTGCTATTGAGTAACCTGTAGTGAGTTCATTCTAACTCTATGCCTAAAATTAAACGGCGTCAAGAGTTATTTCAAGAGCTTCCGGCTGGTGTAAGGGTCGCGGCTATGTGCCGCTTTGCGGGAAGCCCGATAAATGAGGCTGATTTTTCCAGCGCACAATCCCGATTTAACAAAATAGCGCATTAAATTTAACAAAATTGCACCTTAAATTGCCACAATTGTGCGTTCGGATATTTCGGAAGCGTAGAAAATACCAGTGGGGCTTGATTTAGGGCAAAGCTGCAAGCAAATTATCAATGTCCTCAATATTATTATAAAAATGCGGGGCGACGCGAATTCGATTTCCGCGGGGGCTGACGATGACCTTTTGGTTTTCGAGCACGGCGGCGATCTGATTTGAGCTTTGGCCGCCGAGATGTTTTATACAGACGATCGCTGATTTTTCCCCTTTCGCGCGCGAACTTACAATTTCGTAATTTTTACCTGCGAGATTGTCACACAGATGATCGGATAGATCGCTGAGATGGCTTTCGATGTTTTCGGCTCCGGTTTCATGGAGCAATTTTAGGCTTTGTTCGAGACCGTAAAATAGCGAGGCAGCGCCGGTTCCGCTCTCCCAGGCGAGAGCCGTCGATTTAAACGGCTGCCGGCGGTCCTCAAAATCCCAAGGGGTTTCGACGCTTATCCATCCGACAAGTGTTGGTTTAATGCGTTCACGGGCCCGATCAGAAAGATAAAAGATGCCGCAGCCTTCGGGTGCGCACAGCCATTTGTGGCTCGACCCGCACGCCGCATCGACAAACTGTGCCGGCAGGTCAAACGGCATTGCACCAAAACCCTGAATAATATCGACGCAAAATAAAGCATCGACGGCACGCGCGGCACGGCCGATGCGTTCGAGGTCGGAGTTAAAACCGGATGCGTACTGAACCGCCGAAAGTGCGACGATCTTTGTATTTGAATCGATCAACGAGGTCAATTCGTCAAGATCGATCCGGCCATTTCTTTCCGGACAAAGCCGAAGCTCAACGTCAAATTCGTCTCTCAGACGCCGCCAGGCGTAAAAATTGGCCGGAAATTCGCGCTCAAAGCTTACAATGTTATCGCCCGAATCCCACTTCAGACCATTTGCGATTGATGCAAAACCGTCCGACGTATTTCTCAAAAAAGCGACCTGCCCGGCACGGACTTTCAGCATCTTACCGATGAGGGCGCGGGCGCGGTTTTTTGTATCGACCCATTCGTCAAAATGCAAAGTGCCGTGTGCGGCGACGTCGGCCAACTGCCGGTTTATTGCCTCGATCGCGGGGGCCGGAATGGGCGATACGGCGGCGCTGTTCAAATACGTGTAATGCGTGGCCGCCTGAAATAGTGATCGAATTGCGTCATTCATATACAAATTTCTTTTGACAAAACGCGTCGTCAAAGGGGATTATAAAAGTTTGGAGATTGACACGGCTTTTTGTCCCGCTTTGCCGGCTGAATGCTTAAATTATGTTAGATTTGCGTAAGAAAAACCAATCGGAATTTGGATTTGTAGCGGTTAGCGATGACCGCGATATCGAGGTCACTCATCTGGCCCGCGAATCGCGTCAGGGTCTCTGGGCCGAAGGCTTTAAGCTCGTTCGCGATATTTTTTTGATTATCATTGTTTTTGTGCTCTTCGGGGTGTTTTTTGTTCAGCCGGTCGTTGTCGAGGGTACATCGATGCTTCCGCAGCTGCATGACGGCGAACGGTTGCTGGTCAACAAACTCGTCTATTATAAAATTCAGAGCATCAGCTGGGGGCACATAGAACGCGGTGATATTGTTGTCTTCTGGTTTCCAAACGACCCCGACAAGAGCTATGTAAAGCGCGTTATCGGCTTGCCCGGTGAAACTGTTGAGATAAAAAACGGACGCGTTCACGTCGATGGCAGAGAGCTTAACGAGGATTATCTTGACAAGGAATACAACCAATCCCTGCCCAGTTCGGCGCCAAAAAGGGTTGATGAGCACCATTATTTTGTTATGGGCGATAATCGGGATAATTCGTCCGATTCGCGTTATTGGGGACTTGTACCCGAAAAGTATGTTTACGGCAAGGCGTTTTTCCGTTACTGGAAACCCGCGGACATCGGCTTCCTCGAACACGGCGAATATAAAAATATGCCGCCCAAAAATGAAGAGGGGTTGCGTGCGGACGAGAGATAAACCTCATAACGGCTGAGACGCAGAGAGATAAATATTTGGCTGCGGATGATCGTTTCCGGCTAATTATCCCAAATTCCGCATTAGAAATTTTTCACTGGTTTTTCCGCCTCTTAGCGGCAAGATGAATTTTGACGCGGGTGAAACCCAGGTGTTCACCCACGACTGAATTCATGCCATCGCTACGCGACGGTAGTATCGAACTGCAATGCAGCAAAATATCAAAGCAATTCTGGTTCTCGAAGACGGACGCACGTTCAGCGGTGCGTCATTTGGCGCCGTCGGCGAGGTGTTTGGCGAGATGGTTTTTAATACGTCGATGTCCGGCTATCAGGAGATTTTGACCGACCCGAGTTATGCCGGACAGATCGTCTGTATGACCTACCCGTTGATCGGCAATTACGGCGTCAACAATGAGGATGTAGAATCGCGAAAGCCGTGGGTCGAGGGTTTTGTGGTTCGTGAGGCGAGCCGCGTAGTTTCTAATTTTCGCTCGACCGCAACGCTCCAGGATTATTTAAAGGACAACCAGATCGTCGGCATCGAGCACCTCGACACGCGGGCCCTCGTTCGTCATATTCGTGACAAAGGTGCGATGCGGGCCGGTATTTCGACCGTCGAACCTAATCGAAAGGTTTTGTTGGAAAAAATTTTAGCATCGCCCGAAATGGCAAACCGCGAACTAGCGAGCGCCGTTTCGATAGATCACGATTATGACTATCCGGCGGCAGATGAGAAATTTCACATTGTCGCGTATGATTTTGGCGTGAAGACGAACAGCCTGCGCCAATTTGCCAAACACGGCTGCCGTGTCACCGTCGTTCCGGCCGTCACATCGGCCACCGAGGTAATGGCTCTGAAACCCGACGGTATTTTTCTCTCAAACGGCCCCGGCGATCCGGCGTCGATGCGGTCGGTTGTTGATGAAATAAAATCTCTTGCGGCAAGCGGGACGCCGGTCTTCGGTATCTGTCTCGGCCACCAACTGCTAGGCTCCGCATTCGGCGGCACTACATACAAACTAAAATTCGGCCACCGCGGCGGCAATCAGCCGATCAAAGACATGACAACCGGCAAGATCGAGATCACCGCTCACAATCACGGCTTTGCGGTCGACGCCAAGGGACTGCCCGCCGATCTTGAGGTCACACACATAAACCTGAACGACAAAACCATTGCCGGTCTCCGACACAGAACGCTGCCGGTATTCAGCGTCCAATACCATCCCGAATCGGCACCCGGCCCGCATGATTCTGAGTATCTGTTCGAGCGTTTTATTGAACTGATGAAAAACCGGAACGCAAACTAAGATTCGTCGTCTCTACATACCAAAAACTGCGATACCGTCGGGACTTTTGCCCGAATCAACGCGGCCCGTGATCTCCATTTTGTCGAGGTCGATCTTAACCACAGCGTCGGGTCCGACCAAAGCAACGAACGCCGTTTTCGCGTCTGCCGAAAATGCAATGCCAAACGGCGTGCTGTCGAGCTTCATCCGGCGAAGCACCTTACGGGTCGCTGCGTCTATTACGATTATTTCCCTGGTCGTGAGCATCGGGCAGATAACTTTTTTACCGTCGGGGGTAAATTTAACGCGATATGCACGTCCGCCGATATTTATTTTTTCCTTGAATTTGTTTGTTGCCGTATCGACTATGTCGATCGATCCGTCAACATTCAGGCCTGCCCAAACCTCTTTGCCGTCGGGCGAAAGGTCTATTGCCTCCGGCTGTTTGCCGACCGGAATCTGCGTAATGCGGGAGCCTCCGGGCGGCACACTCTGAAACTCAAACGCGGTGACGCTGTCCGAACCGATATTTGCCGTATAGAATTTTTTTTGATCGGCCGACACGACGATCATATGCGAACCGTTCTGTCCGGTTCCCATGACCCAATCGACCTTATTCGCGACCGGGTCGTACCGGGCTATGACGCGATTGGTTTCAGCTGTGAAATAGAGTTTGCCGCCCACAAGCTGCAATCCGTGCGGACGCAGCAACGGGGTCAGATCGACGCGGCGAAGCTCTTTTGCACTTGCGAGATCGATCACTGACAGCGAACTACCGGGGACTTGCCCGCCATAATTTGCGACATATGCCGTCTTGCCGTCGGGTGACAAAACAACCTCGTGCGGCCCGTCACCGGTAGGAACCGTTGACGTCAGTTTCATCGAAACCGGATCAATGATCGCGAGCGTGGCGTCGGCCTTATTCAAAACTGCTAAAACGGGTTTTCCCGTCTGCGGGCGAATTGCCACAGCGGTCATCATAAGTGTCGCCGCAATAAATATACTTGCGGTCATTCCATTACGTAATTTTGTTTTCATGATTCTCTTATACGAGCCTGAAAAGAAAATGTTTTGAATTCAAGTGCTGTACCTTTAGACGACGATTGACCGATCAATCAGTTCAATTCTTTCCATTGAACCAGAACCCACCCTGCAAGTTTCAAGGCTTCCGTTTCATCACAAGGGCCGCTTCAACCGGATGAGAATGGCCCATGGCATTGGTCGAAGACATTCCAATAATAACAGTTGACATAGGTTTTACTGAGTGGCTTTGTGAGACTGCTTTGTTTCTTTGATCCTTGCGTTATGTAAATCAGCGTGACCGCCGAAGAGATCCGAAAATAGCTTAAGCCGAATTATCTTTTTGTGCTAAAATCCCATTATGGATACGATAACCGTTACAATTTTAGAGCCTGAAGCGGAGAAAGAGCTTGATAAGATGGAGAGTAAACGGCTGATCAAAATCGAAAAGCCGAAAAAGGCAAAAAAGAAACCGCTTCAATTCGGCCGTATGAAAGGTCTGGTGATCCACATGGCCGACGACTTTAACGCTCCGCTTGAAGATTTCGAAGACTACATGTGATGCGTTTTTTGATAGACACGCATATATTGATCTGGATGCTTGAGGGTGAACGGCGGCTTTCGAAAAGCCGTAGAGAGCTTCTTTCCGATCCGACAAATCAAGTCTTTGTAAGTGTTGTCAGTTTATGGGAAATCGCGATCAAAACCGGTACCGGAAAGTTGTCGATTTCCAAACCTCTTTTTGATATTGTAAATGAAGTTGCCGACTCCAGTAGCATTCTGCTTGGCGTCGAACCGATGCACCCGCTTGCCGTTTCCACCTTGCCTTTTCATCATCGTGACCCGTTTGACCGTATGTTGATCGCTCAATCTCAAGTGGAATTTCTTAATTTAATGTCGGACGATGAAGCATTTCCAGATTATTTGTCCAACCTGTTCTAAATGACCGCCGAAGAGATCACAAAATACCTGACCGAGCTAAATGACGAGCTTCACCGGATCGACATCAGGGGCGAAGTTTCGCTCTACGGCGGGGCGGTTATGTGCGTGGCGTTTAAGGCTCGACCGGCGACGAAGGATGTTGATGCGATATTTGAACCTGTGAAAGAGATCCGAAATGCCGCACATAGAATTGCCGACAGGCACAACCTTAGCATCGATTGGTTGAATTTGGCTGTCAAGATGTTCGTCGTTGATCACCCGCGACAGACATTGTTCGATCTCCCGAATCTGATTGTTACCGTACCCGATGCGGATTACATTCTTGCGATGAAGGTACTTGCCTTGAGGCCAGATACCGAGGATGAAGCTGACGCCGAATTTCTAATTAAACGCCTTGCCTTAGAAAGCCCTAAGGAAGTTCTCACGATCGTTTCCGAATATTATCCGAAAAAAGAGGTAAAGCCGAAGGCATTGATCTGGCTCGATGAGTATTTTTCGTAAATGATAACCGCGGCAGAAACAAAACTTAAATTTGAGGAAGACCCAAGATGGTGGAAAATACCGCTGATGGATTTTGTGGACGACTTTAGGCGCTGCAAGGACGAACGGGCAATTGCAAAGCCTTTCAAACTCGGTGACGAAGAGAAAGATGCAGTATTTGCGGGGGTCATTGAGACACTCTGTGATGAGATGGATATTCAGATTCCACCTTGGCTCGCCGCTGTGCCTCCGTGCAGCAAACCGCTTTTCTTGTCTCGGATGGAAAATCTAAAAGCAACAGCAATTGTCGAAAGCCCCGTCCGTTTACGCCTGAGAAAAGTATTTGTTTCCGAAAACTTTCTTTTTCGTGTCTGAACAAAATACATAACCGTGCCCGATATAACGCCACAGTCTTAAAGGCTCGAGATTGCGCCTTGTTGTGCTAAAATCGCCCTATGGAAACGGTTAATGTAAAAATACTGAAGCCAAAGGTTAGACGGCTGCTTGATGATCTTGAAAGCCTCGATCTGATCGAGGTCGAAAAACCCGACACGTCCAAAAAACCCAAGCGCCGTTTTGGCAGCATGAAAGGGCTCGTCGTCCATATCGCCGACGATTTTAATGCCCCGATCGAAAACTTTGAGGACGGTTCGTAATGCGTGTTCTTCTGGATACTCAAGCCATCATTTGGTACCTTGAGGGCAATCAAAATCTTGCCCGCAAACATCGCGAGATCATCGTAAATGCAGATAGTGAGGTTTTTGTGAGTATGGCGTCGCTCTGGGAAATCGCTGTAAAAACCACCACCGGAAAGCTGACGATCTCCCGCTCGATTACTGAAATTTTAAAACAACTCACGCTGCAATCGATAGAAATTCTAAGCATCGAACCGGGCCACGTTCTTCAGGTTGCGACCCTTTCGCTCGATCATCCCGATCCGTTTGACCGAATGATAATTGCGCAGTCTAAGGTCGAATTTCTGCCGGTAATCACAAATGACCCTGCTTACGCCGATTACGGAATTAAACTGGTCTAATTAAAATCAGAATGTCAACGAGCATCGATATCCGCAAAGCCAGACCAGCAGACGCCGAGCCGCTGGCCGCTCTCGCCCTGACGTCCTTTCGCGATGCGTTTGCCGAACATCCTAAAAACGCACCGGATGATCTAGATCATTATATGAGCCATGCGTTCAGTCTTGAGCAGATAAGCGCTGAACTAAAAGATGAAAATTCAATTTTTTTGATTTCGGCGACCGGCGGTGAAAACGCCGGCTATGCGAAAATTATTTTCGACAGTATTGAAGACGGTATTAAGGCTGAGCGGCCCATCGAGCTCGCGCGGCTTTATTCCCACCAAAAATTTCTAGGCCGAGGTGTCGGGCAGATGCTGATGGATGCGTGTTTCGATCTTGCCCGCGAAAATGACCGCGACGTTATGTGGCTCGGCGTGTGGGAATATAACCCGCGGGCCTTGCGTTTTTACCAAAAAAACGGATTCCGCGTTGTCGGCAGCCACACGTTCCTGCTCGGCTCAGACCCGCAGACTGATCTATTGATGCAGAAAGAGATATAGATAAAAATGAGACCTGTCGCTCTTAATTCCTGCGGAGCGCGGGCGGTCTTCTTGCAATAACGCTATAAATGCATTACTGTTGCATCTGTGCGACACATTGTAAATCCGCCCAATCCCTACAGCCGCTACTCAGCCGAATATATCGGTGAGCCTCCGCCGGCCAGGCTCGAGGTTTTTGAGGAGATGGCGACAAAGAAGATAATCACGAAAGCGTTTGCCTCCGATTGGGAAGGGGGCTGGCGCTATACGGTAAATTGTTATCGTGGATGCGTTCACGGTTGCACATATTGTTTTGCACGGCAGTATCACGAATATCTCGGTTATGGTGCGGGCACCGATTTTGAGACCAAGATCGTCGTCAAGCCAAATGCACCGCAATTATTAAGACATGAGCTAAAAAAATGCCGCGATACGATGCCGCATCTCGATTTTTCGTTTGCGACCGATCCGTATTTGCCGCTAGAAGCCGAATATCGCCTCACCCGAAAATGTCTGGAAGTATGTGTCGATTTTCAGGTTCCGGTCGGTGTTATTACAAAGAGCGCACTTGTGACACGCGATATAGATATTCTGAAAAAACTGAATAAGGTATCCGTATTTTTCTCGCTGCCGTTTCTGACAAAGGAGAAATCCAACCCGTTCGAGCCGTACACGCCTGTGCCGGAGGCCCGGTTTCGAGCGATGGAAACAATTGCGGGGGCCGGAATTCCTGTCGGCATCGGCATCGCACCGGTCATTCCCGGTTATAATGAATCGGATATTCCCGGTTTACTCAAAAGAGCAAAAGACGCGGGAGCAACACGGGCATTTATGTCGATGCTGCATCTCGACACCGATTCAATCGAGGAATATTTTGTACGGAAAATGCACGAGCGGCTTCCGCCTACGCGGGTCTCCAAAATAATCAATACAATAAAACGCGAACGCGGCGGTACGCTCCGTCACGCAAGTTATAAGGAGCGCAGCACCGGCAAAACTGAGCAGTGGGAAGTAACAAAAAAAATATTCGATTTTCACGCGCGCCGGCTGGGGTTTAAACAGGACGAACTTCTCGATGAAGTCAAGTCCGTCGCAATGCCGATTCAACGGAGCCTTTTCTAAGATTTTTGATCATGACGGAAAAACGCCCTGGTAGGAAGTGCTTTACGATTTCGATTCTGTCCGGTTCTAGAGCGGTTACCGATTCGATATACGTGAAAGTGTAGATGCTGGCTGGTTTGTGCCGCAAGGGAGAGCGCAAAAACGATTGTTTAATTCGATCTTTTCAGGTGTCCCCGTCGTCAACGACCGGTTTTTCATCCGCGTCCCCGGCTTTTTACTGGCCGTGATCGTAGGGTTTCTCGGAGCGTAAATTATTGCTGCTCCATCTCACTCTCGTCTATGTCAAAGTTTGCATAAACCTTTTGGACGTCGTCGTTGTCTTCGATAGCGTCGTAGAGTTTTAGCATGGTTTTGGCGTCGCCGCCTTCGAGGGCTATGTAATTTTGAGGGATCATTGAGATCTCGGCGGCCTGGGGTTCGATGCCTGCGGCATTTAGGGCTTCGGTGACAGATTCAAATGTTTCGGGGGTTGTTAATATTTCATAGACTTCGCCTTCGTCCTGCATATCGTCGGCACCGGCCTCGATCGCAAGTTCGAATAATTCGTCTTCGGATTTTCCGCTCTTATCGACGACAATGTAACCTTTTTTGTCGAACATCCAGGCAACCGAGCCTGATTCGCCCAGATTGCCGCCGTTTTTTGAAAATATGTGGCGAAGCTCGGCAACCGTGCGGTTGCGGTTGTCGGTCATCGTCTCAATCAAAACGGCAACGCCGTTTGGGCCATAACCTTCGTATGTGATCTCTTCGTAATTGACGCCATCGAGATCGCCGCTGCCGCGTTTTACGGCGCGGTCGATGGTGTCGTTTGGCATATTTGCCGCTTTTGCGTCCAAAATGCCTTTGCGCAGCCGGGCATTTGCGTCCGGGTCGCCGCCGCCGGTCCGCGCCGCGACGGTGATCTCTTTGATCAGCTTTGTAAAGATCTTACCGCGTTTAGCATCCGTAGCACCTTTTTTGTGCTTAATTGTGTGCCACTTTGAGTGTCCAGACATAGGTGAGTAGATTCCTTGACTTTGGAGTATTTACGGGCCGATCCCGCCCTTAGAAGCAACACAGTTCCTACCGGTCGTTACCTGGAGAGGCACACTTCCGGGCAGAAGATTCACTTCCCACGGTCGTTTCTTGCAAGACGCACACTCCCGCCTTTTGACGCGGTTTCAGCCTTTTGGAAATATACCACGCCCGGTTTTGGGTTTCAAAATCGCCAAATTATTCGCCCCACTGCACCTCTCTGATCTGGCGTTCATCGCGGAGGATATTGTGGATCAGATCGCAAAGGCGGGAGCGCGACGGCGAGTCTTTTGAACCAAAAAATTTCCACGTCCGCGGCTTATCGATCGTGATCGTCCATCCGGCGTATTCGTCACCGATGTTTGCGTCCACTATTCCAAATCCGAGTGTAAATGTCTCGCCATTTGCCGTCACAGATTCTGTCCAGCCAGTGGCACTCCGAACCGGCGCGCCAAAAACGAATTCGCTCCCTTTTGACTTGGCGGCCATCCATTTAGCAAGGTCCTCGCCAAAATGCCGGTCGTTTATAACCGGCGGAACCATTGCTTTTGTATCAAACAAGCCCGACATAAACTTAATTTGGTTTTTCATTTTATTAATTCCTCAAGCTTCGATTGTGACATATATGTGATATTTATTCTTTAATTCTCTGCATTTTCGCCGCAGAGGTCGGCGTGCAGGCGATCCGTCGGCAAAACGATTTGAGACCGAATTAACGCTCCGGTAAACAAATCGTAACAGCGCTCAGTCAACCTAAGTTATTCACGCGAGAGTCCTAAAGAATACGGGCCATTGTAACTTCGGTTGCGGGTACACTATATAACCATTGGTGTATTTACCCGATTTAAAGCCGCCCGGTGTGGCGGAAGCACCGATTCTGCAAACTCTTTAACAAACGTGAAAAATGAGAACCGTTATTTTTTAGCGGTTGATTTCCTATTTCTATATTTTAAAGAGGTAAAAATGAAAATCTATACTATTTTTAGCACAGCGTTTATCATTCTGGCGTCTTTCGGAATGTTAGCGGCGCAGTCACAACTCGGCACGGGTGCGATCAACGGGAGAGTTGAGGACAGCAACGGAGCAAACATTACAGGCGCGGTAGTTACCGTTACAAACGAGGAAACAAACCTGACCCGGACGGTCAATACCAACGACAACGGAGGCTTTACCGTTCCGGTGCTGCCGGTCGGCAATTATAAGGTACGTGTCGAGCAATCGGGCTTCGCCACGATGGAGCAGACCAACATAAACGTTACCGTCGGGCGCTCAGCCACGCTCCGCGTGGAGCTGCAGCCCGGCGAAATCGCGGCAATTGTTACAGTTGAGAGCACGGCGCTGATCGATGTAACCAAAACAGATGAATCGTCGCTAATCACGCGCGAACAGATAAACAATCTGCCGATCAACGGCCGTCGTGCCGATCAGTTTGCGCTACTGACGCCGGGCGTAACACGCGACGGACGTTTTGGCCTGCTGTCTTATCGCGGCCAATCGGGTGTTTTCAACAATTTCACCCTTGAGGGCAATGACGACAATCAGGCATATTTTGCCGAAGGCCGCGGGCGCACGAGAATTGCGAGCAACGTGAGCGCAAATGCGGTTCAGGAATTTCAGGTGTCGCAGTCAAATTTTCTGCCTGAATTCGGACGCTCGGCCGGTGGCGGCATCAATTCCGTGATCCGTTCCGGTGGCAACCAGTTTCACGGCGACGGATTTTGGTATTTCCGCAACCGAAGTCTTAGTGCGCGTGACCCGCTTGCGTCGATAAATCCGGATGAGCGCCGCGACCAGTTTGGCGGATCAGTAAGCGGAGCATTTATCAAAGACAAACTTTTTTACTTCTTCAATTATGACCAGCAAATTCGTGATTTCCCGCTTGTGACCGAGGATCTGAGCAACGTCCTGACAACCGGCCGGCCTGTTTTGGCGGCGAATGCGACTCCGGCTCAAATTACGCAGTTTAATCTCGATACAACCGCATTTAATCGAGGCAGCGAAGATCTCAGGTCCCGTTTTCCGGGCGGAGCACCCGGCAATACGCTTCCACGCAGTTTTGATCAAAATCTGGTTTTGTTAAAACTCGATTGGCTCGTAAATCAGGCAAATACTGCATCTTTCACCTATAATTATTTGAACGCACGTCACGTAAACGGCATTCAGACGCCGATCGTTTTGGGAAATGTCGGGCGCAACGGTTCGGACGATGTGCGAATCAACAGCGGCAATCTGCGTGTAACCAGCGTTATAAATTCGAGACTGATCAACGAGTTTCGTGCTCAGATAGCACGCGACTTCGAATTTGAATTTGGTAATCAGCCGCCGCCGCAGGTTTTCGTGGGCGGCTTTTCCTATGGACGTGCAACGTTTCTCGAACGTCCCGCTTTGCCGGACGAAAGACGGTATCAATTCGTTGACAACGTTACCTACACGGTTGGGTCGCACTCTCTAAAATTTGGCGCAGAACTGAACCGTGTCCGCGACAGAATCGATAATCCGTCAAACTTCGGCGGTTCATTCTCCTATTCAAATGCCCTCACATACGGACGCGATCTGATAGCCCGGGACAATGGGACGGAACTGCGAAGTTATACCAACTTTCAACAAAGTTTTGGCATTCCGGGACTGATTTTCTCGACCACCGATTATGCCTTTTTTGCGCAGGATCAGTGGCGTGTGATACCCCGTTTGACGATAAATTACGGCCTTCGTTATGATTTTCAGGATCTTCCGGATCCGGTTGCGCCAAACCCGGCCGTTCCTGAAACGCAAACGATAAATCAGGCGACGGATAACATTGGCCCGCGCATCGGCGTCGCTTACGATATTTTTGGCGACGGCAAAACGGTCATCCGCGGCGGATATGGTTTGTATTACGGCCGCACCCCGAACGGAACCATTTTTAATGCATTGACCGAAACCGGATTACGAAATGCAGACGGTACGCCGGCGCTTGACCGGATCGTCGCTTCGATCTCAATTTCACCGACCACGGTCGGAGCACCTTTGTTTCCGGATACTTTTTCACAATTTCCGGTAAATCTCAATTCATCGCTTGATGTTTCACGGCTTGACCCGGATTACAAAAACCCGCGTTTGCAGGAGTTTAATATCGGAATTGAGCGGCAGATCATCAATAATCTGAGTATTTCGGCAAGTTATATCTACACCAAGGGAGATCGGCTGCCGGTTAATTTTGATACAAACCTGGCCGAACCTCGATTTACCCGTACGTATCTGATACAGGACACGGGCGAGACCTTTACCGTGCCGTTCGCCGCCGGCGTCACTTGCACCATAATTCCGGTCGGCACATGTCCGGTTGCCAACCGCGTCCCCGTAAACTCATCAAGGCCGGACCCGACCTTTGGCTCGTTAAGACAGCTGCAGTCGGTCGGCGAGAATTTTTATAACGGGCTATTGGTCGAGGTCAAACGGCGCTTTTCCGAGGGTTTTCAGTTTGGCATTGCATACACTTTTGCGAGGGCGGAGAATACATCCGGTACGGGCAACGGCAGCGGAAGCGGGTCGGAAAGCCCCTTTGGCGGCTCCAGTTCATTCAACCAATTTGACGACGAGGCCAATCGGTCGCCGTCGCCGACGGATCAACGACACCGGTTTGTTGCAAACGGCGTTTACCGTTTACCGACAACCAGGAGCGACAATCGTATTGCACGCGCTATTCTCAACGGTTACCAGTTGAGCGGAATCTACACGGCCGAGAGCGGACGCCCGTATTCGGCAAACCTGTCAATTCCAACCATATCATTTGCGCAGGACGGACAGATATTTACACCGTTTGGCGGCGGCACCTTGGGTCTCGGCGGTTTGAGCCTTGCACCGAACATACCGCGAAACAGCATCTATGGCGAAAGTAACTATCGGCTCGATCTCAGGCTTTCGCGGACTTTTCGCATTGCCGAAACGGTCAGCGTAGAATTGATCGGCGAAGGGTTTAACGTATTTAATCGCGGAAATTTCAACGGGTTTAATACAACCGCTTTCAATACGATCACGCCGCCGGCGAACACTCCGTCAAACACTCCGATCGTGCTAACCCCAAACAATAGTTTTGGAGCGCGAAATAACGATGGGGCCCAGCCTGATGGTACAAACGCCAGGCGTTTTCAGCTTGCTGCCCGCTTTCGCTTTTAGGTGAGGGCGTTTTTAGCGCGGGAGCCGAATGCGTTTTCGGCTCCCTTTTTATAAAAAAACACGGTACATTAATCCAATGACAAAAAAATATAAATATCTTCTGACATTCGTTTTTGTAATGCTCATTTCGAGCACAACGGCAAATGCCTGGGACGACACGGGGCATAAAGTTTCGGCCTATATCGCCTGGCAGCAAATGACTCCTGAGGTGAGGGCTAAAGCGATCAACCTGCTGCTGAACGCACCGGAGGATTCGCATTTAAGCGTTTATTACCTGGCCGGTTCGCGTTCGTCCGCGGCGAAGGAGCTTGACCTGTTTATGATCGCCTCGACATGGCCGGACATCATCCGCAACCGTGATTTTAAAGTGCGCTTTGATAAATATAATCGGGGCCCGTGGCACTACGCCGGCATTCTCTGGAAACAGGTTGGCGCGAACGCCGTAAGAGAAGAGGCGGTGAGCGACGGCCTGGCCATCCCGACGCTCTACGATCTCGAAAAACGGCTCCGTGACGGCACGCTGCCGGACGCCGACAAAGCGGTCAGCCTCGCGTGGTTTTTGCATGTTGCGGGTGATATCCACAATCCGCTTCATAACGGTTCGCGGATAACTGAAGTCGAAACAGACGGCGATCGCGGCGGTAACCGTTTTCTGCTCGTGCCTGAAGGTACAAGGGAAAATTCGTTAAATCTTCACTCCTACTGGGACGGGATACTCAGACGCGGCGTTCCGCGCAGGAACGATGAGTGCGACGCCGATTATATTCCGAAAATTGCCGCCAAAATTACGGGCCGCTATCCGTTAAGCCGGATGACAAGCCGTCTGAAACTCGGCGATTACCGCGAATGGAACGACGAAGGTTACCGGCTGCTCAATTCGGTCGTCTATACACCCGAACTAAAGCGAAATGTGCTTCCGTCAAATGACTATCAAAAGCGGGCATTCGTTTCCGGGCAGGAACAGATCGCCCTTGCCGGATACCGGATCGCCGCAACGCTCAATCAAATATTTAACGGGTTATAAACATTGTCGGAAACGGCCATTTTCATCACAAGCGATCACGGATTTAAGCCGATCACGCGACAGCTTCATCCCGGTGTTCTCTTGCAGCAGGCGGGGCTCGTCACGGTTAAAACCGAGAAAGCGGAGAACGGACGCGACCGGAACATCGTGACCGACTGGAAAGCCGCCGTCTATACAACCGGTTCGGCGTGCGCGATCTATTTAAAGGATGCTGACGACAAAGAAACAGCAAAGAAAGTGCGGGATATATTTGAGCCGCTTGAGAGACGTGCGGACAGCGGGATTTTCAGGGTCTTGGATGAGAAAGAAATACGTAATACAGGCTCGAACACTTCGGCCGTACTTATGCTTGACGCCGCCGACGGTTTTACGTTCGGGGCAAACTATTCGGGCGAATTTAACGTCGAAAGCAGATCACGCGGGATGCACGGATACTTACCGACAAGGCCTGATTATCTTGCCTCTTTCATCGCCTCCGGTGCCGGCGTCGGACGCCGCGGCGTCATAGGCCTACTGCAAATGACCGACGCCGGAGCCACGATCGCAAAAACGATCGGCCTTAACCTGCGTAACGCGACCGGAAAGCCAGTGAAATTGTCCAAATAAAAGCGCTGATGGCCCCGAGCCTGTCGCATAACACCCTCGCGAATATTTCACGTGCCGACGGCGTTCAGGAACCAATTTGACCATCACCTGGCGTTTCGCTATTTACAGTGCGCTAAAAACCTCTTTGCACACTCTCGGTTAGACAAAAACCCTCATTTTCTGAAAATTAAGGCTGATTGACTGTATTTTTCAAGTGCCGGTTAAAAAATCGGCTTTATTTGAGTTGAATTTTTTGAAATTTAGAGTATCATAAGCCATCCTGAATTTTTTAATCTCACGGATTGCTGAACGCCCGACGCGTATCGTTAATTGGTCAACGCCCCGACCTTTATCTTGACGCTGATCGGAGCGGACAATTGAACAATATGTTATACCGAGAGTGCCAAAGTTTTCGCAGTAGTTTTGCCTACCTTTTTATATTTCTCTGCCTGAGTTTTTTTCTGGCTGCATGCGGTCATTCAACTGCATCTTTTTTGGCTAAGGGCGAGGAATATTTACAAAAACGTAAATTTCACGATGCATTGATGCAGTTCCGCTCGGCGGTTGATTCTGACAAGGATTCGGCTGAAGCTCATTGGGGGCTTGCCCGAGCTCACGAAAATCTCGGCCAGTTTAACGAGACCCTTGATGAACTGCGAAAAACCGTCGAATTAGACAATACAAATCTCGACGCCAAGGCCAAACTCGGCAACTATTTTTTACTGGTAAAACCGCCGATGATCGCGGAAACAGAGAAGATTCGCGACGAAGTGCTGGCGGCTGACCCGGGTTTTATCGAGGGTCATATTCTGACAGCGTCGATCCTCGCCGCTCAGGGAAAACCTGAGACTGAAGTTGTAAACGCGGTCAATAAGGCGATCGGGTTTGACCCGAAACGGATCGAGTCATACATCAGCCTCGAACGGCTCTATTTGACCCTGGAAAAACCGGTAGAGGCTGAGGCCGCGATTCAAAAAGGCATTTCCGAGTGTCCGGAGTCGGTTGCGGGTTATACCGAATACGGCCGGTTTTTAATGTACGCCGGCCGGGACGCCGAGGCCGAGATTCAGTTTAACAATGCGGTTGCGACAGACGCGGCAAGCATTGCGGCACGCGAAGCGTTAGCGGAATTTTTCGTAACCAGCCGTCAGATGGACAAGGCCGAAACTGCATACCTTGACCTCGTCCAAATCCAGGAGAACAGTCCGGAGAGCCGTCTCGTGCTTGCCGAATTTTATGCAAAGACCGACCGCAAAGACGAGGCCATCGATGCTCTAAGTCAGATACTTGCCGACACACCCGGATACGTGCCCGCACGTTATAAGCTCGGGCAGATGTATCTTGACCGGAAAGAAACCGCCAAGGTCAACGAACAGCTGGATGCTTTATTTGAGATCAACGACGACGATATCGAAGCACTGATGCTCCGGGCGCGTTTGCAAATACAGGAAAATAAAGCCGAGGATGCGGTCAAGACCCTCGAAGATATTTTGAAAAAACAGCCAAGTGCCCGTGAATCTCTGTTTTTGATGGCTCAGGCAAGGCTTTCGCTCGGCCAGATCGATCAGGCAAATGCCTTTACCTCTGATCTCGAACGCTATCATCCCGCTTACCTGAAGGCCGGCCTGCTAAGAATTCAAGCGGCGTTTACATCCGGTGACAACGATAGCGCATTAAAACTTTCAAACGAATTACTCGATAAGGTAAATGCCGCCACGCCGAACGCTGAAACCGATCAGCAGATGATACGGGATTTGCGAACGCGTGCAATTTCCTCAAGAGGGCTGGCTTACCTCGCTCTCGGCAAAATACCCGAGGCAAAGGTCGATTTGCAGGAGATCGCACGGCTCTCACCGCGCTCTTCGTCGGCGATGGTAAATCTCGCACAGGTTTCCGTTGCGGAACAAAACAACGAGACGGCGCTTGCCCTGTACGAAAAAGCCCTTGCCTCGGACGCACAAAATTTTGACGCCGTAAGCGGCATCGTAAATATATCGATCCGGCTCAACCAAACAGCAAACGCACACCTTAAAACCGACGAATTGCTTATCGTAAATGCGGGCAAACCCGATCAGCTGGCCGCTCTCCATTATCTTAAATCGATGTTATACGAGGCGGAAAAAAACGGAGCGGAAACGGAAAAAGAGTTATTATTGTCAATCGAACTGGACAAAAATTATTTACCGGCCTATTCCGCTTACGCAAGTATGCTGGTCGGACAAAACCGCACCGATGAGGCGGTCGCACAGTATAAAAGAGTTCTTGAAAAAAGGCCCTCGGCTCAGATCTACACGCTGCTCGGCATTCTCGAAGACACTAGGGGAAATACCGCCGAGGCCGAAGCTGCGTACCGCAAGGCTCTCGAAATTGTTCCCGGCAATGCAATTGCCGCAAACAATCTCGCCTGGCTGATCGCGGAAAATCAGGGAAACCTTGATGAGGCCCTGCAACTCGCAACGATGGCGGTCAGCAAAAGCCAGACTGTCGCCGGATATTACGACACTTTGGGCTGGGTTTATTTGAAAAAGGGTTTGGTTTCACCTGCGGTTGAACAGCTGAAAAAAGCCGTTGCCCTCGAAGAAGCCAATGCTCAAAAAACCGGTACAGAGCCAAACAAAGGCTATCGGATCCGTCTCGGTACGGCACTGGCAAAAACCGCCGATAAAAGGGTGGTCAGCGGTTAAGTCGGCAATCGCCGTGATTGCGTCGATGTACTTTCTCAAGATGTTTATCAATGAATAACGTTCAGATGATTTTTTGATAAATGGGAGATACGATGATTTATTTATTAGAAATTCAGATTTTGGCAGCGGATGATTCGTTTTTTGTATCTATTCCGGAATCATTCGGCTTGCTAACATTTGGGATTTGTTTGGTGGTTATTGCGGTGACGATCCGCTCATTTCTGGCTCGCGGAGCCGTTGATAAAAAAGCGGAAAAAAATTCTGAAGACGCATAATTAATAGGTAAAAAAGATGAGTGTTGAATTTAGACAAAGAAAGCCGGGTGAATTGCTCGGAATACTAAAACGGCAAAAATGGGTAATTATCCTGCCAATGATCACGCTGACAGCCGCTATCGGTTATGTGGTTTATAAATTGCCGAGCATTTACGAGTCAACTTCGTTATTGACGGTCAAGCCGCCGACGATCTCGTCAAATCTCATTGCGTCACTGTCGAAAGAAGATCTGTCGCAGAGGCTCTCTACGATCAATCAGGAAGTACTCAGCCGTTCATCGCTCGAACCGATGGTTCAGAAATACGACCTGTTTAAGGTTGAACGAGCGTCCGGACTGCCGATGGAACTTATAATAGACAAAATGTACAAGGCCGTAACGGTTGACCTCGAAGAGACGGGCTATGAAAAAGTTGCTGCGTTTCGTATTAGTTATCGCGATCGTGACCCGGCCTCTGCACGAAATGTTGCGGCGGAGCTCGCAAGCAAATACGTCAACGCCCAGGTGCAAAATTCGGTTGAGATCGCCGAATCGACCAATGAACTCTTTCAGAATCAGTTAAACGAAAAGAAAACCGCTCTCGACGATCTCGCCAAACAGCGGCTCGACATAATGATGCAGAATGTCGCAACCTTGCCCGAATCAGAGCAGGGATTGGTGGCACAGCTCCAGGGGTTAAGACAGCGTGAAGACACTATCACCAAGGAAAAGCAGTCTCTATACAACGAAAAAGGCCGTCTCAGCGACGGCATTGCGTCAAACAATCGACAGATGCGTCTGATCGAGGATTTTGGCGAGCGCGAAACGCAGGATACGGCGCGACAGGCTTCGCAGATCGAGGACACGCCGGCCTACGCACAGCTTATCCAGAAACGTGCGGATCTCAAGGGGCAGCTTGACACCCTTCTCAAAGTTTATAGAGCAAAACACCCTGCCGTTATCGCAAAGAATAGCGAGATCGACCGGCTCAATGACGAAGTTGAGAATTTGCGAAAAAATACCGACAAGCGTGTTCAGATCGCGACCCAGTCGAGCGATCGTAAAGCCGACTTGCAGAAAAAAAATCTCGATCTTGAAAACCAGCGAATACAGGCCCAAATCGGACAGATCGAGCAGCAGCTTTCGGTGAAAGATATTGAACGCCAGCAGAACAGCGGCCAGATCGCCGCTCTCGAAGCGCGGATCAATTCAATCCCGAACGTAAAGGTCGCGCTTGATGGCATCAATGCCCAATATCAATCGGCTAAGTTGACCTATGACGAGATTCTAAAGAAAAAGAATGATGCGGAAACTATCGTCGGCGTCGAGACAAATTCGCAGGGCGAGACGATACGCGTTCAGGACCCTGCCAATGTACCGAGTTCGCCGGTCGCTCCGAAGCGGTTTTTGCTGACGATGGTCGGAACCGGCGCGGGTTTTGCATTCGGCCTGTTTTTAGCGGCATTTTTTGAAATACCGAGGCTATTCAAGATTCAGAACATCGAGGACGCCAAACATTACACCGGTTTGCCGGTTCTGGCGTCGGTCCCGCCGCTGCTTTCGGAGGGTGAGAAAACGTGGATGCGCCGCTCGGGCTGGCTCAAATTGGCCGCCGGGGTCGCGGCCGCGATCGGCATCATTCCGCTGATCGTTTTAATTCTTCAGTTTACGAGGGTTTTTGACAGGTTGGTTTCTTAAATTGCCTGGAGTTCATAATTCAGTGCGCAGCCGTCAGAAAATTCAAATCTGTAACTTAGGGCTGCGAATACAAAATCAGAGGTTATTATGTATAAAGAATTTTTCGGTTTAGACGATACACCATTTACATTGACGCCGGATCCGCGATTTATCGTGTTTACGCCGAGCTATAACGAGGTTCTTGCAAGCCTGTATTACGGCCTCGAGAACGCCAAAGGGCTGATCGTCCTCACCGGTGAGGTTGGAACGGGCAAGACGACGGCCTTGAGATGGATCTTGCGAAGGCTCGACGCAAGCGTTTTGGCCGCGTACGTTTTTAATCCGCGCCTTTCGATTGACGAGTTTTATCATCACGTCACGCAGATGCTCGGCATCAAGGATTGGTCGAACAAGTCGGAATTGCTTAATACGATGGGAAAGGTACTCGAAGAGCGGCACCGACGCGGCCTGCGGACCGTGATAATTATCGACGAAGCGCACGAGCTTTCCGATTACGTACTCGAAGAGATTCGCCTGCTGCTCAATTTTGAATCGGACAACGCCAAACACCTCCAGATCGTTTTGACCGGCCAGCCGGAACTGCGTGATAAGTTAAATCAGCCAAATTTACGGCAATTAAAACAGCGGGTCGCTTTGAGATGCGCGATGCACTCATTCCCCAATGTCGAGGAAGTTGATCGATATATTACTGAGCGTTTATTGATCGCGGGTTCCGATCAGCCATCCATATTCACGCCGGGAGCCGTTGATTTTATATTCCAGTGTTCGGAGGGCATACCCCGCCAGATAAATAATCTGTGTGACAACGCGATGCTTGCGGCTTACTCCGCCGGCGAACAGATAATCGGCCGCCAAGTTGTCGAGACAGTTGCCGAAAATCTCGACATGCTGCCGCGAAATGAAAATATGCTGGCTGCTGAAACATCGCTCGGACAACCGCAGGGACGCGTTCTACGCGCCGATGCAAAAGATGATCTTTGGAGCGGACAGGCACGCACAGAGGCCGTCAAGCCTCGAATGTTCAAGCAGGACCTGCCGGTTGAAAACGTAAATGCGGACCTGCTTTCCGGCGGGTATTCAAATGGCGACACCCTGATCTTCGAAGATGTTAAGGATATGGATGATGATGATGTGAGCCTCGAACTCGGATCGTTTTCTTTCCCGTACAACAACAAGGTTAATTAAATTTTAGAACGGAGCAATCCAGATGAGCATTCTGAAAGCATTACAAAAGAAGCGTACCGAGAGTTTCGCAGACGGAGAAATGATACCTTCTGAGAACATAGTCCCATTTGACCGGACGCTCAGGCGGCCAAACATGCCGCCCGAGCTGTTGTCAGATGATATTAAGATCGGTAACCCAGGTTCGGCGTTCATAGGGCAGCCGCATTCTACAAACGGGACGGCACTCCCTGTTTTGTCAGAATCGGACATCTCTGCCGGGGCAAAATTGAACGCCGAAAGCAGCTTGACGCGCGTCGACACAAGACAGCTTCCTGATTTTGTCAGTTGGACTGTCGATGCGACGCGCGTCGAGCCGCGCCTCGTCGCGATAACTCAGCCGCAATCAAACTATTGCGAAGAATACCGCAGCCTTCGAACTCATGTTCTGCATAAAAGCCAACGTCAGAAATTACAGTCTATTGTTGTTGCCAGCGTAAATGCAAGCGAAGGTAAATCGGTCACCGCTTTAAATCTGTCCTGGATGCTCGCCCAGACCGACGGCGTCAAGTGTCTGATCATCGACAGCGATCTGCGTATGCCGAGCCTCGCCGATTATCTTGGGATCGAAACGGACAGCGGGCTGTCGCATGTGCTTGCCGGAACGGCGACCCTCGCCGAATCAATTGTGCGGCTCGAACCGTCGGGCCTCCACATTTTGCCAGGCGGCGACGCCCGCAGCGACGTCGCCGAACTGATCTCGGGACCCAAATTCAAAGAGATTCTGCGCGAGGCCCGCGAGATGTTTGATTACGTAATTATCGACGCTCCGCCGCTTGGTATATTTACCGATGCGACTGTGCTCATCAATCACGCCGACGGTGCCCTGCTTGTCGTGCGTGCAAACCGGACAAAATGCAGCGCCATCGAGCGGCTACTGGAACCGCTGCCGAAAGACCGCCTTCTCGGCGTTGTACTCAATCAAAGCGAAGACGTTTTGGAGGAGTCTCATTATAACTACGGCTATTACAATTACAAACGATTGGGAGAATCAGCCAACAAGCCTGTAATCGACGGGTAACCAGAAAATGAGTGCAACACGGGTCAGTCCGAGGATATTTTGGTTCTTATTGGCAGACGCCGCCTTTATTTACGGCGGAGTGATCCTGGCAATTTACCTGCGCCTCGGTTCAGCCGGTTCCGAAAACGAGTTAAATTCCAAAAACGGCTGGTACAAAATAGGTCTTGCGACGGTTGTATGCCTCTTGATTCTCTATTTTTATGATCTCTACGATTACATAGTGATGACCAACCGGCGCGAGCTGATGTTGAGGCTCGTACAGGCTCTGGGCATTGCGTGGATGCTGCTGGCGCTAATATTTTATCTTGTCCCGCCGCTGCTGCTCGGACGCGGTGTGTCGGTTTATTCGGTGCCGATCGTCCTGATGTTATTATTAGGATGGCGTATATTTATACATTCATTGACGGGACACCCGGATATTGGTGAAAAGATACTGGTTGTCGGAACGGGGCAGACCGCACTGGACACCGCCGAAGCTGTCTGGGAACGGCGTGACGCCGGATACCGCATCGCGGGTTTTATATCCGAAAATGGTGCAAAGCCGCGTGAAAAACTCGGACGGTCCGAGATCCTGGGCAAAGCCCACGAACTCGAATCTGTTATCAGAAGTGAAAAGATCGACCGTGTCGTCATCGCGGTGCGCGAACGCCGCGGCGCTTTTCCGACCGAAGCCCTGCTGAAAATGAGCCTCGCGGGCGATGTTTCCATTGAGGAATGTACCTCGTTCTTTGAACGCATAACAGGTAAGGTTCACGTTGATATGTTGCGGCCGTCGTGGCTAATTTATGCGGGACGCAGACGTGATTCGCCCGTAAAATCAGCGTTTCGCGAGTTGATTCATAGGCTTTTGGCCCTGATCGGGCTGATATTTTCGTTTCCGGTTGCGGTTTTGACGGCAATATTCATAAAACTTGAATCCCGCGGGCCAATCTTTTATATGCAGGAACGCATCGGAATGCGCGGGCGCCGATTTAAGGTTATCAAGTTTCGCTCAATGAAAACGGATGCCGAGGCCGATGGCACGCCGATCTGGGCGGTACCCGACGATGAACGAACGACTCGAGTCGGTAAAGTGATCAGAAAGCTGCGGATCGACGAAGTGCCGCAGTTTTGGAATATCCTGAAAGGCGAAATGAATTTCGTCGGGCCGCGTCCGGAACGCCCGCATTTTGTCGAGCAGCTGACAAAAGAAATACCGTATTTTGACCACCGGCATCTTGTAGCTCCGGGCCTGACGGGTTGGGCACAAATTAAATATCCGTACGGTGCATCGGTAAGTGACGCGATTCAAAAACTGCAATATGATCTGTATTATATAAAGAATCAAAGCCTGACGCTCGATATGGTGATTGTGTTTGATACGGTTAAGACCGTGCTCTTTGGAAAAGGCCGTTAGGCAAAGCGGGCCGGAAACCGCGTTTATTTTGGTTCGAGGGCGGCCGTCACCAAGCTCTCGGTTTTGGATAAAGCAGTTTAATAGACATTTTTGTAAACGGACGAGGAAATAGTTATGAAAGCGATAATATATATACGAAATATTTCAATCGTTGCGACGCTCATATTTATGCTGGCCGGCGCAAGTTTCGGTCAGGCCGAAAAAGCCAGCGATAAAGACGGAAAAACGAAAAAAGAACGGAACGTGGTAAAAAATACGCCGCTTCCGGCTCCATCTGCGGCTGACGATAAAACGGCAGAACCCGCAGATGATGCATCCGAAGAAGATGAGGTAACGCCCTATTACAATAATTACCTTAAGGAATACCGTCTCGGCCCAAACGATATAATCTCGATCGAGGTATTCGGCCAATGCCCGGATTATTGCGCGCTCGGCCTGACGATTCCGCCAAATGCACGCATCTCATACCCTTTGATCCGCGAAGGCGTACTTGTAGCAGGCAAGACGGTCGAACAGGTCGCGGCCGAGATCACAAAAAAGCTCGATGAATTTATCATTGACCCAAAGGTCAACGTCACCCTCAATAAAGCGATGTCCACGCGCTACAGCGTTATGGGCAATGTTGCCACACCGGGCGTCCGGGTGATGGATCGCAAAGTGAGTGTTTACGAGGCAATCCTCGAATCGGGCGGTGTAACCAAAGACGGCAACAAGGACAAGGTGTATGTCGTCAGCTATACAAGGGACGGCCGTCTCGAACGCAAACAGGTGAGCCTCGCTAAAATGGAAAGCGGCAAGGCCGAAATGGTATTTCTCAGACCGGGCGATCAGGTTTTTGTTTCAGGCAAAGGTTTTACGATAGAAAAATTCTTTGACACGTTAGGCAAAGCCAGCGCGGCAAGGCTATTATTTGGCAGCCCGTTCTAACCGAAACTCGGGGCGTCGGTTACTTGTAAAGCAGTAAAGTCTGCGATTTCTCTTTTTGCGGAAGCCGGCACGATGGCGGGCCATTTATCCTTTAGAGATATGTCTAAAATCTGGAAAAGCTTAATCGTCATCCTCCTGCTTTGCGGTTTTCAAACCGTAAATGCCGAATGGGTGAAGCGCAATACGAACAGCTTTGCCTGGTTTAAGGACGTTAATTTTCTTAACCAAAACATCGGCTGGATTGCCGGCACGGATGGTGTTTTGCTTTCGACCGCCGATGGCGGCGCCACGTGGATTCAGGAAAAAAAAATTACAAATGATTCTCTGATCCAAATTCATTTTTTGAATGAAACAACCGGTTGGCTCCTGTGCGAACGAAATGTTTTTAACCGCGGCTCAAATCCCACATCTTATTTGCAAAAAACCATCGACGGTGGCCTGACGTGGCAAAAGATCGAGTTTCTGGACGGCGGCCGCGAACGCGTGACCAGAATAGTGTTTAACAACGACGGCGTCGGCATTGCGTTTGGCGAGGGCGGTGTTTTTTACAAAATGCAGGAAGATGGCGTGTCCTGGAGAAAGTCAAAGTCCGCGATACGTTATCTGTTGCTGGACGGGGCATTTTCTGATGACAGGGCCGGAGCGATCGTTGGCACCGGCGGCACAATTTTATTTAGCAAGGACTCCGGATTTACCTGGGAAAAAGCCACGCTGCTCGGCGATCTTGACACACGCTTTAACGCCGTTTTTTTTGCGGGTCAAAAAGGTTCGTGGGCGGTCGGCTCAAAAGGCCGGATATTTCGTTCCAGCGGCGGTGGACGCCTTTGGCGGCAGCAGTTGTCAAACGTGACGGCCGATCTAAATGACGTTTATTTTACCAGCGTGTCAAACGGTTGGGCTGTCGGCGAAAATGGCATTATCATCCGCACGCGCGACGGCGGCAACACGTGGAACGGCGAAAACTCAAAAACAATACACCGCCTCGAAAAAATCGTCTTCAACGGCGAACGCGGCTGGGCCGTCGGCTTCGGCGGAACGGTCCTGACATACGATAATGCCCCGTCTCTTCCCGACCCGCAGAATAAACCGGTAATAATGAAACGCGGTTAAGCTTGACATATGTATCGCAACTTTCGTAGGATTGCAGTTCGCTCATTTTTCGGAATTGGGCGATATTTTTTGAAAATTAAACCGGTCGCGAGGTATCGATATTTTGACCGGGACTTTATATTCCGGGCACGTACGTCAATTGGTAGACAGCCTCCCTTACAAGGAGGAAGTTAGGGGTTCGAGTCCCTTCGTGCCCACCAGAGTCGATTTTGGATTTTGGATTTACAATTTTGGATTGGTTAGCTCCGTCGCTTTCAATCCAAAATCCAAAATCTAAATTCCAAATGCGGAGTCGTAGTTCAGTTGGTTAGAACGCCAGCCTGTCACGTTGGAGGTCGCGGGTTCGAGTCCCGTCGGCTCCGCCATTAAGATTTTGCCGTAAAGAGTGACCGAATTTTTCGAAAAGGAAATAGGATAAAAGCTTGGGTTTTCGGTCGATCTGCAAGTAAATAAGATCTTACTGCTGCGACCGATCACCTCACTTGAATCTAAATTTCAAAAAATAGCGTATAATGTTTAGTAGAAAACTCATATTGGCAACTGCAAGCATATGTCATTCAGATCTATGCGGAAAGATGCGTTGTCACAGAGTAGCTTTTTAGATTTAATTAACTTTGGGAGATTGATATGAATAAGACATTTTTGACGATTACATTAGCCGGCACCATGGCAGCCATGTCTGCCTGTGGTGAAGTGGCCACAAATACAAACAGCACCAACCGGATGAATGCAAATAATTCCGCTATGAATTCAAACGCGATGATGAACTCAAACTCGATGATGAACTCAAATTCGATGATGAATTCTAATTCAGCTATGTCGGGTGAGAATCCGATGGTTGGCGGTGCTCCGATGATGAAGGATAAAGATATTATCGACAACGCCGTGAATTCGAAAGATCACACGACGCTTGTTGCGGCGGTCAAGCAGGCCGAGCTGGTTGAAACGTTAAAGGGCCCGGGTCCGTTTACGGTTTTTGCACCGACGAATGCCGCCTTTGACAAAGTTCCGAAAGCATCACTTGACACCTTGATGAAACCGGAAAGCAAACAAGCTTTGTCCGGCATTCTCACCTATCACGTTGTACCCGGTAAGCAGGATGCAGCGGCTATCGCAAAGGCGATCGAAGCCGGTGACGGTAAAGCGACCTTCAAAACAGTTGCGGGCGGCACGCTGACAGCCTCAATGGAAGGCGGCAGCGTTGTTTTGACCGACGCAAAAGGTGGCAAATCAAAAGTGACCATCGCCGACGTAATGCAGTCGAACGGCGTTATCCACGTTGTTGACAGCGTTTTGATGCCTAAGTAGTACTCGTAAAAAAAGAGTGCAAGAAAGAAAGCCGCGAGTACTCTCCTGTCCTCGCGGCTTTTTCTGCATTTTAAACGGCCAGCTAAACCGTGCGCGACGATTCCTGTACTTTAGATTTCGGTTTGGGACACCCGCCGGGACACCCATTCATCATTCCGAAATCCTTGTAAAGCCTTTGTTGCGGTACTCAGACCTAATATTTCAGAAAAAGTGCGGAAGTCAGGTAAAGGTTATTCGGGAAAATCAAGACGCGGAAACTCTCCTGTCCCCGGCCTTGTTCTCCGTCAAAAAAGGCCTGCTAAACCATACGCGCGATGAATACTATCCTTTTCTCAATTCTGTCAAAACCTGTTTCGCCACAGCCTTTAGCGTATCAAAAACGCCTGTACCGTTGACTGCCACGGCCTCGAAGACCGGTTCGCCTTTTCTGGCCAGCTCTTGCGAAAGCTCGTCTATTGGAGTCACATTTGGCAAATCACGTTTGTTTAGCTGCAAAACGTATGGAATCTGTTTAAGATCATATCCCTGTGTCGAGAGATTTTCTTCCAGGTTGTAGAGCGATTCAATATTGGCGTCCATACGCTCTTCCTGACTGTCGGCTACAAATACAACGCCGTCAACGCCTTTCAATATCAGCTTGCGCGAAGCATCATAATAAACCTGTCCGGGAACTGTGTAGAGGTGAAACCGCGTCTTAAATCCGCGCACCGTCCCGAGTTCGAGCGGCATAAAATCAAAAAACAGGGTGCGATCGGTCTCGGTGGCGAGGCTGATGAGCTTGCCCTTTGCCTGCGGGGCAGTCGAATCATAGATATACTGAAGATTGGTCGTCTTGCCGCACAGTCCAGGGCCGTAGTACACGATCTTGCAATTGATCTCTCGAGATGCGTAGTTGATAAAAGTCATAGTTATTATAGATTTTGGATTTCAGATTTTGGATTTCAATTTAAAATCCTAAACCTAAAACCACAAAATCAGCTAAACAGGCTGTCGATATCTTCGTCCGTTATCTCGGAGAAGAACGAATTTTGATTGACGCGAAAATCTGCTGAATCTTGAGCGGCCTCATCTAAAATTGCGGCGACCTCATAGCTGCCGCGCTTTGTGCGTATCTTTACGAGGCTCAAGGTCGAACGCTCGTCAAAGACCGTGACAAGCAAACATCGGCCGATGATGCTGATAAATATGCTCTCGCGTTCGCCCTCGTGAAATACCGACGGGAATGCGTCTTCACCGATCAGTTTGGCCATGCTGCTCGTGGCCGCAACGTTACCCGCCGCCAGGCTCGAAAAGCTGGTTGTGTCCATATCACCGATCTCACCATTAAATGCGATCTGCTGGCCGTCGCGGTCAATCAAAAAAACGACCCTTGCGGCGCATTCGACCTTTAACCGTTCGAGAACGGACTTGAGCCTCTGAAACTGATGTTCTTGCAAAATAAAAGGCGTATCTGCCATTTTTGTTGTTCTCGTGCGAAAAACCGACGCGGATTTATTTCTGGTGAATTATTCTGGCAAAGCGGCAGGCTGGAACTCTGCTAATCGCCGCAGATTTAAATTTAGCACACCGAGGCGATAAGCGACAAGTATTTTTTGGCTGTGCGCGCCCAATTATCGAAACCCTGATCTCGAAGTTTTAATTCGGCGGAGCCATAGCCTTTTTGATCTGAACGATAAAGGAACGTACGGCGGTTGCCTCGGCGGTGTCGGGGAAAATTCTCAAAAACTCTTCGTAGGTGGCAATGGCGTCTTTATAATTTTTTTGCTTTTCATAGATGAGGCCCAGAACTTGATAGATAACGATGGTGTCCGGGGCACCGGAAAGCTGTTTGACGGCAATTTTTAGATTTTTGGCGGCCTCGCCATAGTTTATGTCCTCGGCGTCAAAGTCGCCGGAAGCTCCAAATCCATCCGCCTTTTCCTTATAAAGCAAACCCAACCCCGCATACGCCTCCGGTTGAAAGCCCTTTCCCTCGGCTATCGAACGCTTAAAAGCCGCAATCGCTTTCGCCTCTTCGCCGCTTTCCTTGAGGATGCGGCCCTCGACCGCAGAGGCTTCGGCGTAAGCGGGGCGCAGCTTTCGTGCGGTAGCGATGGCCTTTTGTGCGTCAGCAAGGTCACTCATTTCGGCGAGCACACGGGCAAGTGCCAGATAAGCCTCGGGGTAATTCGGACGAAGTTTGATTGCGTTGCGATAAGCGGCGACGGATTTCTCACGATCGGCAAAGGCTAAACGCTCTCCCTCCTGAAAGGCAAGTTCGGCTTCGTCGGTTGTCCTGACGAGTGTTACGTTTATCTCACCCTTTTGCGCAGCCGTCAGCGGTTGAGATTTTTCTTTAAAACCGTCAGATCGAAGGCGCAGCGTATGGGTTCCGGGTGACACGGTGTTGATCTCGATCCGTCCGGACTCATCGGTTTTCCCGCGGCTCACACCGTCGATCCAGACAGTGGTTTTTGGCTCGGTGATGACCGTAATAGCCCGGAATTGCCCTAAGCCGGTATTTTTTTGGGCGCTCGATAAATCAGGCAAAGCGCAAATCAGAGCAAAGAAAAATAAGCAAAACGAAAATCGTCGATCAAAGCGTTTAGGTGTTTGGTTAAGATATATTTTCATGGGTCTTTTGGGGCTAACACATTTCGCGGCAAGCCCAGTTTACAGTATTTTATGTTACGACTCCCTCCCTGGTTCTTACGCTTTGACGTATTATTAAATAATGCGGTTGCCGGTTTTCATTTTCCCAAGGTTTGAAATAAATTGAATCGCAAGTCAAATTTCAGTTACGTGAAAATCCATTGCATCGATATCTTCGTCCGACTCCTCAGGCTGGCCAAACAGTTTGAGCCACAAAAAGCCAACCGTTCCGGCCGTAAACGACGCCAGCAGAATCGCCATTTTTGAATTGTTGATTACAACAGCGCTGTCCGTGAACGCCAGATTTGTAATAAAAATAGACATCGTAAAACCGATGCCGCCGAGCAGGCCGGCGCCAAAAACGTGACGCCAGTTCAGGTCGAGCGGCAGGCGGCAAATTCCAATTGAAACAGCTATAAAACTTACAAGCGTTACACCAAGCGGTTTACCCAAAACCAAACCGGCGATAATACCGGTGCTGTTTGGAGTGGATAAATTCGCAGCCCAGTCCAAACCGATGACAATTCCCGTATTACAGAGCGCGAAAATCGGCAAGATCACAAACGCGACCGGTTTATGCAATAGATTCTCAAGCTGATAGGACGGCGATGATTCATCGTCCTCGATCTCTGACGAAGGAAGGGCGAATGCCAGCAAAACCCCCGCAATCGTCGCATGAACGCCCGATTTAAACATTAAGAACCAGATCAATACGCCGCATACAAGATACGGAATCAACGATTTAATTTTGAGTGCGCGGGCCGCGGCGGCCAGCAGAGCCCAAACCAGTATCGCTCCCACAAGATAAACGATCGACAGTTCGGCGGTGTAGAAAACCGCTATGATGACGATCGCACACAAATCGTCCAAAACCGCAAAAGCGACGACAAAAACCTTGAGCGAAGCGGGAACACGGCTGCCTAATATGGCGAGGGCACCGAGAGCGAATGCGATGTCGGTTGCCATAGGAATACCGATACCGGATTGCGTCGGCGTTCCGTAATTAAAGTAGAAATGGATCAGAGCCGGTACGGCGATTCCGCCTAAGGCGGCAAAAATAGGCAGCAGAGCGTTTTTAAAATTAGAGAGTTCGCCGTTGTACAGTTCGCGCTTGAGTTCTAAACCGAGAAGCAGGAAGAAGATCGCCATCAGGGCGTCATTCACCAGGTGTTCCAGACTCAAACCGCCGATATACATCTGCCAAAGGCCAATATAATGAGGCCCGAACATCGAATTTGCAAAGATAAGCGAGATCACAGTGCAGATAACAAGTAAGATCCCACTGGATTTTTCAGAGTCGAAAAATGCGCTGAAGGTTCTTGATAATTTTCTTTGCACTGTACTCATTCTGGTTCTGAATAACGGTGGTAAGGGTTCGGTCCTGACACAAAATCAAGCGGGAAATCGAGCCCTCAGAGCCGTTATGGTTCGCTGGTTAACCGCAGCATTCAGACAATTATACAATCTAAACCAATTTCGAGGCAATTCGCTTGATTTTTTCGTCTATCAAACTATAATCAAGTGTTCGTGGCTGGGTAGCTCAGCTGGTTAGAGCGCGGGATTCATAACCCCGAGGTCGAGTGTTCAAGTCCCTCTCCAGCCACCATTAGAATCAATGACTTACGGCAGACTGGCGTCTGCCGTTTCTTTTCGTGCCGATCACTTGAGATGTTTCTTAAAGAAACCGAGGGTACGTTCCCAGGCTAGTTTGGCGGCTTCGGGGTCGTAACGGGGGGTTGTGTCGTTGTGAAAGCCGTGTTGTTTGCCTTCGTAAGTGAAAGTTTCAAATTTTTTCTTATTCTCGTTTAGAGCGGCTTCGTAGGCGGCGATGCCGGCGTTAACGCCCGGGTCGTTACCGGCGTAATGGAACATTAGCGGGGCCGAGATCTTAGGCACGTCCGCTAGGCCGGCCTGGCGGCCGTAAAACGCGACGCCGGCATTGAGATCGCTCCCGAGACGAACCGCGAGTTGATTGACCATCCCGCCGCCGAAGCAAAAACCTACGGCTCCCAATTTTTTGGTGCTTTCGGAGCGGGCCTTGAGCCATTTAGCAGCAGCGACAAAATCCTCGGTCATTTTTTTGCCGTCAACGGTACGAAAGGCCGCAGCACCTTTTTGGTCATCACCGGGATAGCCGCCGACAGAGGTCAACCCGTCCGGAGCGAAGGCCATGTAGCCAACTTTTGCGAGCCGCCGTGCAACATCTTCGATATATGGATTTAGACCGCGATTTTCGTGAATGACGAGCACCGTCGCAAATTTCTTGCCTTTCGCGGGACGGGCGAGATAGCCCTTGATCGAACCGTTGCCGGCGGGCGAAGGTACGGTTTCGTAACCGACTTTCAGGTCTTTGTCGTCCTGTGCCACAGTTTGCGCCCATGCATAATTGGGCGTAAGGCTCTCAAAAATCGCCGCGACCGTCAGGCCGCCAACCGCAAATTTTCCTATGCCGCTAAGAAACGACCGCCGGTCAATATCGCCGTGTTGATACTCGTGAAATAGATCTAATAATTCCTGCGGATAATCGTCTGCCGTTTTACGTTCCATGTTATTTCTCCCCTTTTTAAGCTAAAGAATACCTTATATCGCGGCGATGTTCAAAATAACAGCCGCCCGTTTGAAACAAAATGCATCTTAACTCTGTAAAATAGGATGCGGCCTTATTGCATTGTGCGCTTTCTCCATTTTGAATACGTCTATTGCGGGCTGCAGCCTCTACCCTGTCGAAACTTTTCGGCTGGTATTATACGGCAAATTTGAGGTAAACTAAGATATAATGTTCCATTGCTTAAAGATAAAGACTTTTTCTTATATTGGCCGGCCGAGGCAACTATGGCTGATTCTGGCGGGTATTTGTATGTGTTTTTTAACGCTTCCGGCCAGAGCACAGCAGTCTGTTCCGCCGCCGGCGCTTGTTGTTCAGCCGGGGGCGCCCGGGCAGCCAACACGCACTCTTCCGCCGTCAACCACGGCGAAGCTGCCGCCGCGTTCCTCTAAAGATGTAGAGTTTATGCAGGGGATGATAATGCATCATGCCCAGGCGGTTGAAATGGTTGCTCTTATGGCCCCGCGGACGGAGAACAGTGATCTTCGACGATTGGGAGAGCGCATCAGCCAATCACAGTCTGATGAAATTAATTTTATGAAACGCTGGCTCGAAAGCAGGGGCGAGGATGTTTCGATGAAGATGGGCAGTATGGATGGAATGGAAATGTCTGGTATGAACCACGCAAGCCACCAAATGCAAATGCCCGGTATGCTCACCACAAAGCAGATGGATTCTCTGCGAAAAGCTAAAGGCCCTGAATTTGACAGACTTTTTTTGACCGGAATGATACAGCATCACGCGGGAGCGCTTGTTATGGTAAAAGATTTGTACGACACCGCCGGTGGCGGACAGGATGCTGAAATATTCACGTTCGCAACCGAGGTTGACAGCGGCCAACGCGCCGAGATCAAGTTAATGCAGAATTTGCTTAAAAAGTAAAAGCAGACCATGATTTCTCGCTTAGAGGCTGCTTAAAAAATCACTAACGTTTTTAGCTCCATCGGAGCGATGTGTTTGTAGAATTGGTACGAATAATTAACGATTCGCAGGGGCGATACACTGTATGCCGCACCTGCGAAGCTCATGAAATTTTAAGAATATCTTCTACAAAATATTTTCGACGGAGCTAACGCAGAAACATAATATTTTTCAATCAATTGAAACATCCGAAGGAGAAAAAATGATTCGAGTACATAGTATCGCTTTCCGTTTAGTAACAGCTTCCATATTTTTATTTTCGTGCTTCGCATTCGGGACGCCGGCTCAAAGCGTGCCCGAACCGGCCTCGGCGCTGCCGGCCGGAATGAAAGGGTCGGATACCAGCGACCCGCGTGCGAAATTGTCGCCCGGTTTGTTCGATGCGGGTGAAACGTCGATGGGCATAAAGAACGTTTTGCTGCTCAAGAAACCGGATGCGTTTCAGCTGGGTATCGACCCGAATGATCCGAAGGTGGCAAAGGCTCTGACCGCATTGGGTATTGCGGACAGCTCACAGATCCCGCCAGCGTTGAAAATGAGCTTTGCCGGGCTGGCCTTTGCAAATTCTGACCTCGCTTTCCAGGGAAACCACCTTTTCCTCGGCAATTTTTACGGTATCAATATCTATGACGTTGCAGACCCGGCAAAGGCCAGGTTGCTAACGTCTCTGATCTGTCCGGGCGGTCAGGGCGATGTTTCGGTTTACAAAAATCTGCTCTTTATGTCGGTCGAGCAGCCAAACGGCCGGCTCGATTGCGGCGAGCAGGGATTTGCCCCGCCTCCAGCGCCAGCCGCGGGCCAGGCTCCGCAGCAGGGCCCGCCGGCGGCCGAGAAAAATAGATTTCGCGGAGTTCGGATTTTCGACATTTCCGATATTTTAAAGCCGAAACAGGTCGGCGCCGTGCAAACCTGCCGCGGCTCGCACACGCACACGCTTGTAGTCGATCCGAAGGATAAGAACAACGTTTACATTTATGTTTCTGGAACGTCCTTTGTACGTCAGGACGAGGAACTCGCGGGATGCTCAGATGGGCCGCCGGACAAAGACCCCGATACGGCACGCTTTCGTATCGACATAATAAAGGTCCCGTTAGCGGCTCCGAATGACTCAAAAATCGTGTCGCGCCCCCGAATTTTTTCAGACCCGAAAACGGGTAAAATAAACGCTCTCACCGATGGCGGCTCGCACGGCGAAAAAGGAGCACTAAATCCGCCGTCCGATACCGATCAATGCCACGATATTACCGTTTATTCGGCCATCGGGCTCGCGGCCGGTGCGTGTTCCGGCAACGGCATTTTGCTGGACATAAAAGACCCTGCAAATCCGAAACGTCTTGACGCCGTGAATGATACGAACTATGCATATTGGCACTCGGCTGCCTTTTCAAATGACGGAAAGAAAGTTGTATTTACCGACGAATGGGGCGGCGGTTTGGGCGCGCGTTGCCGTGAGAATGACCCGAGCGTGTGGGGAGCAGACGCGATCTTCCGCTTGAATGCTAACAAGCTGAGCTTTGCAAGCTATTATAAATTGCCTGCCGCACAGGGCGACAGCGAAAACTGCGTTGCTCACAACGGTTCGCTTGTACCGGTTCCGGGCCGCGACATCAAGGTGCAGGCATGGTATCAGGGCGGCATCTCGGTTATGGACTTCACCGACCCTGAAAACGTATTCGAGATCGCCTATTTCGATCGCGGCCCGATCGATCCGAAAGTTTTGATACTCGGCGGTTCATGGTCGGCGTACTGGTACAACGGCCTGATCTACTCATCCGAGATCGCCCGAGGCCTCGACGTCTTCGATCTGACGCCGACCAAATATCTCACCCAAAACGAGATCAATGCCGCTAAGTCGGTTCAGGTTGATCGTTTGAATGTGCAGAATCAGCAAAAAATCGCCTGGCCGAACAAACTTGTCATTGCAAAGGCATACGTCGATCAGCTTGAGCGCTCCGGTGCACCGGCCGACGGCGTCACACGCATGCGGACGGCCATCGAGACGGCAGAAAAATCCGGCCTGAAGGCGGCCGACCGAGCAAATCTCAAAAAGCTCGCCGCCGAAGCCGAAAAAGGCGCAGTACAGGACGGCAGAACCCCAGCCGACGTAGCCCGATTACGAGCGCTGGCCGAAATCCTAAAACAGCCCGTGCTTTGATGCTTTCGGAAAAATCTGTGCAGAAACTGAAATATGCCGTATGTCTCATTCTTTTTCGGAATTATCATCCGGATGTTTCACGACGAGCATGATACTCCGCATTTTATGCGGAGTATCATGGGCCGCGGGGTGTTTAACGACGCCGACACCCGAAACGCTGATTCACAATGTCCGTGTAGCCAAACGCTTGTTTTGCAGGCCTGGCGACCAACCGATAGATCCAAGGCGAGCATCGATTTATCGTCACCATTCCGGGACGCGGATATAAATCCGCGCAATCACCGACGGGGTAACAGAATTTGAAATTTGAAATTTGAAATTTCAAATTCGCAAACCGAAATTTCAAATTCGCAATCTCAAATTTGAAATTTGAAATTTGAAATTTGAAATCTGAAATATTTGACGAGCAAAAACTGGAGAATGAAGTTCCCCGGACATCTCAAATCCAAAATCTCAAATCTCAAATCCCAAATTCCAAATCCAAAATCTCAAATCCAAAATCTCAAATCCGAATCCAAAATCTCAAACCTCAAATCCAAACTCCCAAATCCAAAATCCAAAATCCCAATTCCAAAATCGAAAATGGCTCTTTGCATTTACGATTTTGTGCCTTCTCGCTCTTGCGTCAGGATTTTATTTTTGGGGCGAAAGCGGAAAACAGGTATGGCTTACCTGTCATAGCCTAACCCTGTCACACAAACAGTCACCCAAATTGTTGACATAATAGGGGCCTTTATAGTGACAATCGGGAGATCGAATATCATGTCGCAAGTAAGAATCAGCAAAAACACTCACGAAGTATTGCGTTCTCTTTCTAACACGGAAGGAAAGCCGATGCAGGACATTATTGAAAAGGCTATTGATGACTATCGAAGAAAAGCTTTTTTGAAAGGTTTGAGCAATGATTATCGAATGCTGCGCACCGATGCAGAGGCTTGGAAGGAATACGCCGCGGAAACCGCACTATGGGATAACACCTTGACCGATGGAATGGAAATTGAATGACACAAATTAAGCGGGCCAAATATGGCCAATCTTAGCCCTACGGTCGGGCACGAACAGGCAGGACTTCGTCCGGTTCTTGTCGTGTCCAGCGACTACTTTAATCAGGGTTTTGCTCAGGTTGTTTACGCCGTTCCATTCACATCCAAAGATAGGCATATTCGTTCGCATGTTGCCGTATGGCCCCCCGAAGGCGGGTTGACCCTGCCAAGCTTTATCATGTGTGAAGCAATGCGCTCGATCAGCAAAGAACGACTTGTCAAACAATTCGGCAATATTTCATCCGAAACAATGCTGAAAGTAGAGGAAACCCTAAAAATCCTGCTTGAAATATAATTGGACATTTTGGCTCAGGGTTAAAGAATTTGGAGGTCACGGTTCATGATGTTGTAAACGCCCGGTGGCGATCGCTCCGCGAAACCTTCATCGACAAGCTGATGATTCGCCCGCCCTGATTCCCAGCGGGGAAACCCGAATTTACCGGATAGTTCGCCGACGAGGGTCATGCCGCACATTTGCAAATAACATCGGGCGAGTTCGCGAACGGCTTTTTCTCGCGGCATTTTTATTGATAATTCTTTGGGAAAGCGGGCTTCGGCGAGTGTCCAGATGTAGGTGAATTTGGGGACATAAACCACTTCCTGCGGCACGACCTTCAACTTTCGCTGGAGCTCATCGATAGCTTTTGTCAGGTCCTTTTTATCCTTGAACTTGCAGGCTGCCCGCAGATCAGCGGTTGCCATATCCCATTCCTTGCGAAGCACTTTCAGAACCTTTCGGGCATTTTCCGAAAGCTCGTCCTTTTCCCCCTGTCGCGAAACTCCCCAGATCGCGTTGAAAACCGGAATCATTCGCGGCGCAAGAAACATCGAATGCCCCTTGACGAGTTTTGCGTAGTAAACCTTTGCGCGGGCAATTACTTCGTCTTTCAAAACCCACGCCCTGCTTGCTTCGAAATCTTTCTGGACATTGCGCGGCATATGCGCGTCGCGGCGGCCACAGACGGCGATGTAAACCGATGGCAGATTTTTACGAGCATCTGTAAGTCCGAGACAAAATCCCAGATCCTCGACCATTCCCTCAGCCTCCTCAACCGTACTGATTTTTAACGATTCCTCGCGCCGCCATTTCCGGTCTCGGTATTGTTCTATTTCATCGGGCAATTCAGGCATTAAATTTTGGCTGCAGATTTCTCGGACGATACAGATTTATGATAACGAAAAAAGACGTGCGTATTAAAGTACCGCACGTCTTTTTGACAGTTTAAGCCGGGATTTTAAAATTTCCTATCCAAGGGCTTATTGCGGTAGAGATTGTGTCGGGGCAGCGGCCTGGACGGTCAGGGCCGAGCCTTTCATCAGTCGGATGTCGCTCCGGCCCTGGATGGCAACGCTTCCCGCTCCGCCGCCCGCGCCAATGATGGCTCCGATTACCGCTCCCTTTCCGCCTCCGGCGATCGCTCCGATCAGAGCCCCTAGTCCGGCGCCGATGCCGCCCCGCTTGGCGGATTCGTTGGTTTGGTTATCACCCTGCGCGGTCCCTTCGTTATCGACCTTGACGTTATTTCCGTTTAGATCGCGTATGTCCTGGAGTGTGCCGGCAAAATCGTAACTCCGTCCGTTTCGCAGGGTTATCCGCTCAAAATTGAAGCTGATCTTTGACTGGCCGGTGATCTTGCCGGATCGGTTTATGCCCAATATGTAGCCTTCGACGACAGCTCCGCGAAACTCGTCGGGCGACTGAACGGTCATGCGAAAACGGTCATTGTTTTGCGACACTTTTGTATCTATCTCGTTTTCGAGAATGCCGTTTATGATAGTGCCGTTTGGTACGACGTAATTACCGGGGCGGACTTGCACGGACGTCGGCAAATTGCCGCCCGGTCTGCCGCCATTTGGGATATTTGCGGTCTGGTCATTGTCCGAATAGCCGCCGGTCGGGTCATGCGTTGTCGAACCGCCTTTGATACCAAGCCTGGCGACGGAATCGGTCTTATTGTAAACGCTTTCGGCAAAAACGGTCTGGCTTAGATATTCGGTCGTTATGCGGCGCGAAACTTTTAACACCCGGCCGTCGCTCGTCGTTGTGAACGTGATCGTATAATCCGTCTCGCCGCCCAGGCTCGAAACTGTCAGAACTTCACCGCTCAGCGTAGCCCGCAGCCGGATATTTCGTCCCGACGCCGACTGTTCCTGCTTATCGCGGCCGTCAGCGGTGAATGTGACAGGTGCCGCATTGGTCGTTGCAAGCGTCACCTGATCACCGCGAATATCTATAGCGATCTGTTGCGGGGCGTCTAGTTTCTCTTTCAAATCTTCGCGTTGTACGCTGCCGACACGCGTTTCGGCAACTATGTCGTCCACTCGCTCACTACGTGCGGCGTCCAGGTCGTATGTGCCTGAAAGTCCCGCGTTTATCGCATTTGTTTGAATCGGCGTATTGTCATAAACATTCTGCGGCGGTTCTTCGTCACTTTCCCAGTTGTTGATTACACCATAATTTGTACCGAGGCGGTCAAGCTGTCTGCGAACGCCCGCCCATTCGTCATCGACCCGCCGGTTTTGCGGATTCGACTTTAGAAATTGATCGACGCGCCGCGCGGCATTGACAATACGGTTTACATCTTCTCGATTTTCGCGTCTGCGGTCATAGTTGTCCTGAAACCGCCGTACGCTGTCTCTGAGAGACCGCAGATCGTCCGAAACATCTGCTATCCGCCCGGTGTTTACCGAACTGCTCCGCATCTGAAATCGCAGGTTTGTCTCAAAATCATCGATCTTAGAATTAAGGCCGCGGACCGCGTCGCGGATGTCACGATCGCTTCGCCGTTGAGCGTCCGCCAAGGCGGCCAAGCCTAAGATCATCGATACGGCAACGATAGAAAATGTAAATGTGTTTCTGATTTTGTCCATTTTTTCCTCACTCAGCACTATTATAAAACGCGCACCTTAACCAACCAATTATGAAGCATTTTTTGTGCCAATGGTTGTTTCGAGCCTCCGTTACCATCACAGATGTGATAAGATCCGTGTCATATTCGAGAGAAAAATCTTATGTCTGAAAATCCCTATAAGGCAACCGTCGCATACGCCGGTGATGAGTTTTTGATCGGCACGTCGCCCGGCGGCCACGCACAAGTTATTGAAACAAATAGTGATAGAGGTGCAGCCGCGACGCCGCTTGAGATGCTTTTGATCGCGGTCGCGGCCTGCACCGCGTCCGACGTGATCTCGATACTCCTAAAGAAAAGACAGGATGTTACCGGCTACATAGTCGAGATCGAAGGCGAGCGTTTTGACGAATATCCGCGCAAATTTACAAAGTTCCAAATCCACCATATCGTGTACGGACGTAACGTTTCCGAAAAAGCGGTCGAAGATGCGATTGATCTGTCCGATACAAAATACTGCTCCGTCGCCGCCACCGTACGCCCAACCGCAGAAATAAAAACGAGCTTTGAAATAATTGAAAAGGCCTGAGTGAATATCAGATTCCAAATGCGATAGGTTTTGCAGTTTACGTGTTTTTGGCTAAAAATTTAAGCCCGCCTGTTCCGCGCTCAGCGACAGCCGCACCATCCTTGCTCTGCGGTAGGGTTGACAAGTTCACGCGAAAGCGTAGAAAGTGGCGGCGTTCCGAATAAGACCATCGATCGATAAGTTTTCGTCAAACAATATTTTCGCGCGGGTATCAGAGCAGTCATGAGCCGACGCTCCACGGTCAGCCGCATACGCGATACACGCGGGTCTGTGCTCGACTGCTCTTTCGCTTTAAGGTCTGCTGACCAACCAGAACAGCAACAAAACGCCAATGCCCAGCATCACGACACCGGCAATAATAAACTGCCACGATTTATCCAGCGAACCCGTGACATAGACTTCAACCCAAGTGAAGGCAACACAAAATAAATCAAACTCTTTAGCAACCAAGCCCAGCCCAGCAATTTACCGGTTTGGCAAGTTTGTTTGTTCAGACTTACAAATACGATTCGCTCGATAGAATCGCGGAAGCTGTCGAAAAAGTGAATGGTTCACAGACCTGGAAACAGACTTTCGGATTCGACTAGCTGACAAAGGAACCGGAACTAAAACCGCGATAAAAAATGAATGCACGGCGGGTGCCGGCGAGTGTCGGTAGCCCGCACGTGAGTAATGGCTTCCTGCCGCCTTCGAGTCTCATTCAATGATTATGGCCGCCGGCTATGCCCGTCGAACGCCATCCGGCCTCATAAACATTAGCCCTGCCGCAGCAACCATTTTTTTCGCCTGCCCCGGCGGACAGGTCAATCTCTGTGCTTGACTGCTTCTTTCAAGGCTGATTTGTGGGGCGTGTCTTTATATTTTTATGCCCTACGTGAACAACGCACAAGTTTCAATTCGTTCGAGCGTTGCGCCGCCAACTTCGCCTAATCTTTTCGTCAGTCTGGTTTTGTCCAGCACTCGCAACTGATGACACAAAGCAACGGACTCGCTCGACAGGCCGCCTTCGCCCGCCGCAATGGAAACGCACGACGGCAAAGATGCACGTCGCAAATTTGTCGTGAACGGAATCGCTAAAACGGTTGTCGTAAAACGGTTGATAGCGTTCGTCTGCATCACCAGGACGGGACGAGTTCCAGCCTGTTCCGAGCCGCGCACGGGATTAAGTTCTGCCAGCCAAATTTCGCCGCGATTGACGGTCATTGGGTCGCGTCCTCACGCTCAAGATTCACGGCGTATTCGGCTAAACCGCCTTCCGCAAGTTGGCGGTCTTCGTCGGCAAACTCGGCGTATAAAGCCTCAAGTCGAGCATCGTCAAATTGATTTTCAAATTTGCGGCGTTCACGGAACTTGAGAAACTCTAAAAACTCGGCAACCGTTTGAATTTGCGCGTCGTTCAGTTCAGCCAAGCCGGTTACAACTTTTTCTTTGGTAGAAATCATACGACGTTATTTTACAACGAACCACCGGAAATTGCCCTTCAAAAATACCAGACTCTTCGGAAAACCAAGAAACAGCGAACGATTGAGATGACGTAAGGCGAAACCGAATACACGCAACTTTGAGTTAAAAAAGACCCGTTCGATAAAAAAGTCGCTGCCCGCGCCCTCACGTTCATTGGTTATGACTGTCCGCATCCCCAAAAACCCGATACGACCCTAGACCGCTCTGTGTCAGTAGGCGCGCACGTCAGTAAGGGCTTAGACGCAGGCAAAGTCTCAAAAGGCTGAATGGAACAGTTGAAACTGGAGTTCAATCGCGAATAAGGTCACTGAAGAACAAGCATCATCAAGCGAGGTTTATCCGAAGTTCTCTCAATAAAGTCGAAAAGCCATCCGACGATCACTAACATTAACCCTGCCGCAACAGCCATCGGTTGCCCCGGCGGACAGGTGCGGCGTAATTTTCCACCCAATCTAAAGCAGAATTGTGAAATTTTCTTGCTCAAAATGGTGGTCGTGCGTTAGAGAGTCCTGAATCCCACGTTCGCGCATCACCAACATTGAAATACAATCGGTCAAACTGTAGTCTTTATCAAGGCGGTTTTCTTAAAGTTTCAAGCTTTGCAAAAATGCGTCGTGCGTATGCAAAATGACCTCGGAAACTCCGCCAAATAATTCAACAGCTCAATCAAAACCGTTTCGGTGGTAACAAGATGCCTGCCTTCGATAAGCGGTTCAATCCCAAACGCCGCTTTGTGCCATTGGTCTTTTGGATTCAAACGCGCAACTAAATAAAGCCTGTCAACAAAAAGGTCATAATTCATTTTTTCGGTGCGCCGTAAAGATAATGGTCTAAGTTAAGCGAAGCGTCTTTAGGAAGTTTATCCATTACTTCAGGCGGCACGTCTTTGAAACATTCGTCAATCAATTCGCCGAGCGTCTGCGGTTTTGTTTCTTTCTTCCGCAAACGATTCATAAAATTTAAAACCTGCCGCATTTCGTCTTCCGACAAAACCCGCGTTTGTTCTTGGATAGCTTGTTGTAAATTAACAGACATAAACCAATCTCCTCTCTGACTTAGGTATTTTACAACGAACCGCTTAAATTTGTATTAAAAGTTTAGCGGCAACAGGAAGCCGTCGAACTTATGATTGAGCGGAACCGAACATTCTCCTCAATACCTCTTTTTTGTGTATTGTACAGAAAGTTTTCTGCATAACGACCTTATATGCGTTCGGAATTTGGTTTACTGGATATTATAGCATGGAAAAGACGAACAAGCCAAAATTATTGGACCGGGTTCGCTCTGTTGCGCGGGCCAGGAGGCATTTGGGCAACCGGACGAGGACCGAAACTGTTTGGCCGAAATTTCGGATTAAAGAAAAATGCGGAATCGCGGTTAGAGTTTTTGAACGTGAATGGCGCTTAATGCCAGCTCAATGAAAAACCGAGCCTCTATCCAAAATACAGTGACAACAAAATAGCAGCCCTCGCATCTTATGGAACAAGCGTTTTTAATCCCCGTCAATCGTGTAACTCTAAACGTCCAGATTCTTTACATCCAATGCGTTGTCCTCGATAAATTTGCGGCGGGGTTCGACCTGGTCGCCCATTAGTACGGTGAAGATGCTGTCGGTTTCGATCGCGTCTTCGATGCGGACCTGGAGCATCGTGCGTTTTTCGGGGTCCATGGTGGTTTCCCAGAGCTGTTCGGGGTTCATTTCCCCGAGACCCTTGTAACGCTGGATGGTGAGGTCTTTTTTGGCCATCGCCATTACCTTTTCGAGCAGATCTTCGCGCGAGGCTATTGTTTCGTTTACGCCGTTTTCGCTGAGTACGAATGGTGCCGGGAAATCGATCTGGAGTGATTTTTTTAGTTCGACAGCCTTTTGAAATTCGACATAGCTGGCCAGATTCCAGTCGATCTTGAGCCGCTGACCGTTTGGATATGAAATGTCAATTTCCCACAGGCTGTGCTCTTCGTCGGCGGTCAGCTCGACATTATAACCGGCATTGTCGAGTTTGCCCTCGATCTCGGACATCATTTCCTGATCGGCAAAAATCTTTCGTAAACGTATGGTTTTCTTTGTCAAAATGCCGTCTTTGCCGGCAAAAGCCTCAAGTATATGCGCGACGAGCGCCGCGTCATTGTAAACACGGCGGGCAAGACGCTCGGCGTAATTTTTTAGTTCGGTCGTTTGTTCGAGAGCCTTTGAAAGTTCCCGACCGGTGATCGGCCCCGACATGCTGCTGATCTGGATATCGGCCGTCGCCATCCGCATCAGATAGCGAAACATGCCTTTTTCATCCTTGATGTATTCCTCTTTTTTTCCGCGTTTTACTTTATAGAGCGGCGGCTGGGCGATGTAAACAAAGCCGTTGTCGAGCAGTTCTGGCATCTGGCGGTAAAAAAATGTCAGCAAAAGGGTGCGAATGTGGCTGCCGTCAACATCGGCGTCGGTCATCAGGCATATTTTGTGATAACGAAGTTTTGCAATATCAAAATCGTCCTTGCCGATGCCGGTTCCGAGAGCGGTGATCAGGGCTTTGATCTCGCCGTGGCCGAGCATCTTGTCAAACCGGGCTTTTTCGACGTTCAGAATTTTACCTTTGAGCGGCAATACGGCCTGATTCTTACGGTCGCGGCCCTGTTTTGCCGAGCCTCCGGCTGAATCGCCCTCGACGATATAAATCTCGGACAGGGCCGGGTCTTTCTCCTGACAGTCGGCAAGCTTGCCGGGCAGGGTCGATGACCCGAGAGCGCTTTTACGCACGATCTCGCGTGCCTTTCTGGCAGCTTCCCGGGCACGGGCTGCATCGACGGCTTTGCCGACGATCTTTTTTGCAATTGCCGGATTTTGCTCAAAAAACTCACCAAGTTTTTCGTTCAGAAACGACTCGACCGGCCCTTTTACAGGCGAATTGAGCTTTCCTTTTGTCTGTCCCTCGAACTGCGGCTGCGGTATTTTAACGCTGATAATTGCTACCAATCCCTCTCGCACATCATCGCCCGTCAATGTTACCTTCGCGTTCTTCATCAAGCCCGATGACTCGGCGTAATTATTGATGGTACGTGTGATCGCTCCGCGAAAACCCGACAAATGCGTACCGCCGTCAACCGTATTGATGTTGTTCGCAAACGAAAATATTTTTTCGTCGTACGAATCGTTGTACTGCATCGAGACCTCTATCGACAGCTCATCCGAAACCACCTCAAAATAAAGCGGCTCCTCGTGTAAAGGGCTTTTATTTTTATTCAGATGCTTGACGAATTCTGCGATACCCCCTTTATAGTAAAATTCGTGTGCTTTTTCGGGGTCTTCGCGTTCGTCCTTTATAAAAATGCGTATGCCTTTGTTCAGAAACGCTTTTTCGCGTAAACGCTCCGACAGTTTTTCAAAACTGTAAACGGTTGTTTCGAAAATACTCGAGTCGGGACGGAAAGTGACTTTAGTACCGCGTTTTGACGTCGTGCCGGTCTGCTTTAGCGGAGCCATCGGGATACCGGCCTCAAATTCCATCTCGTGTGTCTTGCCGTCACGCCAGATCTCGAGCCGCAGATATTCGCTCAAAAAATTGACACAAGACACGCCGACACCGTGCAAACCGCCAGAAACTTTGTACGAGTTTGTGTCAAACTTGCCGCCGGCATGCAGGATCGTCATCACGACCTCAGCCGCCGAACGCCCTTCCTGTTTGTGCATATCAGTCGGAATTCCACGGCCGTTATCGATCACGGTAACCGAATTATCCATATGGATCGCCACATCGATAGTGTCGCAATAACCTGCGAGAGCCTCGTCAACCGAGTTGTCCACGACCTCATAAACAAGGTGATGCAGCCCGATCTCGCTCGTCGAGCCAATGTACATCGCCGGACGCTTACGAACCGCATCGCGTCCCTCTAAAACGGTTATCTGATCTGCCCCGTATTCCTGCTTTGCTTTAGCCAATTTTAAAAACCTCTTTGTTAAATTTTATTTTAAACTTCATCCGAATTGGTGGTTATTAGACTGTAAATCCATCTGTAATCCACCATACAATTCTAACATTTTTTTACGGATTAACACAGAGCAGGAGGGCAATAAAAATCTATATTTTAGAACAATTTAGCGATGCCGTTTTCGACTTTGAAAACAGAGGCGGCGGAACCAAAGTTTTCGACAAAACTTTCTTTGGATGTTGTCACGATCGTCTGCGTTTTTCCATCCAGGAATTCGAGGAGTTTGCCGATGCGTTTGTAGTCGAGTTCGGCGTCTATGTCGTCGATGAGAAAAAGAGGATACTCGCCGCGCGTAGCATTGAAGACGGAAATGTTTGCGAGCTGCAGCAACAGCAACGCGCTTCGCTGTTGACCGGCGGAGCCGAACTTGCGCAGATCATGTCCGTCAAACAATATTTCGAGATCGTCGCGGTGCGGCCCGATCAGCGAATAACCGCTCGTCAGTTCAGCCTGAACTCGCATTTTCAGCCGTTCCGCGATCAGGGTGTCATAATCGCCTAGATCGCCTTTGCCCTCGAGCGACGAAAGATAGCGAATGGACACCTCTTCGCGGCCAAACAGCTTTTTTTCCAGCACCTCATTTACCCTTTCGACAAACCGGAGACGGGCTTTATGTATTTTTGCAGCAAGTTTTGCCAATTGCGCATTCCACGGTTCGAGCATTTCGTGGATCTTATCGATCAAAAAATCGCCGTCGCGCGTCGATTGCAGCAGCGCGTTCTTTTGCTTTATGACGCGCTTAAAGTCAACAAAAACCTGTATGAAAGGAGGATGAAGCGAGACTATACCCATATCCAGAAAACGCCGACGGGCATCCGGCGTACCGCGAACGATGTCGAGCTGGTCGGAATTAAAAACGACCGTATGAAGCTGGCCGAGATAACCGCGAACGGTCTCTTTCTTGTCGTTTATCAGTAATGTCTTTGTATTGCCGGCGATAATAACCCGCAGCTGGCGAACGATCTCAGGCGATTCGCGGACGGCACCGCCGACCATTGCCGTTTCGCTTTCAAAATTTACCGCATCCTGCAATCGGGCCGTTCGAAATGAATGCGTCGAGGCCAGAACGGCAATGGCCTCGAGCCAATTTGTCTTGCCTTGTCCGTTTTCGCCCAAGAGAACGTTGAGGCTACCGGCAAATGAGATATTGCCCCGCAGATTGCGAAAATTTTTAGATTCGATGGATTCGAGCAGCATCTAAAAATTCTAGCATGGCAAGGTGTTTTCGCCGGCGCCTGACGTCACCAAACCGGCGCACGCGATTTGTTTAATGCATTGATTTCGGGTATATTTTGAATTCATCTCCCGCACACGCGAAGGTTTAGCGCGGGTGGATTTGCCCCGAGGAAACCGATGTGCTCATCTCCCGCACACGCGAAGGTTTAGCCTGTGTCGGTTATCCCGTGTCGGTTAGCCCGCGTCAGTAGCCCGCACGTAAGTAAAGGCCATGCGTGTGTCAGTAGCCCGCACGTAAGCAATGGCAATGCGTGTGTCGGTAGCCCGCATTTCAGTAAGGGCCACGCGGAGAGGTAGCCTAATTGGTAAGGCAGTAGTCTTGAAAACTACCGCGAGTGATCGCTTGCAGGTTCGAGTCCTGTCCTCTCCGCCATTTTTTCCAACCGACGTCTAAAAACCCCCCGCCAGCTTATTTCCTCGGCAATGCTTTTGTTCTGCTTTCGCTGTCCATTTCGAGATGTCGAGTGGTATTTTCCGTAACGCTTGCGGGCACGAGATCACCGGTTTTATAGCGTGACTCAGGATTGTTGAATGCCAAAAGTTGATCGTTTTTAGATTCGGGCAGAGTTTCAGGCTTAAATGACGGCAACGCGGGCTGACCTTTTTCCGCTTTTCTAAGTTGAATATATTGAGCCACACCGGCCCCCAGACTGCTAAAGGCGGGAATAAGCATCCAAAACCACCAGCCGCGGCCCATCTGCGAAAATGCAAGGGCGATCGTAACCGCTATAAATGCGAAGCCCGTAAAAATTTTCGTTATCGCACCCTCCCAGTTGAGCGGTTTTCCTTTACGGTCAACGAGCTTGTGCGTTTGCGGTTTCGCCGCTAAGGCACTCGATACATTATCGAGACCGGTTCCGCAGCTTCGGCAGAATTTGCCGGTCTCAGGATTATTTCCTCCACATTTTGGACAAAACATAATAAATTGGTGGGCGGTGGCCGGAGTCCGGTCAACCACTACCCGCTAACCACCGCCTACTTCCCGCCGCTGCCTCCGTGCTTCAAAAAGTATTACGCCGGCGGCTACTGAAACGTTCAGGGAATCTATTCTTCCATACATCGGTATTTTTACCAACACGTCGCAATTTTCGGCGACGAGGCGATGCAGCCCTCCGCCTTCGCCGCCGAGAACGAGAGCGGTCGGCCGGCTCCAATCCCAATCTGTGTAGGACGTCTCACTATCGACGCTCGTACCGACCACCCATATATTCTGCTTTTTCAACTTTTCGATCAGGCGGGTTAGATTTGTGGTTTTGGCGACCTTAACATATTCGATTGCACCGGCTGAGGATTTGGCGACCGTATCGGTCAGGCCGACAGCGCGGCGTTCGGGAATAATAACGCCATCGGCAGACGCACATTCGGCAACGCGGAGAATCGCGCCAAGATTTCGCGGGTCTTCGACGCCGTCCAAAATTATGATCAGCGGCACTCGTGCCGCTTTTTCTAAAATCTCGTCGGTCGAAACATAATCTGCCGCAGCCGCAAATGCGATAACGCCCTGATGATTTACACCCGCATCGATGTGCTTTGAAAACGTTTCGCCAGGCACGCGATCAAATACGATCGACCGCGTACGGCAAAGGCCGATGATCTCGCGAAGCCGATGCTCCTGTGCTCCGACGGCGATGAGCACCTTGTCGATACGGCGGTTTTCGGCCCGCAGGGCCTCTGCTACCGGCAAAACGCCGTAAATGATTTGCCGGTTAAGAGCGGCAGAGGGAATTTTGGCGATTCGGGCGGATTTAGCCGGGCTATTTTTGCCTTCGTCCTTACTCTCGGGCCTTTCTCTTTTCCACTTAGTTTGTCCCCTCATAAACCAATGATCCGCGGCATTTTCAACTATGACCTTCGCTTAACACTATTCAATTTAACATTTTTGCGTGCAAAATGCTTGACCCTTCCGGCCGCGACAGGCACACTAATAGATAGAACTTATGAATCCGCCGGTTTTAAATTTGTCTCAACTTTTTGTCGTTTGAGGTAAAAAAATGCAACCTGGAAATACGAAAAATGCGGCCTCGCGGTTGGATTTCGGCCGCTTTTAAAATACGTGCGATGAAGCTGTTTACACTTAACGAGGCAAACATATTGCTGCCGGAGATCGCACCGAAACTTGTGGCGATCAAGGATCTGTATGTTGTCATTGAAGGCCTTCGCCCGCAGGCCCGGGCCGCCGCCGGTGCCTCAAATTTTGGTGGCGGCATGGAGGGCGGAGCGGGTTATATCAATACGCTTTACAAGGTCGGTAAGTTGACAACCGAAATCCACGAGCTCGGCGTAGAGTTAAAAGATCATACGACCGGGCTGATCGATTTTCCAAGTATGCGCGGCGGGCGTGTTGTCTTGCTTTGCTGGCAGATCGGCGAAGGTGACCAGATAGAATGGTGGCACGAGACCGACGGGGGTTATGCCGGACGGCAGCCTATCTGAAAACCCGCTAACGCAAATAGTTCGTTTGACAGCCTTCCAAAAGCGAAATTCTGCCGAGAGTTTATGCAAAAACCTTTTCTTCAAATTTCCAATCTAGATTATTGTCAAAAGTCAGAACCGTCGAAGAACGCGTGCCGTAGCCGGGGGTTTTTATAAAGATGGCGGAAAGCGCTTTTTCGGCGGCAAACGCGATGCCGGTTGAGGGTAAAGAATTGTCGTCGGCAAGCGATTTGTCAGATAGTATTTCGAAAAAGTTTTCCTTTGAAATGTTACCGGCTTCGATCAATTCTTTAAAACGAGCTTTACCCATGACGACTTTTGGCCATGGCGTATCGAGCAGGTGATTGCTTAGGGCGTAAATGCCGGGCGTGAGTTTCTGAATGTCATCGCCACGATTTGAGTAGTAAAATATCTCACGTCTTTTGTCGGACATCTCGCCAACCAAAAGGTTAAAGCCGGAAAATTCGGCAGCGGTTTCTTTTACGTCAATTAGATATTGCTTTGCCGGCAACGTTGATTTTAGAAACTCCGCGACGAGAGAGCCGCGCGAACGCGGTCTCGAAGGGGCCGACGGGTCGCGATAGTTCGTTACGGCCGCAAAACGGCCGCCCTTCGTAACACCCAACCACGTTCCACCACGAACCAGATCGCGCCCGCCGAAAATTTGCGGAAAATCTTTCCAGTAGTCAGCCGCAAGCGTCGGCCGTTCGTAAAATTCGTCACGGTTTGCCAGAAGGATCAGCGGATATGCGGAATCCTGATCAAAGGCTAAATAAATTACGCACATTAAAAGTCAGTTTCCGGATGTTTTCTTTCAACTCAGAAAAAAGATCGGAGCCACATTACAGACCGATATTCGTCGCCCCCGTTTAAAACGAAAAGGCTCGGGCTGGACGGTGAAAATGATCGCCAGTCGCGAAAATATCTCAGCCAAACGTTGATCCGATTATCGGAATTTCGCGGCGGTGAATCGCCAAAATGACAAGGCTCAGCACAAAAACCAGGCAGGCAAGGCCGAAAAGCACGCCGCCGTCATCCTTTACAACAATTCCGAGCTTTGTCAGGTGGCTGAGTATCGCTCCGGCCATTACACCGAGAGCCAAGAAAGCTCCAACCCATACGGTGCCGGGAATAAGCAGCATTATTGACGCGATCAGCTCAATTATACCCGAACCTATTCGGCCGATGGCTTCGTTCTCCGCACCCATTAGCGTTGAAAATATATATTTCGGCTCCTCGGCGCCCGTAAACTTAAAAAACAAGGTCTGTACCAGAATGATCGCCACGACAATGCGGCAAATCCAGCTAATTACAATTAAAGTTGTTGACATATTTCCCTCCTATAAACTTTATCCGACGTCACCCGATGTTCCGGTGCCTACAATGAAAATTTTTTTACTCCATAATAAATAAGCTATCAGAATTTTTTTTATTCCGAAATAAAAATAATCATTTTTTTAACGGAATAAATTTATACTATGCGGGTATCTTATAAAGTAGGTCTTTCATAAAACAATAATGCACCAAAAATAAACCGAAAGGTTTAGATGGATCCTGGAGGCAAAACACGAACATGCTTAGTAAATTTTTATCATTTAAACACACTCGTTCAATTATTATATTCGGAGGCTTGCTTTTGACGACGGCCGCTTGCACGTCGGTCGATTCTTCAGAAACCGTAGTTGCTCAAAACACGAAAATGAGCGACAGTACCGTGGTGAAAGGCGATTTTGACCACAGCTCTTACGAACAGCTTCTTAAATTGTACGTCAACGATAACGGGTTGGTTGATTACGAGGGGTTTACAAAAGACGGGGCAAAATTAGACGCCTATCTGGAAAGTTTAGGCAAGGCCAAACCAAGTGCGTTTTCATCCGATGATGAGCGTAACGCCTTTTATATAAACGCTTATAATGCCTTTACGATCCGCGACGTCCTTGACGATGTTTACAAAAAAACTGACAGCGTGAAAAAAGTGGACGGGTTTTGGGACAAGAAGAAACACCTGATCGGAGGCGAGGAACTGACGCTCGACAAAATCGAAAAGGTCAGCCGCGATTATAAAGACCCGCGTATGCATTTTGCCGTCAATTGCGCTTCGCTTGGCTGTCCTAAACTGCAAAAATTTGCATTTACCGGTCCGCAGCTTCAGGAGCAGTTTGCGTTTATAACAAAGGATTTTTTAGCCGACGAAGAGCGCGGAATGAAAATTGACCGTGAAAAAAACAGGGTTTATATATCGAAGATCTTTAGCTGGTACGCCGGTGATTTTACGGGCGATACGAGCAGTTTTGGTTTTTTGAAAGGATTTATAAAAAGCAAATTTACATCCTCAGCGGGTACGAATTTTATTCTTACCAAAGTCGAGCCCGAGACTGTTAAATATTTCAAAGAAAAGGACCCTGACGTCGAGTATCTTGACTATGACTGGACGTTAAATTCACAGATACCGCCCGCTAAGAAGTAGGTTGAGGATTTTTTAATGAATAGAATAATCGAAGACGTCGGCCCAAAGGCACCCGTAAAACAGGGTAGCGGCACTGCGGCTCAGATCCGCGTTTTAGGTGACGTCAATGGCCTGGCGGCCGATGGGCCGCATTCGGGCGTTTCGCTGATCATACCGGCTTTAAATGAGGAAAAATCGATCGGGTCTGTCCTGAACGCGATCCCGCGCAACCTGGTCGGCGAAATAATCGTTGTTGACAACGGCAGCACCGACCGCACATCCGACGTCGCACGGCATTGCGGGGCGCGTGTCATTTTGCAGCCTGAACGCGGTTACGGTGCCGCGTGTCTGGCCGGTATCGAGGCAATAAAAAAGGACTGCGAAATAGTGGCGTTTGTTGACGCCGATTTTAGCGACTTTCCCGAAGATTTGGAAAAGCTGCTGCAGCCATTGCTTGATAACAAAGCTGATATGGTTATCGGAACGCGGACTTCGATGCCGGAATCGCGGGCCGCGCTCACCCCGCAGCAGCGTTACGGAAATTGGCTGGCGACGACGCTGGTTCGATTATTTTTTGGTCATACTTACACCGATCTTGGGCCGTTTCGAGCGATCCGCCGTACGTCGCTCGAACAAATGGGAATGATCGACCGCAATTACGGCTGGACGATCGAAATGCAGATAAAAGCCGTGCGGCAAAACTTGCGCATTGCCGAAGTTCCGGTACGATACCGCATCCGAATCGGGCGTTCAAAGATCAGCGGTACGGTCAAAGGCACGATACTGGCTGGGTCAAAGATTATTTACACGATCTTTGAATACATTTTGAAGCGGTAAAGTCCCCTGACGCAGGATGCGGTGGCGATCGGTGTTTGAAATGAAAACTGAAGCCGAAAATTCGGAGATCAAATCATTTCCTAATTGGCTGGCGGTAGCGGTTTTGGCTGTCTTTCTGATTTTTTCCGAGGGGCTTTACCTTGCCCTTCTCAAACTGAATGCGATCAACGGATGGCAGCCGGTTTTAAATTTTTGGTTTGAAATGGCGCTCTTGTTCGCCCTGTACGCACTTGCGGCCTTTCTGGTTCACCGTTTTGAGGGGATCAGAAAGCAAGCTTTTTGGCTGATTATTTTTGGTGCAGTTTTGTTTCGGATAACGCTTTTGCCGGCGGGCATTCCTTATGAATTGTCCGCAGCGGAAAAGTTCGAAGCGATGCAGGCCGATCTGCAAGGCACCGAGGTTACGTACGAACGGTTTCAACTCTTTGACAACGATGTATGGCGATATATCTGGGACGGCCACGTCTCGGCACACGGCATAAATCCGTACCTTTACGCCCCCTCAGATACGCATCTCGACGCCATCGCTGGCGAGGCCGGAGATATGGATGAGTGGCCGGATGAGGCGTTGCAGACGGACGAAGGCGAGATCATCGCGGATGTTTCTTCTGACGAGACAAAGCTAATACAGGCAAGTGTTGAAAACAAAGATCTGACCGACGGCCGCGAGATCTGGGGCGATATCCGCTCCAATATAAATTACGCCGATGTCACAACGATCTATCCGCCGCTTGCGCAATTCGTTTTTTGGCTTTCGCACGAACTGGCACCGGGCAGTTTGCTGATGATGAAAAGCCTGCTGGTCATCTGCGAATTGATAGGGATCTTATTTTTGGCGATGACGCTGCGAAGGCTCGATCTGCCGGTCACCGGCGTCATCCTCTACGCCTGGAACCCATTGATGATAAAGGTCTTTGCCGGCAGCGGGCATGCCGACGCAATTCTTGTCGCCGCGTTATGTGCAATGGCATTTTTTATCGTCAGCGGGTGGAAAACTTTTGGTGCGGCGGCTTTCGGGTTGGCAATTCTGGCTAAATTGAGCCCGGTCATTTTGCTTCCGTTTGTTGTCCGGCGGATCGGATGGCTAAAAAGTTTGATAATTTTGGCGGTTGTTTTTATCGGGTATCTTCCGTTTATAGGTGCCGGACAAAATCTGTTCGCTGGTTTTTTGCAATTTGCTCAGGAATGGCAGTTTAACGCAGGAACATTTACTTTGATCCGATGGCTTTTGGAATCTGTTTCAGATAACGCGGCGGATTTGGCCAGGCAGCTTTCCGGCCTTTTGATCGTCGCGGTAGTCGCCGTTGCCGCGTGGCGGGATGATTTGAGCAATAAAGCTTTTGTCTGGTCGGCGGCCTTAATTCTCGGCACAGCGATCATTTTGAGCCCGACCGTGATGCCGTGGTATCTGAGCTGGGTTTTGCCGTTTGCGGTTATGGCCCGGCAATATGTATGGATATATTTCTCAGCTCTCGTTTTGGCCGCGTTTCATATTATGATCGATCTTAACGAACATGCCTTTGTTTTATGGATCGAGTATGGTTTGTTTTTTGCTCTGGTTATGGGTCACGGTTGGTTAAATCGCCGAGCGTTTAAATTTTCGTTCGCATCGTTTTAAAATCGGCGGTAGCCGGTAAAGTTTTTGTAAAATAAATTAAAGGAGTATCAAAAAAATGAAAAATGTACTGAAATCTATGCTGTTTACAGCACTATTATTGGTTCCGGCGGCCGTTTTTGCTCAGGGCAGCGGCTCGGCCGAATCTTACCCGTCCACGTCACCACGCGGCACCGCCGAAGAGCGGGGTTTTGGTGACAGCAATTTTGTAGTAACGCGCTCGGAAAGCGGCACGATCGTGGGGCTTAAAGAGGGCGTTTTGACGATAAAAACCAAAAAGAATAAGGAAATTCGCGTCGGTTTGATCGATAAAACAAAATACAAGATCGGAAAGAAATCGATCGATAATAATGAGTTGGAACTGTCGATGTTCGAAGAAGGCAGAGAAATTAAAATTACTTATGTGCCGATAAACGACCAAAGAAACAGGATCGATAAGGTCGCCGTCGAAGTTAGGCTTAGCGATGACAAGGACAAGAAGAAACCTGTTTTGGGTGACGGGTAGTAAACGATTAGAAGACGGGCGCCGGACAACAGGCTTCGGCGCTCTGATCTTACGTTAAGGGGTTCGATTATGAAATTTTCAATAAAACACTTTTTAGTATTTGTCTTTTTTCTGTTTCCGGTTGCCGCTTATTCACAAGGCAGCGGTTCGAGTGAACCAAGGAAAGAGAAAAAGGAAAACAATTTTGCCGTCACGCGCTCTGTCAGCGGCACCGTTGCTTCGGCGAGCGAAAGTTCGGTCGTGATAAAAAGAAGCAGCGGAAAGACGATCACGCTGAGAATCAGAAACAGCACAAAGGTCGGCTCGGGCTGTCTGCAAACCGATCAGAGAGTAAGGGCGACATACACGCCAAAAAACCGCAACGCGACCGCTATCAGCTGTAATTAATTTGCGGACAAAATAGGTTATCGACGCCGGAGCATTCGCCGTCGATATTTACATCTGTGCATATATGACGTGGTGGCAATCGATACAAAACTGGTTTTTTAGCCTCGGCGAAAATTACGGGGTCAATCCGTTGATCTTTGGCGCGATCTATGTCGGGGCGATACCGTTTTTTTCGTTTTGCATCGGTTGGCTGATTCGAAATTACCGTCAGGGTAAATCGATCGTCCTGCCCGCTTTGCTCGCAATGTTCTTTTTTATTTCGGCCTATCTGTATTTGATCATCGCCGGAAAGAATGTTCCGCTCTGGGTTTACGGGTTTGTCGTGCTTCTGATTATTCTTGGCGCCTGGTCAACGATCAGAAAGATTCGGCGAAAGATCCGCATTGAATCAGAACCGACAGCGTAAAGCCTACGGCAGTCTTTGTGGTTTCATTGCACATAGTTTAATCTCCGGCAACCGATGTTTTCGCATGGATGGGCCTTTGGGGTCGCTGACTGTGCGCAGCGCCGGAGTGGCAGCGTTCCTAAAATGAGTAAAACATACGATTTAATTGTGATCGGCGGCGGTTCGGCCGGGTTGGTTGCCGCGGGCGGATCAGCAATTCTGGGTGCAAAAGTCGCTCTTATCGAGAAAACAGCTCTCGGGGGCGATTGTCTTTATTCAGGATGCGTTCCGTCTAAAACGCTGATTAGATCAGCCAGGTTTGCCCACGACGCTAAACATTCAGAAAAGTACGGTTTTAAGCCGCTCAAGCCAAAATTCAGAGATGATTCATTTGCGTCGATCACGGCCCGCGTACAAAGCGTGATAAAAACTATCGAGCAGCACGACGCTCCGGAAGTTTTTGAAAAAATGGGCGTTGAGGTCATATTCGGAAGCCCTGAATTTCTAAATCCTAATGAGATTGAAGTGGTTCTAAACGAATCCGGTGCTAAGCGGAAAATGAAAGCAAAACGGTTTTGTATATCGACCGGATCGCGTCCCTTTATCCCGCCGATAGACGGTTTACGGGAGACAGGATTTATTACGAACGAAGAAGTTTTTCATCTCACGGAACTGCCGGAGGACCTCATCGTTCTGGGCGGCGGGCCGATCGGAATAGAACTCGGCCAGGCATTTGCGCGCTTTGGCTCCGACGTTAAGGTTGTCGAAATGGGTGACGACATTCTGAGTAAGGAAGATCGCGAGGTTTCACGGCTAATAAAGCGTGTCTTAGCGGCAGAAGGCGTCCAATTCCTTATGAATTATGAGACCAAAAATGCAAAAAAAAATGCCGAAGGCAAAAAGGTTTTAACAATTGGGGATGACGAAAGAAATTTCGAAATCGAAGCTGATGAAATACTGGTAGCCGTGGGCCGCCGTCCAAATCTCGAGGGCCTAAAGCTGGAAAATGCCGGCGTGAAGTACGATGAAAGACGAATAGAAACCCAGGAAAATCTGCAAACATCGCAAAAACACATCTATGCCGCGGGTGATGTGACCGGGCATTTTCAGTTTACGCACATGGCTGACCACGAAGCTCAGATCGTGATCCAAAACGCATTTGTCCCTTTTCCGTTTAAAAAAAGCACGGATTTTAGGGTCGTGCCGTGGACGACTTTTACAAGCCCTGAGGTCGGGCGTGTGGGCATGACGTATTTGGAAGCCTGCGAAAATTTTGACAGCGGCGTCAAAGCTTATAAGGTCCTATTTGAAGAAAATGACCGGGCACAGGCCGAGAACGCAACCGAAGGATTTGCAAAGATCGTCACCCATAACAGCCAAATCGTCGGTGCGACACTTGTCTGCGAACACGCCGGCGAATTGATCCACGAATTTGTCTGGGCGGTAAAACGCCGTATGAAAATTACTAATCTCAATGAGATAATCCGTGTTTATCCGACGCTCGCAAAAATAACGCAAGCCGTCGCTACCGAAGCCACGCTCGAAAAGCTCAAGTCACCGTTGGTGCAAAAATGGTTCGGGCGTTATCTGAAGTTTTGGCGTTGGTTTTAGCCATTTGCTAATCTCTGCGGCAGCGCCGACACACGAAACCCGACTTTTTATGGCCACAAAAAATCCGATAGTTATCGTTATGACGAAAGTACCGGGAGCTTCGGATGTTAAAACGCGGCTGCGTCCGGTTTTGAATTCTGCAGGTTGTACGTCGCTGGCGATATGTTTTTTAGGTGATACCGTCGCCAATATTACCGACAATTTTGAGAACGTAATTATTGCATTTACGCCGGAAGACGGTAAAAAAGAATTAACCGAGATACTCGGCAATAACCACCGAATGATCGCGCAAAAAGGACGGGATCTCGGCGAACGCCTTAGCGCCGTCATTGCAGGGGCATTCGACAGCGGTTTTGGCCCCGTACTCGTTATCGGTACCGACAGCCCGACTTTGCCGCCGGAGTATCTCGCAAGGGCCTTTGCCCATCTGCAAACTCATGATAACGGCGTCTCGATCGGCCCGACCGGCGATGGCGGTTATTATTTGATCGGTGTTTCTAAGCCGCATAAAACGATATTTGAAGACATAAGATGGAGTTCGGACAAAGTTTTTGCACAGACAATTGCAAAAATCAAAATGGTCGGAGATGTGGATCTGCAGATCTTACCTAAATGGTATGACGTCGATAACACAGAAGACTTGCTGAGACTGCGATCGGAACTGCTATCGGATGATACGGCTCGAAAACTGGCTAGCAGGACGAATCTATGGTTTGAGGATGATCAGATCGCCTTCGATTCGATATCGGATGCGGATCGTCCTTTTTTGATGACCTCCGGATAATACAAACTTGCCAGCCAATACGGACTGACCCCAAACCAATAAAGGCACTGAAAAACAACCCATCGCAAAAAAACCGGCGTAAACGACCGGCCGTCAAAACGGCGTGACGACGTGACGATCTCTACATCCAAGGTCGCCAAATTCCCCTCTTTTCGTATCCGGCTGATAAGGTCAACGTCTTCAAAAAGCGGCAGCGGTTTGAAACCGCCGACACGCTCGTAAACCCCGCGGCGAACAAAAATACCCGAATCTCCGTAACGCAAACCGATCTTGCGCAGATGCGGGTAAAACCAGGTCATAAATCTTGCCGGATGGCTGTCTCCGGCAAAACGTATCGCTAAATTGCCCCCGATAATATTTGGACCCTCCATAGCTTTTTCAATTTCTTGTAATGCGTTTGGTGACGGTATCGAATCGGCGTGCAAAAACCACAGTATGCCGCCGGTTGCTTTTAATGCTCCGGCACCGAGCTGCCCGCCCCGACCGCGTGGCGAATCGACAATGACGACGCCATAGCGTTCGGCAATTGCCAGTGTCCCGTCATTACTGCCGCCATCGGCGACTATGATCTCGACTTTAGGGTCGGCCAGGCGTAAAGCATCCAGCGTTTTGCCCAGATCGGCGGATTCGTTAAGTACTGGAATGATTACGGATATTTTACTCATTCCGATCGTGTTTGTCTGCTAAATTCCAAACCGGTGTTTGCCGGTCGAATGGAAGTGTTAACAGGTTTTTTACAGAAACGTCATTTGACGAACGGTAAGCCGGGACGCCAATTATTACATCGCCGTGCTGCGAAATATCACGAAACGTCCCGTGCAGCCGATCCCAGATCGACAAACCGCTCGACCAATTCGAATCAGTTTCGCTTTTGACAACGGAATGATGGATACCGTGCATTCGCGGCGTAATCACAAATTTACTGATATATTTTTCGAGCTCATAGGGCATTTCAACGTTTGAATGATGAAACAGGATCGACGGCAGGAGAATTGATTGCCAAATCCGCAGCGAATCCGGTGTGACGCCAATAACAACGATCTGCAGCGCACGCCATGCGACCGATATTGCTATTTCGCCAAAATGAAACCGGCACGCGGTTGAAGCGTCGAGATCCAGATCGGCGTGATGCACGATATGAAAGCGCCATAAAAAAGGCACGCGATGCGTCAGCCTATGCCACAAATAGAGCGTGTAATCCAGAAAGACGACGGCAGCCGCCCTTTCCAACCATTTTGGCAGACCGAGTCTTTTTAGCAGGCCAAGATTTTTTTGCTCGACCAGGAAAGCGGCCCGTTCGGAAACCGGTCGTTCGATTACGAAAATTGCGGCGGCGGCCAATCCGGCGATTGCCATATTTCTACCGCTCCGCAATGCTTTGGACTCGACCTCTTTGCGCAGCGGCCGCCGTCTTTCCAGTATGACGAGAAGGCCAAACGCACCAATCGCCAACGGAAACGCTGCTTTTTGGATTATTTTTCCGATTCCCACCTTTTCTCCCAAAAACCCGAGATCAGTTTATTCCGGCGCCTGAGGCGAGCGTAAACCAACATCAGGCAAATGCTTTTACGTCAATTATAATACTTTGAGATTTGGGTTTAGGGAATGTCCAGCAGTTTAATTTCAAACGCGAGCTTATCTGTCGGGGCCCTAAAATCGTCTATCGGCATATATGTGATCCGTAAACGCTGTCCGATATTGATCTGGCCGTCTTCGATCTCGTTCAGCTTTAGCGTTTTCGGCCCTATTTTTATCCGTGTCCGGTCGTTAAAAAATAGTTTCACGTGCTTGTCTTTCTTTGTTTTGACGGTCAATATTCCGTCTTTTACATCGACGAGCTCGCCCGAGACCGCACGGGTCACAATGAAGATAGATTCGTCCCGCAATATTTCGTTGGCAGTTTGACGAACCGCACCGCCGCCCGAAGTTTCGGCCGAACCGCCGCTCGACGACCCTGAGCCAGATGGCGGTGACGACGATCCGCTGCCCTGTGCAAGTGCGATAAGCGGCAAAATAACCAACGCTCCGAACAGACTGAATTTTGCTAAATATTTCATTTTACTTTTTCTCGACTTTCAAGAATCTTTGATTTGTACGTTCGCCGCAAACGGGTGGTTTGAGTCACGCTAATAATATAAAGATGCCGGCCGCGTAAAAAAATATTCCAATTTCTCTGAATATCTGACGTATTTTAAGCGTGGATGCACTTGCCGGATTTCAAACGCAAGCAAACGGTTGGAATAAACCGTGTGAAAATTCGCATCTGTTACTTAAATGAACCGTCTATTGGATCGTTTCCCGGACGATTTGTCTGCGATCAAAATTATTTAAAAAGACAGAATCATTTGTTATAGGATAATTTACGTGCGGAATTTTATGAGAACATTTTCCTTTTATTTCAGTTTTTATTTTAAGGGGCCTGAATTTATGGATAAAGCCAAAGCTTTTATATTGTTATCGGTGGCGGTCCTGCTCTTTGGATTTAATGCGGCCGCTCAGGAATCGCGGGCGGCGCTTTTTGGCACGGTTACGGACCCGAACGGAGCTGTGATTCCGGGTGCGGTCGTTACGGCGACTCAGATCGCAACTAACTTGAGTTTTACGGCAACCACCAATCGGGACGGGCAATATCGCATCGCGCTGCTCCCGATTGGCATATACCGATTGAGCTTTAGCGCGTCCAATTTTGCCAAAGCCGAGCAGGCCGATCTGGTGCTGAGAATCGGTGAAGAAAGGCGAGTTGATGTTAAATTGGTTATCGATGCTCTACAAAATACCGTCAACATCGAAGCCCCCTTAACCGAAAGTGCGCAGGCAACTTTGTCAACCGTCATTCCCGCCGAGCGTGTGGAAAATTTGCCGCTCAACGGCCGGCAGCTTCAGGAACTGGCATTAACGGCACCCGGCGTTTCAGCCGGCGGCGGCTTTCGCTCGACTGCGTTTAATCAGTTTGGGTTGGCGACGCCCGCTGACGGCAATGCGGGAGCGTTTTCTGTCAACGGCGCCGGTTCGCGTTCAAATGGTTTTTTTCTCGACGGAGTGGACATAAATATTCCTGAACAAGGCGTGATCGCGTTTCCGCCTCTGGTCGAATCGATACGCGAATTTCAGATCCAGACCAACAACTTTAGCGCCGAGTTTGGGCGTTATTCCGGTTCGATCCTTAATTTCGTGACAAAATCAGGGACGAACAGTTGGCGCGGCTCAGTATATGAATATTTTCGCAACACCGTACTCGATGCAAACGACCCTTTTAATAAGGCCGCAGGTTTGGAGCGTCCGGTCCTACAGCTTAATCAATTCGGTTTTACGATCGGCGGGCCGATCATTCGGGACCGTTTCTTTATTTTTGGAAATTACGAAGGAAACCGGACGCGGCAAGGCACCGGGCCGTTTACAAATAATGTCCCGACGGCCGCCCAACGCGGCGGGACGCTAAATTTCCTAAATTTTACAGATACGAACAACAACGGGATTTTTGACGCCGGTGAGGCGACGACGCCGGCTACGGTGAGCCTTGCGGTAAATCCGATCACAAGACAAATACTCGATGGCTTTATTCCGCTTCCAAATTCGACCTCGCCCGGTGCAAACTTTCTTGCCAACGGCACCAACAGTTTGGACGAGGATGCGTTTACCGTTCGCGGCGATTACCGTTTTTCTGATCGTGACCTGCTGACGGCCAGATACAGCTACGACTTTCAAAATCAGTTTTTTCCGTTTGATATTTTCTTTGTCTCGGCGTCGCTGCCGGCCTTTCCGTTTTCAAACCCTGAAGAGCGGCAATCTTTTTCCGGCTCTTACACACGCAATATAACTCCCAATTTTACAAACGAATTTAGGTTTGGCCTGAATTTACAGGTCAACCCGATCCCGAGCGGCACAACCATAGACCCCGCGAGCATCGGCTTGCCCAACGGGGCTCCGCAAAACGAATTTGGCCGCGGGCTTCCTGTTATTCGCGTTACCGGTTTTGGCGGCACTGGCGGACAGCCCCTGACAGACAATCTCGGTGCTTCGACCACAACCCGAGATCTGTTCCAGTATATCGATAATGTTACCTGGACATTGAGAAATCACACCTTGAGGTTTGGCGGCGAAGTCCGCAACGCTGTGGTCGATTCGCAGGCTTTTCGCACTTTGCGCGGCTCTTTGAATTTTAACGGTTCGCGAAACGGAATTATAAACGCGACCGTTCCGGGCAACGCACCGGTCGCCGCCCTTGCCGACTTTTTGCTCGGACGACCCTCTCAGGCAACGATCAGCTCGACCGATCCGGAACGGATTTTCCAGACGAGGGCCTATAATTTTTACCTGCAGGACGAATGGCGTGCGACAAATCGTTTGAATTTGAGCCTGGGCTTGCGTTATGAGATCGATACGCCGCTCACGGAAAGAGGCGGTCGTTTGTCAAATTTAATTCCGGGCGTCGGAAATTTTGTCGTCGGGTCGCCGGAACTTCCGCGATTGCATGAGATTGACAGAAATAATTTTGCACCGCGGCTGGGATTTGCGTATCGCCTGACCGAGGATGGAAAGAATGTAATTCGCGGCGGCGGCGGTATTTTTTATGATAACGGCGTTTTTCAGGATCGATTTGGCACGGCACGGACCAACGCCCCGTTTGCGATAACAAATATTGACAATGCCCCGGTGCCGTTTCCCGCAAGCGGAAGCGCGACCGTGTTCACCAGCCTTCTCGGAACCGGAGCCGCGACCGGAGCGGCGTCGATCGATACAGACTTTAACACACCTTACGCTATTCAGTGGAATGTGAATTTTCAGCGTCAGATCGCCGGAAGCATCGTGGCCGAGGCCGCCTACGTCGGACGGCGCGGCCAGCGTTTGTCGCGTCCCGTGAATATAAACCAGGCCGTTGCGGTCAATAGCCCGCAGGCGCAGATTTCGCCCGTCGGCACAAGGCCGTTCGCCGGTATAGACACGCCGGTTGCGGCGCGTTTCGTCAACGATATTATCCAGCAGCAGTCCTCAGCCGATTCGATTTATCACGCGTTACAGATAAAAGTAGAACGCCGTTTAACCTCCGGCAGCTCGTTTTTGGCGGCTTATACATATTCGAAATCGATTGACACCGCATCCGGCATCGGCACCGGGAGCGATGACCGGCCGCAGGATTCGTTTAATCTAAGTGCGCAGCGGGCAGTCTCAAATTTTGATATCCCGCATCGTTTTGTTTTTAGCTCAACCTTTGTCGTACCGGTTGGAAAAGGCCAAAAGTATCTTGGCAACGCATCGGGTATCTTCGGCTTTCTGATCAGCGGATGGCAGGTAAACAGCATCTCGACGGCGCAAAGCGGACAACCGTTTACGGTCACGGTCGGGACATTTGACAGCGACGTCGTTCAATCGGTGTTTTTGGACGACGGATCTTTTGCCCGTGTTGTGACACGTTTTGGAACAAACATTTCCAATCGCCGGCCCGACCTGGTCGGCGACCCCTTTCAAAATGTGCCCGAGGGTTTTGCTTTCAATCCGGCGGCTTTCGCCGTCCCGACAGACCGTGTTATCGGCGTTATCCAGACGGAAAACGGCCCGATCTCAGTCACCGCAAGCCAGCTGGGCAATGCCGGACGCAATATTATCCGAGGCGGCAGTTATTTTAACAGCGATCTCGGCGTTTTGCGGAGCTTTCCGCTACCGTTTCTCGGCGAAGGGAGGAACCTGCAATTTCGGGCCGAATTTTTCAACATATACAACACCGTGAATTTTACGGCTCCCGTCACCAGCCTGAGCAGTGCGGCCTTCGGACGCTTTGTAAGCAATGCGACCAGCCCGCGCGTGATACAGTTTGGCCTAAAGTTGCAATTCTAGAAAAAACGCTGTTGTTTGGCACGCATTCGATTTTACTGAGCGTCAGTGCCTTTCCGTGTTCATTTGTGGTTAAATTAAATTATGCAAACTAACGAAAATTGGATATTTCCGCTCTTTTCCGATCATGTGACATACGAGCGCACGATGCCGCAATTTTCGGATGTGCACCTTTACACCGGCTCTAAATGCAACCGTTCGTGCGATTTCTGTATCGTTTACGGACGGCCCGACGGCTGGTACAAACCCATGACCGAAGAAAGCCTAAACGCGATCCTGGAAGTCGTACCGTCGGGGGCCAACATAAAATTTTATGGCGGTGAGCCGACGATCGATGACGAAAATGTGATCTGGGCGATGCGGTATTTGCGGACGAACGGATTTACCGGCTGGTTTACGATATTTTCTAACGGCATTTTAGCTGATCGGGTGATAAAAATCCTCGAATCTGATGCAAAAAGTGAGATCGTATTGAACTATTCGATCCTGCACGGCATTGACGCCGAGCCGATTCCACCGCCCGCTCTGGCGACTCTGAAAACCTACGCTGAGGCCAATTCGGATCGCATTTATTCGTCTCATGCCGGGGTTTTTCCGTATGGCCGCGGCGTTGAATTTACGGCACAGGTTGGTGACGATCATATTATTGAACGAACGCACACATCGTATAGTAAGGCGATTGAAATTGGAAAAATGACGGCCGAGACGGCAAAGCAGATCGAGGAAGAAAAGGGCTTTCGCGTGTGTCCCCGTTGCCGCCCGGCGCTCAGAACCGATGGAGTTTTTCACGCTTGCCCATTTGCCGTCGAATCAAATGCGCGTCATTATCAACTGGGAAAACTCGGCGAAACCAGCGGCGGCGAAGTGCTCTCAAATTTTCAGAAATTTCTCAATTGGGTCGATTCGACGCTTGAGCCCGAAGCCGAAAGGTTAAAACTGCACCCGTGTCAGGTCTGTACGCACAGGATCGAAACGCTGCCGTCATTTCAGGAGACAGAATCGACAAACTAAAAGTTTGTCGGACTTTTTTGTGAAAATAATCGCACTTTTGTTTCCGGCATTATTTATTGTTCTGGGATTTTTTCTTGGCGGGATGATTTTGTCTGCGGCAAACAGCCTGCCGCTGACGACCTACGTGAAAGTTTTCGCGGATCGTGAAGTGCGGGCGGCTTTCCTTTTGACTTCTGCCGTGACGGCGATCACGACCTTGCTGTCGGCCGTGTGCGGGCTGGCAACGGCGCTTCTGATTCACAAAATCGGTAGAAACAGTTCCGTCCTGAAAACTTTTTTGCAGCTTCCGATTGCCGTGCCGCATTTAGCTGCGGCGTTTATTGTGCTAAATTTGCTCGCACCGAGCGGATTGATCGCCCGTTTATTTGTTTCCGAAACACAGGATTTCCCGGTTTTGGTCAATGACGCTTACGGAATCGGAATTATAATAGTTTACGTGCTGAAAGAAACGCCTTTTGTCGCGCTGGTCATTTTGACAACCCTTGTGCGGACAGGCGACGAATTTGGCAGGCTTGCGCAGAATCTCGGTGCGGCGCGCTGGCAAAGATTTCGTTTCGTGACCCTGCCGATGGTCACGCCGTCGCTGGCGTTTTCGTCTCTTCTCGTTTTTGCGTATGTGTTCGGCGCGTTTGAAATACCGTATATTTTAGGAAGGCAATTTCCGGCCGTTCTTGCAATTACCGGAAACCGCAAATTTTCAGGCACAGACCTCAGCGAGCGTCCGGAGGCCTTTGCCATAGCCGTTTTAATGACGATCGCGGCGGCCATTTTTGTCTGGCTCTATCTGCGTCTGAGCCAAAATTCAGGTGAAGCCGGTAAGCCGACGCTTTTTTAATTTTTAAGGTTTAGGCACGGCTTTTCAGAGAAATCTTATATGCGCGAGATAGAAACAGATAAAAGACCAGCCGACCAGATGTCTTTTTTGGAGCATCTCGATGAGCTGCGCAAGCGGCTCACGGCCTCCGTGATAATCATAGTTATCGCTTTCGGCGTCTGTTTTTGGCTGTCAAATGAAATATTTGAGTTTCTCTCGATCCCGATTCGCAGAGCATTATCAGAGGCGGCGCGGCGTGACTTGCCGGTCGGCGGGCTTACCGGACAAGAAAGAATTTTATCGATCAGCGAACTCAAAGAAGGTGACAGCGGGCTTTACACGATCGACCGGGCCACAAACCTCGGCTCGACGCTTCTGCCACCGGGTACGTCGATACTTGCCGAGGTTTCGAGGGATGCCGCAGGCAATCTTGGCCTTTTTACAGCCGAGTCTCTGTTTACAAATAATTCGATAATTCCGAAGGGAGTTCGTCTGCCGCTTGAATTCAAGACGCTCGAATCCGGCGAAACAGCCAAGAGCCAGCCCAGTTCAGACGAACGCATGATCGTGACAACGGCTCAGGAGCAATTTACGCTGCTCATTACCGTTTCGCTTTACGCGGCGATAGCGTTTTCGGTTCCGTTGCTTTTATGGCAGATATGGAAGTTTATCTCACCGGCTCTGTACCGGCACGAACGTTCGTATGTGACTCCGTTTATTGGGCTTTCGACCGTGTCATTTGTGCTCGGGGCGGCCTTTGCCTACTACGTTCTGTTTCCGCCGGCGATGCGGTTTTTGCTGGGCGTCGGCGAAGGTGAATTTCAGCTTTTGCTCAGGGCCAGCGATTATCTCGATTTTATAATGATAATAATGCTTGCAATGGGCATTATATTTCAGATGCCCGCCGTTACATACGTTTTGGCCCGGATCGGAATTATTTCGGCACAGCTTCTCGTCCGCAGCTGGAAAATATCGCTTATTGTTATTTTAATCGTTGCGGCTGTCGTATCGCCGACGCCGGATATTTTTAACATGATGATGTTTGCCACGCCGATGATGGCACTATATATTGTGTCTATCTTTATTGCGTGGTTTTTTGGCAAGAAACGCCAGACGGACGCCGAGGCCGAAACCGCCTGACCAATGCAACCCTAGACGTGCCAGGATGCATCTTGAATTAGTAAGGAATACTGTCTAAAATATTCTATTTGGAAAGTGAGATAAATTTGCCGGCTTCAACCGGCTCAAAATCTGGAGTTTTGCCGTTATGTCAAATATTAGTATCGTTAGAAATTCTTTTTTGTTGGCAATTATGATTGCCGGGTTAGGAACGGTCGCTGTCCGGTCTCAGACGAATAAAAACACTCCGAGCCAGGACGTTGCCGATAAGGCGCGCAAGGTTACGTCGGAACGCAAGGATGTCTATAAAAAATGGCTCGACAATGACGCCGCGTACATTATTACCGATCAGGAAAGAAAAGCTTACAAGGCTCTGGTGACCGATGACGAGCGTGAGAATTTTATTGAGAATTTTTGGCGCCGCCGCGATCCTAATCCGGATACCGAAGAAAACGAATACCGCGAAGAATATTTTGAACGGATAGCCTATGCAAACGAACATTATGCTTCCGGTATCCCGGGCTGGAAAACCGATCGCGGCCGCATCTATATTGCACACGGCAAACCGGATTCGATTGAGTCGCACCCGTCCGGCGGAGCATACGACAGGCCGAGTTATGAGGGCGGCGGTTCCACCTCAACCTATCCGTTCGAGATATGGTTTTACAGACATCTCGATAATGTCGGCGACGGTCTGGAGATCGAATTTGTCGATCCGACCGGCACCGGTGAATACCGTTTGGCGAGGGATGCGAACGAAAAAGATGCTTTACGATTTGTACCGGGCGCGGGCTTGACCACATCTGAGCAGTTGGGGCTTTCGAATAAGGGAGACCGGATCAATGGAATTGGCAGCGGGCAGCAGAGTTATCAACGTGAGCAGGACTCTTTATTCCGGCGTCTGGAGATACAAACAAATTTAGCAAAGCCGCCGTCAGTAAAATTCGGCGATCTGCAGACCACTGTTGATACGGGTGTATTGGATAACAATCCGCTTGATTTTGATTTGCGGGTTGATTTCTTTCGGCAGTCGGATGACCGCGTAATCACGGCATTTACGGTGCAGGCCAGCAATAAGGAACTGACCTTTGAGGAGATTGGCGGCCTCAAACAGGCTTCGATGAATATCTTTGGCCGTATTACCGCCGTCTCAGGCAAGCGCTCGGGCATTTTTGAAGATTCGGTGTCGGCGACCGCGACCGCGACGGAACTTTCCGAGGCCCAGGAACGAAAGTCTGTTTATCAAAAAGCGATCGCTCTAACGCCGGGAACGTACAAGGTCGACGTCGTTGTCCGCGATGTAAAATCGGGTAACAAAGGTATTGTCCACCTGGGCTTTGTCGTGCCGCGTTATGACGAAAAGAAACTTTCAACCTCGTCAATGATTTTGGCGTCGAAACTTCGCGTCACAAGCGATCAGGACATCGGCGGGTCGTTTATTATCGGAAATGCAAAGGTCATTCCCAATCTTTCGGCCACCTATAAACAAGGACAGGAGGTTGGGCTTTATTTACAAGTTTATAACGCAGGGATAGACCAGACGACGCTCCGCCCGGCGGTCGATGTAAACTACATTTTAAGCAAAGACGGCAAGGAATTGCTTACACAGAAAGAAGATTGGAGCGGGTTGAGCGATTCGGGTCAACGCCTGACATTAGCCCGCCTGCTGCCGACGGACGCGATGCCGTTGGGCGATTACGAGATAAAGGTTCTGATCAAGGATCGCGTTGGCTCCGGTCAGACGATCGAAACCAAAGGTAAATTTACAATTACACAGTAAAGCGGTCGGGGAAAGGCCATTGCCGTGAGAACCCAGTCGCTGCTCTGACGCGATGTCTGATCAGAAAGAAAGACCCGGTCGCTATTCTGAAGCGATGTCTGATCAAAAAGAAAGAACCGTTCAAGAGGAAAGAACCCGGTCGCTATCGCTTCCGGTTCTGACCCTCAGCATTAGCGGCGTTTGACTTCTATCAGCGGTGAATTTCGGCCTTCGCTTGTGGCGAAGATCGACGTGCCGTCAACGCTGTAACAGACCGATTCTCCGCCCTTTCGTTTTCCGAGTAAAACCGGTACAGGTTTTTGCTTCCATATATTGTCAAAATTCCGCTCGATTTCCGGAAGGAAAAATTCGTACGCTCGGATATAGTCACAAACGATAATACGCCGTCCGTCGGGCGAAATATCTCCGCCCGTCAGCAAACCGTTCGGAACCGCCGGAACCGAGATATCAGCTATTCGCTCCGCCTTCTGAGCTTGCGCATTATTAAAAGCGGGTTTTATCCGGTAAACACCTGCCGGGCCCGACACGCGTTTTGTGACCACGTAAATGTCCGCAGTATTCGGATGTACCATTAGAGTTTCGGCGTCTTGTTCAAAATCCGGGTAACTAAATCGCAGCATCTCGGCGTCAGCCGTAATCAAGGGTTCATCGCGGCTTGAACCTGCATTCGACGGGACGATCAGCGGTTCGGGGATGCGGTAAACGGTGTGTTCCCGCCGGATGAGTTTGTTGTCGCCAATTTCGCCTATGTAGATAAAACATTTTCCCGTCTTATCTTTGTAGGCGGCTATGTCCTCCCAGTCGATGTTGCCGGTGTTAGCAGCTTTCCAGACGCCGAGACTTTCACCAGAGCCGTTCACGGCATAAATATGAGCTTCGTCACCCGAATCGTTGTGCGTCCACAAAACGCCGCTCTGACATCTCGAAGCGGCGATCCCGCTGCTTTCCGTTATATCCTTTGATTTGATATTGCCGATCACTTTTGGCGGTTCATACGGCGAATCAAATTGATATTTATCGGCACCGTCCGTCCCGGACAAAACAAACCCGCAACCCGTAAACGGCCCCGCAAATATGACAAAAACGAAAAATTTAGCTATCATTTTGTACGACATACCTGTATCTCTATCCATTATAACGCAGGTTTTATGATGCCGGTTTAAAACTTATCACCAAAGTTTTTCGTACCAGATTTTAGGTAAAGCGCAATGATCGTTGGAACTGAATGGCTGATCGAGGCAACGGGCTGTGACAAATTGTCCCTGCGCGATGAAAATGCGATAAGAGACGTCTTGTCATCTGTCATCGACGAGCTCGCTTTGCAAAGTATCGGCTCCGTCTGGCATAAATTTGACGGCGAAGGCGGCGTCACAGGCCTTATAGCTCTTACTGAATCGCATCTCGCATGTCACACATATCCGGAATATGGCACAGCAACATTTAACCTTTACTGCTGCCGGACTAGGCCGGAATGGGATTGGGAAGCGCATTTGAAGCGTGTACTTCAGGCAAGATCGGTTTCGGTAACGCGGATCGAGCGTGGAAGCCAAAATGACGGTTCCATAAATCCTAAATCTAAAATCCAAAGTCTAAAATCGAACTTTGCCGGAGGCCGTCGATGAGTGTCCTTAAGGCAAACTGTCCGTCCTGTGCGGGGCCTCTCGAATTTAAGGCCGGTTCGACGATCGTCGTAGTCTGCCCGTTTTGCCGCTCGGCAATTGCCCGAAATGATCGGGCGCTCGAAGATCTTGGCAAAGTCGCCGAAATTGCCGAGTCAGAATCACCTCTAAAACTCGGAATAAAAGGAACATTCAAAGATACCCGTTTTGAACTAACCGGCCGGACGCAGCTAAAACACGAGCTCGGCGGAAACTGGGACGAATGGTACGCGACCTTTTCGAATGGCTGGGTCGGCTGGCTCGCCGAGGCGCAGGGGCGATTTTATCTGACGTTTTACCAACCTTTGCCGGATGGTGTTTCTTTGCCTTCGTTTGCCGGGCTGCAGCTTGGACAAACGCTTCCCGAGATTCCAGGGTCAACGCAGCTGATGGTGCAGGAAAAAGGGAAAGCATCAACTGTCGCGGCGGATGGCGAAATACCTTATAAACTCACGCCGGGCGAGCAGTTCGAATATGCCGATCTCGCTGGTAAAGACAATGCTTTTGGGACGATCGATTACAGCATCGATCCGCCGTGGGTATTTATCGGCAGCCAGGTCACGCTCGACGAGATCGGCCTCGGCGACGCGAAACCCGTTCAACGTGAGGCAAAAAGGGTCTCAACCGCGGGTATGGGCTGCCCAAATTGCGGCGGCCCACTAAACCTGTCGGCCCCGGACAAATCGGAACGCGTCACATGCCCAAATTGTGATTCGCTCCTGGACGTAAATCAGGGAAATCTGTCTTATCTTAAAACGCTGAATCCCGCGCCGGACCAACCGGATTTTGTTCTGCCGATCGGCGCCGAGGGCACTTTTCAGACTGATATAAATTTTAAAATAATCGGATCCGTTGTCCGGAGCGTGACCCTTGACGGCATTAAATATTTCTGGCACGAGTATCTGCTCTATAATCCGTTGGAAGGTTTCCGATGGCTTGTTCATTCAGATAATCACTGGAATTTTGTCGAGCCTTTAAACATTGCAGAAGTCGAACAATCTGGTTTCGTCGCGGCCGGTTCGACGGTCAAATATAACTGCGCAGCGTATAAGATATTTCAGGACGCGGCCGCCGTGGTCGAGTATGTTAAGGGCGAGTTTTACTGGAGCGTCGAACAGGGTGAAACCGTTCGGGCGGTTGATTATGTTTCGCCGCCGATGATGCTTTCACAGGAAATATCGGAAAATGAGATAAATTGGTCGGCCGGGACATATCTGACCAACGAAGAGGTCGAAAGAGCTTTCGGTCTGACCGGATTGCCTAGGCCGTGGGGCGTTGGGCCGAATCAGCCTTTTACCGGTCAGTTTTATTACACGTGGGGAGCTCTGCCGCTGCTTCTTTTGCTTTTGGTTGCCGTTTTTATGATACCGTTGACGGGTCTGACAGGCACGGTTTTAAATCAGGAGGTAATTTTAGCGCCGCTCTCGAATGAAACTACGCCGCAGGCCGTATTCAGCCAGCCGTTCGAACTCAAAGGCGGCCGCAATGTTCGCATTACAGCCGGTGCTAACGTTAATAATTCGTGGGCAGATCTTGATATTGATCTCGTTAACGACCAGAGTCAGGAGATAGAATCGGTCGATGTGCCGATCGAGTATTATACCGGCGCCGACAGCGATGGTGCGTGGAGCGAAGGCGGACGGACAAGCGACGCGACCATTTCGTCACTTCCCGCCGGAAAATACACTTTGCGCGTTGAGGGAACATGGCAAAATTGGCAGACGCCGTTGCCGGTAACGGTCAAGGTAGAGCAGAATGTGAACCGCGGCGTCAATTTTATTTGTGCGTTTCTGATTCTGATGATCGTCCCGATACTTGGCCTGATCCGAAAATTCTCATTTGAAACGAGCCGTTGGAAGGATAGTATGTTTGGATCGAGCTCGGCGGAGGAATAGCCGTATAATTTTTGGAGTACAGCTTTTTTTGCACTCCTACTTAATCCCCTGGCCCGGAGAAATCTATGTTAAAAAAACTATATATGATCTTTGGAATCGCAGTTTTACTAGCTTATGCGGCCGCGGCTTGGTTTGGCTGGGAACTCGCTAACGCGGGAAGCAAATCGCGTTTGGGCGTGCCGTTCTTTTATTCAGGATTTCGTGGAGGAAAATAATGTTTAATCTTGCATCTGTCGCCCCGACTTTGGGCCTCGTCGTCAAGCTTGATGATCTGTTGCCGGTACTCGCGGCGACGGTCATATTTGTCGCAATTGGGCTGGCCGTATTTGCCCTCGCTTTTTTTATTGTGGTGAAGGTTGCACCGTTTTCGGTAAAAAAAGAAATAGAGGAAGACCACAATACGGCCCTCGCCGTCATCATCGGCGCGGTCATTATTGGCGTCGCGATGATAATTTCGTCAGCGATACAGGGAGGCTAGGCCGATACGGTGACATAATTACCAGGGGCACGGCAGCTTCCCGCCGCCCCCTCGTCTGCTCCCGCGTCAAAACTCCGTATGAAACGCGCACCGCTGCTATTTCTGAACGTATTTGTCATTGCCACCTGTGGCCTCATTTATGAGCTGCTTGCCGGTACGCTTTCGAGCTATGTTTTGGGCGATTCGGTGACCCAATTTTCGCTGATTATCGGAATTTATCTGTTTGCGATGGGCGTCGGCTCGTGGCTTTCGCGATTTATCGATAAACATATCGCCGAGAAATTTGTTGAGATCGAGCTTGCCGTCGCCGTTATCGGCGGGTTTTCGGCACCGCTCCTGTTTTTGACATTCGCTCACCTTTCTTATTTCAGCGCCGTTCTTTACGGGATGGTTTTTGTCATCGGGACGCTCGTCGGACTCGAGATTCCTCTGCTGATGCGGATATTAAAAGACGAGATGGATTTCAAAGATCTCGTTTCGCGCGTTCTTGCCTTTGACTACATCGGAGCCCTCGCCGCTTCGCTCCTATTTCCGATCTTTCTTGTTCCAAAGCTCGGTCTAAACCGCACATCGCTTTTATTTGGCATGTTAAACGCGGCAGTCGGTATTTGGGGTACATGGCTCCTGCTCCCTCTGATTAAAAAAAACGTGACGATAATCCGGGTCAAAGGCTTTGTAATACTGGCTCTGCTCGTCATTGCATTTATAAAAGCCGATAGTCTCACAACGCTCGCCGAAGACGCTCTGTTTACCGATAATATAATTTACGCAAAAAGCTCGCCATATCAGCGGATAATCGTCACAAAAGGCAAAACTGGTTACGCACTATTTTTAAACGGCAATCTACAGTTTAATTCGTTTGACGAATACCGTTATCACGAGGCACTCGTCCATCCGGCATTTTCGGCTTTTAACGATGACGCGAAACGCATACTCGTGCTCGGCGGCGGTGACGGCCTGGCCATTCGCGAAGTCCTCAAATACAGATCGGTCAAGGAGGTGACACTTGTCGATCTTGACCCTGAAATGACAAAGATCTCTTATTCCGTGCCGGCCTTGGGCGAATTGAACAAACACGCCTTCGACGATCCGCGCGTTCAGGTCATTAACGCGGACGCATTTGTTTGGATGGACACGCCAACCGAGCCCTTTGACATAGTGATCATAGATTTTCCTGATCCGAATAATTTTGCATTGGGAAAACTTTATACGACCCGTTTTTATAATCTCTTAAAATCTAAAGTCAAACCCGATTCTTTAATTGCAATACAAACAACATCGCCGCTGATCGCGCGACAATCTTTCTGGTGCATAATCACAACCCTTGAGGCGTCCGGCTACTCGGTCAAACCGTATCACGCGACCGTCCCGAGCTTTGGCGTTTGGGGATATGCCCTCGCAAAACTCGAGCCGTTCGACGCTCCGGCGAAACCCCGCGCCGACGTCGAGCTGCATTTCCTAAACGACGTGTCGTTTGCGTCAATGTTTGATTTTCCAGCCGACACCTCGCGTCCCGACGACGAGTTAGAGATAAACCGCCTCGACAATCAGGCGTTGGTGCGTTACTACGAAGCTGAGTGGCGGAGGTTTGAGCAGTAGGACACTCGAAATAAGTTATAAGTGATAGGTTAAAAGTGATATCATGACAGTACCCTTTACGAGATAAGTCTTATGCGTTCGCTTTGCGGATCGTCCGGCTGAGCGAATATTTGAACAACATGAAGCGAGAATATGTCCTCTCAAAGAAAACTCTGGATTCGGGGGTGAATATTGGCTTGCCCATTGAAGAGGGAAAACAAGGGGAAGATCGGTTGGATTTGCGCAAAAAGTATTCGGTGGCGAATAAAGAGGCTTTTAAAACAAACTTTCTGTTAAGGTTGCTGCGAGACGGTGAGTTTCTTAGCGACGTTCAAACAAGATCACTTCTTGATGACTGCGAAGAGCTGCAAAAAATGCTGATCGCGGCCATCAAAACTCTTCGCAGGTCCGAAGATCAATAACCTGTCACTTATCACTTTTCACTTATTCCGAATGAATCTGACCAGACGCGAACTCTTGACGGTACTTCTGGGCTCACCGATGGCATTTGCTGCCTGCCGGTCCGGCGTTTCGCCGCGTTTTCCTGAAGGCGAGATTGTCGGGCCCAATGTTTCGCTGGGCCATATACTGCGCGAAAACCTTAACCTCGAGGTTCCGATTGATAAATGGGAAACAAAAACAATCGCGATCATCGGCGGCGGTGTGGCTGGTTTGACCGCTGCATGGAAACTCAAAAAAGAAAATTTTGACGATTTTGTTTTGATCGAGATCGAGAAGGAGATCGGCGGCACATCACAAAGCGGAACCGGGACGCCGGTTGGTTATCCGTGGGGAGCTCATTATTTGCCCGTGCCATTTCAGGAAAATACCGAGCTTGTTTCGCTGCTTGATGAAATGGGCCTTTTGGAAGAGCGGGGGGCTGGCGGCGACGTGCTGGTAAAGGAGCAATATCTTTGCCGCGAACCAGAAGAACGCATATTTTACAAGGGCCGGTGGTATGAGGGTTTGTATCTCTCTGCCGGCGCGGGTGAGGAAGACAGGCGGCAATTTGCCGCTTTCGGCTGCCAAATCGATTCGTGGGTAAAATGGCGCGATGCGTCGGGAAAACGTGCGTTTGTAGTGCCGATAGCCGAATGTTCGACCGATGCCGAGGCCACGTCGCTCGATAAGATTTCATTTGCCGACTGGCTGCGGGCAAAGGGTTTTAGCTCCGAGCGTTTGATCTGGTATTGCGATTACGCCTGCCGGGATGATTATGGTTTGAAAGTCGAACAAACATCCGCCTGGGCCGGACTATTTTATTTTTGCTCGCGGGTTCGCAGAAGCGGCGGTGAGTCGCAGCCGTTTATCACTTTCCCGGAGGGAAACGGGCGGTTCGTGCAATATTTTTTGGACAGGGTACGGGAACACGTTCGAAGTGGGCAGATCGTTGTTTCTGTCGTGCCGACCGAAATCGGGGTCGACGTCATTTGTCTTGACGGCAGCGAACTGCGCGGTATCCATTGTGAAAATGTGATATTCGCATCGCCGATGTTTACGGCGCCGTATGTCATACGCGGATTTAGTGATGATTTGCCGTTTGCGGCCGGACAGTTTGAACACAATGCCTGGTTCGTTGCCAATCTTTTTTTAAAAGACAGGCCAAAGCCGCGATTTGCAAAGGATTTCCCGCTCGCATGGGACAATGTCCTATACGAAAGCCCGTCTCTCGGTTACGTCACCGCAACCCATCAAAAAGGCATCGATTACGGCCCCACGATCCTGACCTATTACTATCCGATGTGTGCGGAGACGAACGGCCGCACGAAACTTTTCAATTATGATTGGCGTGATTTGGCGGACGTTTGTTTAACCGATATTGCCCGCGCGCATTCCGACATTTACGATCTAACGACACGCATCGATATAATGCGGTGGGGCCACGCTATGATCTCGCCCCGCCCAAATTTTATCTGGAGCGGCATCCGCGAAAATGCGATAAAACCATATCGCAATATCCATTTCGCCCACACCGATCTCAGCGGAATCGCGCTTTTCGAAGAGGCGTTTTATCACGGGCTCCGTGCGGCAGACGAAATCTTGTCAAAAGCCCGCGGGTAAGGGCATTTATCCGTTTGCCTTACCGATGGCAAATATTTTTATCAAAGCCAGTCCGGCGATAAAGCCGCCAATATGCGCGGCATACGCAACACCGCCGGTTCCGGCCGGCGTCAAATAGCCCGTGATAAGCTGATAAGCTATCCAGATACCGATGGCTACGAACGCTGGAACGGTTGTCACAAAATTGAATATCAACGCCCTAACCTGCCGTTTTGGAAACAAAAGAGCATAACCGCCAAGCACACCGGAGATCGCTCCTGACGCTCCGAGCATCGTAATTATGGAATCTGGCCCCATGATTATCTGTGCCGCCGCGGCGGCAATGCCGCAGACAATATAAAACATCAGGTACCGAATGTGGCCAAGCAAATTTTCTACATTATCGCCAAAGATCCACAGAAAAAGCATATTACCAAAGATGTGCATTATGCTGCCGTGCATAAACATTGAGCTCAGAAAATTGAAATAGACCGGCAGCGGCGTTGTGTAATGCCGCACCTCACCGGTATTGCCAAAAACGTCGCGCACGACCTGAATACCGTTTAGATCGACGCCGGTCGTTATTTCTTTAGGCACCAGCGAAAACTGATATGTAAATTGCTCGTTGCTTCCCAATTGCTGCAAGAGCAGGAAAACGAGGATGTTGAGGCCGATAAATATGTAATTTACTATCGGCTGAATGTGTCGGTCTGAATTGTCGTCGCCAATTGGGAACATATAAAGTTAATTACTTTCAGGCAGTTAGTCCAAAATCTCATCAACATTTAGACGCAAAGTCGGCATTGCCTCCGACAATAGAGTTTCGCCGCGGTTAAAATAATTTGTTGACTGGTAAAGGCCGTTACCCGGCCCGTAATGAACTTCGATAATATTGTCTATCAGGTTAACTATCCACACCTCGGGAATTTCGGCTTCGGCATAGAGCGGCAGCTTTTTGTTTTTATCGAAACTTAAAGACACATCAGCAACCTCAACCAACAAAATAACTTCATCCGCTCGAGGATGCCGATCGCCGTCGTATTTTGTCAGATCGGCTAAAACAACGTCCGGTTCGGGTTCGTGATAGTCAGAAATGCGAAGCGGGTTCTGTATGCGAACCCTAATATCGTCCGAAACATTCTTTACAAAAAACCGGTTCAAAAGATCCACTTTCTGCGCATGCCTATTACCAATGGTCATTTTTACTATCAATTCTCCATCAATGATCTCGGCCTTTTCATAGTCGCTTATTAATCCGAGATCGATCATCCGGTAATATTCGTCAACTGAAAACCGCAGACGCATAGGCTGCGGCATTTGTGGCGGCTGCGGCTGCAGATTCATCATAAAATCACCTCTTCTACCCAACTATCTTGAGCCCCGAAGGCCGTTAGCCCAAAATCTCGTTAACATTTAAACGCAATGTCGGCATCGCCTCCGACATTAGAGTTTCGCCGGGCTTAAAAATATTGGTCAACTGATAAATGCCATTACTCGGTTTTTGATGCACTTCGATGATGTTGTCTTTTAGATTTACGATCCAAACTTCTGGAATTTCAGCTTCCGCGTAAATCGGCAGCTTTTTGTTTCGGTCAAATCTGAGAGAAATGTCCGCAACCTCGACAAGAAGAATAACGTCTTTGGCGCGCGGGTGGCGTTTACCATCAAATATTGCCAGATCGGCCAAAACAATGTCCGGTTCGGGTTCGTGATAGTCCGAAATTCGAAGCGGGTTTTGAACGCCAACCATTACCTGATCCGAAACATTCTTTATAAAAAAACGGGTTAGATAGTTAACCGCCATTGCATGTCTGTCACCAATCGTCATTTTCCTTATCAACTCTCCGTCAATAATCTCGGCCTTTTCATAATCGGTGATCAAGCCGAGATCGATCATTTTATAATACTCATCAACCGAAAAACGAAGACGCATCGGCTGCGGCATAAGATTTGGCTGTTGTTGGACATTCATCATAAAATCGCCATGCGTGTAAAACCATCTTACTCCAATCCCTACGCGATTCCAACAGGTTTTGCGTTCTTGAGCAGTTCATAGCCTTCGCTGCGTGCAACGTAGGTTGCGGCGGTAATATCGCCAACGACATTAAGCGTTGTGCGACACATGTCGAGGACCCTGTCAACGCCAAGAATGATAGCTATCAGCGCCGGATCGATACCGATCATAAATAATATGCCGATAATAAAGGGTATCGAGCCGCTCGGCACACCGGCCGTTCCGATACCGCCGAGAATGGCTAAATAGACAACCGATAACTGCAGACCGAGCGTCAAATCAGCCCCCGCAAGCTGTGCGAGGAAAAGTACGGTCACGCCTTCGTATAACGCCGTGCCATTTTGATTTGCGGTTGCACCGACAGTTAATACAAAGCTGTTAATTTCCTTGGGGACGCCGAGATTCTCATGCGTTACCCTCAGAGCGGTCGGAAGGGTCGCATTCGACGACGAAGTTGAGAATGCCGTCAGGATAACCGTCTGCACACGTCTGAAAAAATCTATCGGATTCAATTTTGACAGGAAGTAGATCGAGAGTGAATAAACGCCAAAGAAATGTATCGACAAACCCAGCAGGACGGTTACAACAAACCATCCAAGCGATTGCAGCAATTCAAGCCCAAACTGGGCGATGTTATTAAAAAGCAGACACGCAACGGCATACGGCGCGAATTTCATTACGATGTCAATAATCTTTACCGTGATCGCAAAAAGGCCTTCCATAACGCTGACGAACGGAGCCGAGACCGGTGCCGGTAACAGTGTGATCGCAACGCCGATCATCAACGCAAAGAACATTATGTGCAGCATATTCGGACTGGCGCCGGAAATCGAATTAAACACATTACTCGGAACGACGGTCTTAACGGCCTGCATCAGAGCGCTGTCGGCTTTCGCGTCTGCCGCAGCCTTTTTTTGCGCCTCTGTTGCTGACGATGCTCCGGTGCTGAATTCGGCTTTGAGTTCTGCCGCCGTTTCGGGACTGATCCTTTCACCCGGCCGGATCGTGTTTGCCAGCGTCAGCCCGATGACGACCGATATTGCCGAGATCACAAGCGTATAAGCAAATGATTTGAAGCCGATCCGGCCGAGCTTTCGGATATCGCCGATACCGGCAACACCGACAACAAGCGATGAAAAAACAAGCGGTACGACGATCATCAACAGCAAATTCAAAAAAAGCTGCCCTATCGGACGCGTAAAATTCTCAACTGTCCAGACAACCCATTCATTGTTGCCGCCCCATATCCAATTGACGGCCAAACCGCCAAAAACACCGACGGCAAGGCCAATAAAAATCTTCGTATGGAGCGGCATCCCTTTTGGCTTATCAGGAGTGTCGTCATCAAGATCGGTCATCAATTCGCGTTCATACCCGTCAGACGGGATCGGGTCGTTATCCTTTTCTTCGTTCATTATTTTAAACTCCTGTGCGGATGGTTTGGATTTATTGATTTGAGTGAGTTTAGCAGATTTGTCGAAAAAATGTGAATCTGACTGGTCTGATCGATCAATACACGCCAAAATTTATCGCTATGTTGTCTAAAATATGATAATCTGATTATCAGATTTATCAGGAGGTTATTAGCATCAATGCCCGAAACATTAACAGTAACCGAAATGGCACGCAGTTTTGCTGAATACATAAACCGCGTCGCCTATCGCGGCGAAAGCTTTGTTCTAACCCGCGGCAATAAGCCCGTGGCCGAGATAAGGCCATTGCCGGTAGGAAGAAAACTTTCAGAACTCCCCGCGATAATGGCTTCCTTGCCACATTTAGATCCCGATGATGTTGAGGCATTCGCAAAAGATGTTTATGACGGAATCGAGGCAATGAATAAAATGCCGGTGCGTGACCCATGGGAAGATTGATCGATACCAGTATCTTGATCGAATCTGAGCGCGGACGGCTCGATCTGACGAAGTTCGTTGGAAGCGGCGGAAACGAAGATTTTTTTATCTCGGTCATAACCGTCAGCGAACTGCTTCACGGTGTCCACCGGGCGTTTGATCCGAATATCAAAGCGGCGCGGGAGGCAAGTGTAGAAACGATGTTGCAGCAGTTTGTGATCTTGGACATAGATCGGGTTATCGCCAGGATTCATTCCAAAATATGGGCAGAGCTCGAAGTAGCGGGAGCAACGATTGGACAAAATGACTTCTGGCTCGCGGCTACATGCCTGGCAAAAGGTTTGATAATGGTAACTGCAAATCACAAGCACTTTCAACGTATCACCGGCCTTAAAGTTGAGGTTTGGAATTAGCATCAAAATGTTCGCATCGATCCACTTCAATTCAACCGGACGGAAAACAACTAATGCCTCGAAACAAGAGGTTTTGGAAAAGTTGCGAGTGATCGTAGGGGCGGAAAATATTGTTGTTGACCCGGAAAAGGTCGAGCCTTACGGCGCCGATGCGGTAAAAGAGAAATTCCCGCCCGAGGCGGTCGTTTTTCCAGAATCAACTGAACAGATCGTTTCGCTATTAAAACTTGCAAACGAATATTTATTTCCCGTGACGGCGCGCGGCGGCGGCGTCGGTTATACAGGCGGTGCAGTTCCGGTGGACGGAGGGATTGTCATCGGGACCGACCGGATGAACAAGATCATTGAGATAAACGCAGATGACCTCTATACGGTTTGCCAGCCGGGAATCAGGACTTTTGATCTTCAGCAGGCGGTTTTAGAGCATGGTTTGATGTTTGCACCTGATCCGGCGAGCTATAAAGACAGCTTTATCGGCGGCAACATTGCCGAGAATGCGGGCGGTATGCGGACGCCAAAATACGGCGTCACAAAACATCACATACTCGGCCTCGAAGTCGTAACGGCGACCGGCGAAGTGATCCGCACCGGTGGCAAAACCGTTAAAAATGTCGTCGGTTTTGACCTGACCGGCCTGATGTGCGGCAGCGAAGGGATGCTCGGGATCATTACCGAGGCGACATTAAAACTTCTGCCGATGCCGGAGGCCACGGCGACCGTGCGGGCGAATTTTCGTTCGATGGAAGCCGCCTGCAAAGTTCTCACGAAGTTCACGCCAGAGGGACTGCTGCCGATGGCGATGGAGGTTATCGACAAATTTTGCGTTGCCGCAGTCGAGGAAAACTTTGCCTTTGGACTTTCCAGAGAAGCGGAAGCGATCATTCTTGTAGCCGTTGACGGTTCAAAAGAAGAGGTCGAAAAAAACGCGGCAACCATCGAGCGAATTATCGGCGAAAACGGCGGTTTTGACATTTTGCTCTCCCGTTCCAGGGAAGAAGAAGACAAACTCTGGGACGTTCGCCGCGCGATCAGCCCAAGCCTGATGAAATACGGCACACTAAAAATAAACGAAGACGTAGTCGTCCCGCGCTCAAAGGTGCCCGAACTCGTTGCAAAGATCGAAGAGATCGGCAAAAAACACAATACTTTTGTCGCCAATTTCGGCCACGCCGGTGACGGCAATATCCATGTAAATTTTGTCGTTGACCGCGAAGACACTGGCGCAATAGCCCGTGCCCGCAAATGCGTCGCCGAAACTTTCCAACTCGCCGTTGAACTTGGCGGCACCATCTCAGGCGAGCACGGCATCGGCTACGTCAAGGCCCCATATCTCGCCTGCGCCCTCGACAGCCCAACGCTCGAAATAATGAAATCGATCAAAAAAGTTTTCGATCCGAATGGGATTTTAAACCCCGGAAAGATGTTTGTTTAGTGAAATTTCGATGTTAAAATATTTATTTTGAAGGCAATACGCATAGATAGATAAAATTATGAGCGGCGTAACGGTTTTTGACGCTGCGTGAAACAAATGACCGGGCTTCGGGACGATTACCGAGCGCGTCAACTCAGTTCAGGATAGTTTCTAATTGCAATGGGTTGCTGATGGATTTGACGTTTTGGGCATGAAATATGACGCGGTGATAATTGGTTCCGGGCCGAATGGGCTGGCGGCGGCCATTTGCCTCGCGCGTGAAAAACTTTCGGTGTTAGTCCTTGAGGCCGGCGAAACGATAGGCGGCGGCGTCCGGTCGGCGGAATTGACCTTGCCCGGCTTTACTCACGATATTTGTTCTGCGATTCACCCGATGGCCGTTGCCTCGCCGTTTTTCCAGACTTTGCCGCTTGATAAATACGGTTTAGAATTTATCGACCCGCCTGTCTCGCTCGCCCACCCTCTGGATGACGGAACGTCGGTCCTGCTCAAACGCGCTGCCGCCGAAACCGCCGAAGCATTTGGTGCGGATAAAGATAATTATCTGAATCTGGCCGCACCGTTTATCAAAGATTGGGACAAGCTGGCACCCGAAATTCTTGCCCCGCTTCATTTTCCACAACATCCGGTCTTGATGGCGCGCTTTGGGTTGGCGGCGTTTCGTTCGGCTCGCGGATTTGCCGACAGATACTTTGAAAACGGGAGTACGCGGGCGATGTTTGCCGGCTGCGCCGCACACTCGCAGCTTTCGCTCGAGCATCTGCCAAGTGCCGCGATCGGGTTTGTCTTGATGTTGACCGCACACACCGCTGGCTGGCGGTTTCCGCTTGGCGGGGCGCAGAGGTTATCGGAAGCACTCGCAAAATATTTTCTCTCGCTTGGCGGCGAAATCGAAACCGGCCGCCGCGTAAAAAGTATTGATGATCTGCCGAGATCAAAGGCGGTTTTATTTGACCTGACGCCGCGTCAGATCGTTAAAATTGCGGGTCACCGCCTGTCCGCCCGTTACAAACGGCGGCTCGACGGGTTTAAATACGGTTCGGGTGTTTTCAAGATGGATTTTGCACTCAGCGAGCCGATTCCATGGATTGCAAAAGATTGCGCTCTTGCCGCAACCGTTCATCTTGGCGGCAGCTTTGACGAAATTGCCGCGTCCGAAGAGCGGGTTGCAAACGGCGAAATTCCCGAGCGGCCGTTTGTCCTGCTTGCCCAAAACAGTCTTTTTGACAACACAAGAGCGCCCGCCGGAAAGCACACAGCCTGGGCTTACTGTCACGTGCCAAACGGGTCATCGGTTGATATGAGCGGCCAAATCGAATCGCAAATTGAGCGTTTTGCACCCGGCTTTCGTTATTGTATTCTTGCAAAAAGCACGATGTCTCCGTCCGATTTGGAAATCCACAATGCAAATTATATCGGCGGCGACATAGGCGGCGGAGCCAACATTTTGAGCCAGCTTTTTACACGTCCGACCGCGAGTTTTAACCCGTACAAAATGCCCGCAGACGGCCTTTACATCTGCTCGTCTTCGACGCCGCCGGGCGGCGGCGTGCACGGAATGTGCGGCTTTCACGCGGCACGGACGGTTTTGAAAAATGAATTTGGAAGCCGCGTGGAATAGCCCGACCCGTTATGCCTCCTGCATAAGCCCCTTTTCCGTCTTCGTGTCCCGAACAGAGCGGAATGCGAGCTTTTCACCGTCGGCAAAAACTTCGACGGTGCTTTCTTCGGTCACGACACCTTGGATGAGAGCCTCGGAAAGCTCATCTTCGACGTATTTTTGCAAGGCACGCTTTAGAGGGCGGGCGCCGTATTTGCGGTCCGAACAAGTCTTTTCTATGAGCCATTTTCGTGCGTCACCAGTGAGAATGATCTTTAGAGAGCGCGATTCGACAAGCTTGTTTAGCCTGGCGACCTGCAGATCGACGATGCGGAATAGATCCTCATCAAGAAGCTCGTCGAAGAGAATTATCTCATCAAGGCGATTTATAAATTCGGGTGCAAATGTTTGTTTGACCTGCGACATCACCTCATTCTCCAGCTGTTCGCGGGTTGTGGCGGCATTTGCCTGAAAGCCCATAGACGAGCGTTTTTGAATTACACGGGCGCCAAGATTTGAGGTCATGATAAAGATGGCGTGTTTACAATCTACAGTTTGGCCGAGCGAGTCCGTTAATACGCCGTCTTCAAATACCTGAAGCAAAACATTGAACAGGTCCGGATGTGCCTTTTCAATCTCGTCAAAGAGAACGACCGCGTACGGGGTACGGCGGAGTTTTTCGGTAAGCTGGCCGCCTTCCTCATGCCCGACGTATCCGGGGGGCGAGCCGATAAATTTTGAAACGGAATGCTTTTCCATAAATTCGCTCATATCAAAGCGAATCAGGGCCTGTTCCGAGCCAAATAAAAATTCAGCAATCGAGCGTGCAGCCTCAGTTTTGCCGACGCCGGTCGGTCCCAAAAAAAGAAAAGAGCCAACGGGCCGGCCGGGATTTTTCAGCCCGGCGCGCGAACGGCGGATCGCTCGGGCGAGAGCAGAGATGGCCGGACGCTGAGAGACAATGCGTTCGTGCAATGCGGCCTCGATCGTCAATAATTTGTCGGCTTCTTTCTGCTTGACCGACATCACCGGCACACCGGTCCAACGGGCGATCACCTCATCAATATCATCCTTTGTTACCTCGATGGCGAAAAATGAATCTTCGAGCGAACGCAATTCGTACGAGATCAATTGATCTTCGTTGGCGGCGGCCCGCTTCCAGCTTTCGACGGTTTCTTTCCACGACGGTTCGCCGCGATTTTCCTGTTGATAACGCAGCTTGGCCCTCGCACCGGCCTCATCAAGTACGTCAATGGCCTTATCCGGCAGAAAGCGGTCCGCAATATATCGGTTTGACTGAGTAACGGCGGCGAGGAGAGCGTCTTTTGAATAACGCAGTTGGTGAAATGCCTCGTACCGTTCCACGACGCCCTCGATAATTTCGAGGGCCTCCGTCTCATTCGGGGCCTCGATCTTTACCGATTGAAAACGGCGTTCGAGAGCCCTGTCTTTTTCGATCGTCCTGCGATATTCGCCCGGCGTCGTGGCGCCGATACATTGTATGTCACCGCGTGAAAGTGCCGGTTTTAATATATTTGCGGCGTCGAGCGTGCCCTCGGCCGATCCGGCTCCGACGAGCGTGTGCAGCTCGTCGATAAAAACTATATTTTCTTCGCTTTCTTTTAACTCGGCCATTATTTTTTTGAGACGCTCCTCAAATTGGCCGCGATATTTTGTCCCGGCAACGATCAGCGATAGATCGAGCGAGAGAATACGTTTATTTTCCAGAAAACTGGGGACGTTTTTGTCAACGATGCGTTGAGCAAGGCCTTCGATAATAGCAGTTTTACCGACGCCGGATTCGCCGATAAGAACGGGATTATTTTTCGAACGCCGGCAGAGTATCTCGACGATGCGTTCCATCTCGGATTCGCGTCCGATGAGCGGGTCGAGCCGTCCCTCAAGAGCATCAACCGTAAGATCGCGTGTAAATTCTGCAAGGTGTGGGGTTTTAGAGTCTTGCTTATTCGCAGCCGGCAGGCCGCGAACGCCGTTCTGACGCATCATCTCGTCGCGCACGACGTTCAAACGCAGGCCGTAACCAAATAATATCTCGGCGGCGACGCTTTTTTCTTCGCGGACGATACCCAAAATCAGATGTTCGGGGCCGATGTGGCGGGTCCGCATTTGACGGCCCTCGTCGTTGGCATAAAAAAGAATTTGCTTGGTCGCAGCCGACAGATGCAGCTCGGATGATTGCGGAATGCGGTCACGCAGAACGATCCTATCCTCAACTTCGCGTCTGATCGAATCTACGGTAAGCGGCCGCCTGAAAGGAAAAAATTTAGCCGAAAGCGCCTTATCCTCACGCATCAGGCCGAGCAAAATATGCTCGGGTGCAATAACCTGCGATCCGTATTGGAGGGCCTCATAACGGGCAAAAAAGATCACCCGTCGGGACCTCTCCGTGTAGCGTTCAAACATAGGATTCTCTTCCGGCTAAGCGTTACAAAAAATTCTATCGAATATCCCGGGGCTGGGACAAATTTATTTCAAGTACAGTATTATACGAGCGATGTAGAATATAGTTATAAAAGCGGGCGAAATCCAAAAAACCGGCAAGATTTGCAATTTAAGGCTAATTTGCCATGCCCGAAACGGGCTCGGGTATTTGATCTTGCCGTATCTCACGAACGAGAGCCTCGTCTTTATTAGCGACGCCGCGCAAAAGCTGACCGGCCTGAGTGAGTTCGACACGGGAGGTCAGGACGCGCGAAATGCGTTTCGGCAGAAATTTTGGAGCAATATTTGCTATCGAATCCGCAAGCGAGACGACGTCGCCGCCACCCTGCCAATGTTCGCGGACAACTGACTCATCCGTGCGGTTTACCAGCCGCAGCAATACCAAAGCAACAACATACAGATCATCGATCTGGCCGATAAAAGGAAAAACGTCGGGAATGAAATCAAGCGGCGAGATCACATAAACGATCGCGGCGACAAACAAAGCCTTTTCCGCCGCCGGCACCCGAGCGTCCTTCAGCAGACGCCCCAAAAGCATCACCATATTTGGCAAAAACATTAAAAAGCTCATCATACGGCCCTTTAACTCAGATTTTTCACGACGTTTTAATTTGATTTTTGTTTCAATTCTTTTGCTCATCGTTAATTTCCCACCTTTTTGTTACAGTCTAAAAACAACTTGCCGTTTGTGCAAGTTTGGCGACGTATGATTGTATGGTAAATTCGATTATTAGAGCGGCATTATATTTATTTTGGGTTGAATAATTCAATTCACCATGCCGTGTTGTATGAAAAAAGTATCGAACAAAATCGAATCTCAAAATGATAAAAAGATTATTGAGTCATTGGGTAACTTAGGATACCTGCCTAAAGATTTTGATGGTGATTTCCTTTATGACCTGCTGGAAGATCAAAACCCCAAAATCCGGATGCTAGCCGCAAAAAATATCGCAAAACTCAATGACGGGGAGAGTCTTTTACCGTTGTGGGACGCTTACAAAAAGGAAGCAAATACCAACACGAAACGCGAAATCGTGTCTGCTATGGGAAGACTTCGAAAGGAGCAAAATAAAAGCTATCTTTTTGAAATTCTTCACGATCCTGATCCCAAAGTAGTTTGTCAGGCAATTCGCGGACTACTCGTTTTCAGCAATGATATCCGGGTGGAACGAAAATTAAAACCCCTCTTGGATCATCCAAACGAGATAGTTCGTACCGTAATTTATAAAGAATATTTCGCTGAGAAAACAAAAAAAGAACATCATCTCCCCCACCCTGAAACTCACGACTTTCTTAAAAATATTGTAGTAAATGCGGATGTTTTGGAAGCCCTGAAATTTGTTCCCGAAGAAAGCGTTCACCTTACCTTTACATCACCGCCATATTACAATGCTCGAGATTATTCAATATATCCAAGTTACGTAGCGTATCTAGAGTTTCTGGCATCTGTTTTTAAGGAAACACATCGCGTTACAAAAGAAGGGCGGTTCTTGATTGTAAACACCTCCCCTATAATAATTCCAAGAGTTAGTCGATCTCACTCAAGTCGGAGGTACCCGATTCCATTCGATATACATCCATACTTAACCAAAATGGGATGGCAATTCATCGATGATATTGTTTGGCTGAAACCAGAATACAGTGTAAAAAATCGCGTCGCTGGATTTCTTCAACACCGGAAACCATTGGGGTATAAGCCAAACGCAGTCACAGAATACCTTATGGTTTACCGTAAAGATACCCCACGGCTGCTCGACTGGAATATGAAGAGCTATTCCTCAAAGGTTGTTGATGAAAGCAAAATACTCGGCGAATTTGAAGCAACTAACGTATGGAGAATCGACCCAAAATTCGACAAGGTTCATTCAGCCGTATTCCCGGTCGAACTATGTAAGAGAGTCATTCAATATTATTCCTATAAACACGATCTGGTTTTTGATCCATTTGGGGGGAGTGGAACAGTTGGCCGGACAGCAAGGAGTTTAGAGCGGAATTTCTTTCTTACAGAAATGGACGCCGAATATTTTGAGTATATGCAGACCAAAGTCGATAAAACTTCGTCGTTGTTTTTCAAAAATCCGACTAAGTTTCTGACGTTGGAACAATTCTTACAGACAACGAAAGTAGAGACAAATATACCAGATGACATTAACGGAACAAGTAACAAAGGACATCATAAAGCGGCTTCTAAAGGGTGAAGACTATCGAATAGAAGTGGTGGCTTTAATAAACGCCGAATTTCTGCAATTCTCTATCGATTTTTTTAAGAAGGTCGCACAGGCTAAAATTGATAGCGCGGAAATTGACGGAGATTGGTATAAGAAAACTTTTTTAGACGAATCGCTTTCAGCAGAGGAAATCGCTATCAATTCGGGATTAAATACAAAGACCATTACAAATATGTATAATTCCTCCGCTAAGCGCGTAGTGATTGATGCATCTAATGAACATTATGACGTTTTATTTCATGCAATTAGCGAACTCATTCAAAAAGATAATGAAATTGATCTAACCCTCACAATCAAATTCCGAAAGGTAAGTATTGATCTGACAATAAATGAAAGCCTACTTGTAATAAACACGTTGGCTGTAAAACGGGCAGCGTTACGCGGCGGACTTTGGTCAACTGCTGGAAAGCGGGTAGAAAAACCATTGATGCTAACATTGTGCAAACTCTTTCAGGTTCCTGAACGTAATTATTCAGTAAAATTAAAAGGGACACAGTTGGAAGTGGCTGAAACAACTTTTCAGCGCGAAATTGATTTTTATTTAATTCACAGCGTTCAGCAACACAAATGCGAAGTTAAGTTGATGGGCAAAGGTAATCCTGAAAGCGCCGACGCGGTAATTGCTCGCGATAGCCGGGTTTTCGTTGCAGACAAGCTTTCCGATACGAACAAGAACCAGTTGGACAGTCTAAATGTATGTTGGGTAGAACTGCGGAGCCAAGACGGGTTTCAGAGATTTGAAAAAGTTTTGGACACTCTGGAAATTCCTCACGGAACTATGTTAGAAGTGTCAGAAGAAAATCTTCAATCGATTTTTAATGAGATAATGGATTGATTCAAATTATATTGTAAAATCCATCATTTGCTATGATCTTGCAGAAAATCCGCGGGCGCTCTGCCGCCGATCTACAACATATAATCTTGCCTGAGGGTGAAGATATTCGCACGATTCGGGCGGCCGCGATCTGTGCTGCTGAACGGATTGCCCGGATCACGATTTTGGGTGATGAGGAATCAATCCGCTCTTTAGCAGCCGAAGCAAATGCCAATCTCAATGGCGTCGATATCATCGATCATCGCAAATCGCATGATTTTGGCAAACTCGCGACGCTTTATCATCAAATGCGGCGGTCAAAGGGCGTGACGCTCGAGGAGGCCGAACAGACGGTAAAGGACCCCTTGTATTTTGGAAATCTGCTGGTTCGTGAGGGCAAGGCCGACGGTTCGGTCGCCGGTGCGACAAATACGACGGCGCACACGGTCTCCGCCGCACTGCGGTGTATTGGCGTGCGGGCCGGGTTCACGACCGTTTCAAGCTTTTTCCTTATGGTTGTGCCGGATAGGAAATTTGGCGAGGGCGGAGCGATGATCTATGCCGATTGCGGTGTCGTGGTCAACCCGAACGTGAGCGAGCTGGCCGAGATCGCAATTGCGTCGGCCGATTCGTGCCGTTCACTTTTACAGGTCGAGCCGCGTGTCGCGATGCTTTCGTTTTCAACAAAGGGTAGTGCGAAACACGCCGTTGTCGAAAAGATTGTCGAGGTAACAAAAACTGTCCGCGTGCGGATGCCCGACCTCGCCATCGACGGCGAGCTCCAGGCCGACGCCGCTCTCGTTAAATCAGTCGGCGATTCAAAAGCACCCGGCTCACAGGTCGCCGGCCGTGCGAACGTTTTGATTTTTCCCGATCTAAACTCCGGTAATATCGCCTACAAACTCACCGAACGCCTGACCGGCGGCACCGCCATCGGCCCGATTCTTCAGGGCCTCGACCGCCCCTGCAACGACCTCTCGCGCGGCTGCACAGCCGAAGACATTGTCGATGCAGTTGCGATCACCGCAGTCCAGTCGCAGGCCCGGAAAGAAATCCAGTAAATCGCGTCTGTATTCTATTATTTTTCAGTTGCAAACGAAGACATCTTACGCGAATTAAACCGAGATTACGCATTAAAGAAAAACGAACGATCTGAACAAGGTTAACGATGACAGCAGTATATTTATTTTTGTATCGAGACGGCTTTAGCCGTCTTTTCTGCGCATAGCCAGGACCCTTGAAGGGCTTGGTTCGCTTTTCAGTTGTACTGACAGAGCGTTTTAAAGTCTTTTACACTTCGATGGCTAAAGCCGCGAAGATCGGAAGCCCGTTAAAACGGGCTGAGGGCGTCTTCCAGCCTAACCCCACGCCCTAAAGGGACGCGGTTAAGTGCCGCTTCGCGGAAAGGCCTATAAATTAGGCTGGATTTTTCTAAGGCATAATCCCGGTTTGATCCCCTTGCGCTGGCTAAACAGTGGAACTCGGCACTGTCGAGTTTTGAACTTTAAATCCTAAACGTGGAACATGCCGTGCGGATTCGTGTATATTTAGATATATGAATCAGTTAATCTGGATTCTGTGGTTTGTTTTGGGCGTCGGGTTGATCGTGGCCGAGATATTTACTCTGGGGTTTGTACTCTTGTGGTTTGGGATAGGGGCTATCGCGGCTGCGCTGGTCGGGGCTTTAGGCGGCGGTTTTTTGCTTCAGTTTCTTGTATTTGCGGCTGTCTCGGTCGCTCTTACGGCGATGTCGCGGACGATATTTTCGACATATTTCTCGAACGATGACAAAAACGCGTTAAAATCCGGTGTGGATGCAATGCCGGGACAGATCGGCACGGTCGCCTCGGCTAGTGAAGGAATTTTGAACCAGGGCGCCGTCAAAGTTTTTGGCTCGACCTGGACGGCGTACCCGATTGACGGCGAACAGATGCTGATCGAAGGCGAAAAAGTCGAGATCGTAGAGGTCAAAGGCTCTTCGATCTATGTAAAAAAAGTCAACAATATCAGGTCGCTGCCCAATTGGCGCGACGACGATTAAATCCAAGGCGGTTAAACGTCGTTTGCCGAGACGAACTTTCGGACACTTCTCGTTTTCTATTTCATTCGGACTCATCCTGATCCCGGTTCATTATTTCTGTTGTGTCTTCGTTACCGATTTCCTGATCCGCGGTGTCGTGGATACCGCCGAGGTCGATGATCTCGATCTTTACGCTTTCTTCGGCGGGTTCTGACAGATCGTCACCCGTGAATTTTGCCACGACGACCGTGATGTTGTCTTCGCCGCCGTTTGCGTTGGCCATTTTGACCAGATCGACGCAGGCGTTTTGCAGCTGGTCAAAATTATCGTTTATGATCTGCTGCATATCGTCGGCACCTATCTTATTTGAAAGGCCGTCGCTGCAAAGCAAAAATACGTCGTTCCGGCAGGGGGCAACGCGAGCCGAGACCGGATATATCTCGTTCTGAGCACCGAGGGCCTGGAGGATCACATTTTTTAGCGTGTGCGTTTCGGCCTCTTCGGCAGAGATCTGTTGGGCGTCGATAAGCTGCTGGACGAGCGACTGATCCTTGGTAACCTGATAAATTTTGCCGCCGCGTACCAGATAAGCGCGGCTGTCGCCAACCTGTATGATGTCAGCCGCATCCGGTGTCACACCGATACCCGTAAAAGTCGCCCCCATGCCCTGAAACTGCGGATCGGTCCGTCCCTGTTGATGAATCAGATAATTTGCAAAAACGGTCGCGTTGTACAGACGGTTTATCAGGTAATGTTCCTGTTCCTCGGGTGTAAGGGTTTCGTGAGAATCGTCGTCGAGCATTTTTTCGCTGACGGTTTCGACCGCCATTGTGCTTGCGACCTCGCCCGCGAGCGCTCCGCCCATGCCGTCCGAAACGGCCATTACGACACCGTTGCCGTTAATTTCAAAATTCTGGCTCTCGACGACAAATTCGCCATCCTCCTGCGAGCTCGTCCACGCCTTGGCGCTCGAAATATTCAGCAGCAGATAATTATCTTCGTTTCCTTTGCGGACGCGGCCGATATGCGAAGCCGCGTGTGTCTCAACAATAAACATATTTTCTTAAGTTTGGGTTCAAAGTTTCGGGTTAAGAACAAATTAACACGAAAATTGTAAACTCGAAACCTGGAACTAACTAAGAGCCTGATCGAGATCCTCGATAATGTCTTCGACGTCCTCGATACCGACCGAGATACGGACGAGGCCGTCGGTAATACCAAGTTTATCACGGGTCTCGACCGGAACCGATGCGTGCGTCATCGTCGCCGGATGAGAAATAAGGCTTTCGACACCGCCGAGGCTTTCGCCAAGTGTGCAGAGCTTTACGGCCTCAAGAACCTTTTTCGCTTTATCGAGCGAACCGGTTTCAAACGAGACCATTCCGCCAAATCCTGTTTGCTGTTGTTTGGCGAGCTCGTGCTGCGGATGTGAGGCGAGGCCAGGGTAATAAACTTTTTCAACGCCTGGGTGCTCGGCAAGAAAATTTGCGACAATGCGTCCGTTTTTATCATGCGCCTCCATCCGGACCGCAAGCGTTTTGGTGCCGCGCAGGACTAAGAACGAATCAAACGGCGAAAGGATCGCCCCAATCCCGTTTTGCACAAAACCGATCCATTCGGCATCATTCTCATCATTGAGAGCGACAAATCCGCCTACGCTGTCCGAGTGGCCGTTTAGATATTTTGTTGTCGAATGCACAACGACATCGACGCCCAGGTCAATCGGCTTTTGAAAATAAGGCGACATAAATGTGTTATCGCATATCACCTTTGCACCGTTTGCGTGCGCTAGATCGGAGACTGCCCTGAGATCGGTAAGCGTCATTATCGGATTTGTCGGCGTCTCGACAAAAACCATTTTTGTATTCGGTTTGAACGCACTCTCAAGATTGGCGGCGTCGGATGTGTCGGCAAGATCAAATTCGATACCGTAATCAACCAGAATACGGTTAAACAGCCTGAACGTACCGCCGTAGGTGTTGTCGCCCAGAATAACGTGATCGCCCGCTTTTACAAGCTTCAGCGCCGTGTCAATGGCAGCCATGCCCGATGCGAATGCGAAGCCGAATCTGGCATTCTCAAGCGCCGCTATATTTTTTTCGAGGGCCGACCGCGTCGGGTTTTGCGTTCGGGCGTACTCATAACCCTTGTGCTTTCCGAGGCCGTCCTGGGAATAGGTCGATGTCTGATAGATCGGAACGCTGACGGCCCCCGTGGCGACGTCAGGTTCGTTGCCTGCATGAATGGCGACGGTCGAAAAACCCATAATTATAAACCGGAAACATCTAAATTAAAAGCTTCAACGAGCAGCAATTTTCCCGAAGTTGATCTACTAAACGCTAAGCGCAAACGAACATTTATCGTAGCCCGACAATGTGAAAAATGCAAATACCACCGCCCCGAAAGGCGTATTTACCTTCTGCTGAGAAAAGACTGAAATGCCGCTGCATTCCGGAATTTTACAATAGATCATATAGCCGGCAATGACGATCCTGTGGCGCTTCGTATCGTTACGAAAGATATAACGCTGCCGTGCGAGATCTGCCTATGTATTGACCGGACTTTGAGTTAGAATGTTAGACGATGCTGGGGCATGATTTTAAATTTTACTAAACTGGCGGAAAATAAATGGCTACAAAAGATTTCGGTGACGCTCGTTCACCATCGGAACGGAGAGGTTCCGACCGCAAAAAATTGATCGTCGATGTCCGTTTTGAGGGTGGCGACGGCACAGGCATAGCAAACACACGCGATATCGGTTCGGGGGGGCTTTATATGACAACGACCTCGATCCTCGATATTGGGACGCCGATCGTAATGTCGATCACGGTCGGTGATCGAACGTTGACGATCAAAGGCACGGTCGTCTATTCAGACCCCGGACACGGCGTCGGTGTTAGATTTAGAGATCTGAGCCCATCGGACGAAGATTATCTTACCAACGAGATCGAATCTGGTTGAAACAGTCGGAAAAAGCGCGGAGATTGTACCTGAGGCTAACTAAATATGTTTACTCAATTTACTCTAGGGATCGAAGAAGAATTTCAGATCGTTGACCCGGAAACCCGCGAACTGAAATCTCACGTTTCTCAAATACTTGAGGAAGGGAAACTTTTGCTTGGCGAAAAGATCAAGCCCGAGATGATCCAGTCAATGATCGAGGTCGGAACGGGCGTCTGCGCCAACATTCAGGAAGCCCGCGAGGACATTACAAAATTACGCTGTATCATATCGACCCTGGCGAAAAAAAAGGGGATGGCGATAGTTGCCGCATCTACTCATCCGTTTTCAAAATGGTCGGAACAGGAGATCTACGACGGTGACCGTTATAAATTGCTGGTTGACGAGCTGCAAATGGTCGCCCGCAGCCTGTTGATCTTCGGCGTGCACGTGCATGTCGGCGTTCCGGATCTGGAACGGCGAATTCAGATAATGAATGCCGCCCGATATTTTCTGCCGCATGTTTTGGCGCTTACGACGTCATCGCCCTTTTGGTTGGGGTTTAATACCGGCCTCAAATCATACCGGACTGAGGTCTTTAAAAAATTCCCCCGAACCGAGATTCCCGATCATTTTGAGTCGTATCAGCAATATCAGACATACGTTGACCTGCTGATCAAGATGAATTGCATACAGGATGGCTCAAAAATCTGGTGGGACGTCCGCCCGCATCACCTCTTTCCGACGCTCGAATTCCGAATTTGCGACATTCCGACGCGCGTTGACGATACTATCGCGGTCGCCGCTCTGTTTCAGGCGATCGTTGCAAAAATGACCGTGCTGATCGAGGGAAATCTGGGATTTCGCATATATCACCGCCGTCTGATCCTGGAAAATAAATGGCGGGCGCTTCGCTACGGGCTCGACGGCAAACTGCTCGATCTTGGCAAACAAAAAGAAGTTCCCGTAAAAGACCTTATCCGCGAACTGCTCGAATTTATCGATGACGTTGTTGATCCGCTCGATTCACGTAAAGAAATCGAACATATTCACACGATCCTCGAACGCGGAACATCCGCCGATGACCAACTCCGCACCTTTGAAGAATCAGGCGGCGACTTCAAAGCGGTAGTGGATATGCTGATGAAAAACACCCTCGAAAACGTACCGGATCAATGTTTTGATTAAGATCGAAGGTTTGCCTGTTAAGATCCTGCGGATCAAATGTCTCGAAGCTTGCGAGATCTCCGTGGTTTGCTCAGGATTTGGATCAGATATATGTTTAGACCATTCTTTGCAACGCTGTCATTTATCGTTAAACGAATTTTGGTCATAACAGAAAGTTAGAAAAAATGAGTCAGATCAAGACCGGCAGTGATGCTCCGGATTTCACACTAAAAGACGGCGACGACAGCGATTGGACGTTAAGTAATTACAAAGGACATACAGTTGTGCTGTTATTTTATCCGGGCGACAATACACCGGTTTGCACGGCGCAGATGTGTTCTGTGCGCGACCATTGGTCGGAGTATCGGGCGACCGGGGCTGAGGTCGTCGGTATCTCGACCGACACGCCGCAGTCGCACAAAGCGTTTGCGGAAAAGAACCAACTGCCCCTGCGGCTGCTTGCGGATACGGACCGAAAAGTTTCAGAGATGTATGATATGAAATCTTGGCTGCCGGGACGTGCGGCCCGCGGGGTCGTTGTTATCGATAAAGAAGGCATGATCGCGTATCACAAGGCTCAGGCGGTGAGCCTTTTTAAACCGAGCGACGCTGATGTCCTCGCGGCTATTGAAAAGGCAAAGTGATAAAAAGTATGGGACGGATCTTCGCAGGGATAGTCGCTATCATCGGCTGGTTGTCGCTGATCTTACAATTTATACTTCATTTGGGAAATCCGATCGTGCCGGAACCGTCATTTGCTGAGCGCGTCATTCGATTCTTTAGTTATTTTACCATTTCCACAAACATTATTATCGCATTGACCCTGACGTTTTTCGCCTTTGCTTCCGGTTCCAGATCAGGACGATTTTTTTCTAAACCTGCAACGCAGGCGGCTGTCCTGTCTTATATCACGATCGTCGGATTGGTTTACAGCTTGTTTCTACGCTCAGTTTGGGACCCGCAGGGCTGGCAGGCTGTTGCCGATCATGCGCTTCACGACGTAATGCCTGTTCTGGCGGTCGTGTATTGGCTTATCTTTGCACCGAAATCGGGCATCGCGTGGTCCGATCTGCTCAGATGGCTGATCTATCCATTTGCATATTTCGTCTATTCGCTGGTACGCGGAGCTGTCGTCAACTGGTATCCGTATTGGTTTGCGGATGTAACGCAGCTTGGTTATCTTAAGGCGCTGACAAACGCGACTCTCGTGCTGGTTGTTTTTGCCGTTGTCGGCTTTATTTACGTTGGCTTGTCAAAATTGTTTTCCCGGACTGCGGTTGCGAACACGATTTGATGTAAAATTAACCTATGGCTTTATTTGGTGAAAAATTTAAATGCGGACGCTGCTCACAGAAAAACGAACCGATCGGTTTTGCTCCGATACCGACCGACCTCGGCCGGCAGATCGGCGAAGAGATGTGCAAAGGCTGCTGGGCGGAATGGCAGGAAAAGCAAAAACAGCTGATCAATCATTTCGGGTTAGACGTGTCTAATCCTGATTCGCATCAGTTTCTATTCGATAACATGAAAATCTTTTTCTACAACGAGGGCGTCGAGATCACTCAGATCGACACGACGCAGGAAGGCAAGGTGAATTGGTAAAAAACGGTTTTCAGCTTTTCGCTGAAATCTGTCAGATGTATTCAAACGGCTCACGATTCCGATATGAGAAATTTGTTTTGATTACAAACCGGTTTAATTCCGGGCTTGGTTTACGACACATTCAGTCTTCGAATTGCAATTCCTCGATTATTTCGTTCATATATTTACGTCCTAATTCAATCTCTTCGGGCCTTAGCGAAACGGCACCGACTACAGCGTGGCCGCCGCCGCCATAGCGCTCGCAAATCTCGGCTATATTGTGCGTTCGCGGACGCGGCGACCACGGGTTTGAGCCGACAGATATTTTTGTGCGAAAACTGCTTTGGCTTAAACTGACGACGTAGGTCGTTTCGGGATAAAAATAATACGGAATAAACTTGTTATAACCGTCAACGCCGGTGTCCGACAGGTCAAATGTGATGACGCCGCGTTCGTATTTAGCCCGCTGTTTTATGAGGCTGACGGTGTTATGGTGACGTTCGAGTATCGGTTCGAGCTTTGCCTGTATCTCATTGCTTTCGACGATTTCGTCAAGTGTTCGGGCGGTCAATGACCGAATGATCTTCTCGACAAAAGCCGGATCTTTCTCGCCCTCGATCACCTGCATCAGCTTGAGAGCCGGCGAACGCAGCTCGACGCATTGAGCCGGCGAATCGTACAATGCTCCGTCGATAATGTGGGCCCATTTTATAAGTTCGCCAAGCGATTCGTCTTCAAAATCGTACTTTTCTTTCGCAACGCGTGCGATAAATTCGGCGCACGATTTACTGGCCGTATCCAGAAACTTCTTGCCGGACGTGTCGGCCAAAAAATGCTGTTCGTCAGACGGCGTCAGGAATGCCGACTGGTGATGGTCAAACCACCATGTCAATCGCTCATCCGGACAATATTTAAAATCGACGATCGCATTTTCGTCGCCGTCAAACTGTTCGCGGTCAAATGCGTTCCCCGCACGGTGCATTGTCGGCGTGTACGAGACCTCAGCCTGCGGATCGATCTTTGCGCGATAAAATTTTGTAAAAATGGCGGCCGACGAAACCCCGTCGAAACAATTGCCGTGATAAAGTATTCTAAGTTTCATGTGTTTTAATGCGACACGACGCCGTGCTTGGGCGCTGCGTGGTAAAATCTATTAAAAATCCGCCCAATACTTACCTGCGGAGCGGTCCGCATCGAAGTTCGGCAAAACATTTTAGGCTAGTTGACGTAGTGCGTTTCGTCAAGTAAACATTTATGAATATTAGACTTGCAAATCATCATGACGCCAACTCGCTAGTCGATTTTAACCAGGCTATGGCGCTTGAAACTGAGGGCAAAGAGCTCGATGGCGACACCCTGCGGCAGGGCGTAAACGCGGTTTTTAGTGACGAGCAAAAAGGATTTTACGTCGTTGCCGAGTCAGACGGTTCTATTTTTGGCGGGTTGATGGTCACCTATGAATGGAGTGACTGGCGAAACGCGTGGTTTTGGTGGATACAGAGCGTTTATATCCGGCCCGAAGCCCGCGGGCAGCGGATTTACGCTCAGCTCTATGATTTTGTAAAGGCGAAGGCAGCAGAGAATGGGAATGTCTGCGGCTTTCGGCTGTATGTTGAAAACGAGAATTCGCTCGCACAACGCGTTTACGAAAGGGTCGGCATGGAAGCCTCGCATTATCTGATGTACGAAGAAAATGTATGACGACGATAAGCGAAGCAGAATTTGCACGCATTTGCCACGGGATCATAAAAGACCGCGAGACGATCATCAAACACAACCCGATCGGAGAGCCGGACGAGATCATGCTCTGGATGCTTTTGAGCTGTATGAACAGTTACCTGAGTTTGACGGAAATCGAAATGCCTTGTTTTTCCGGTTTGCCTGATAAAAAAACTTATCGGGACGCCATTCTGTTCGTGCTTCGCGGGCGAAGATCGGACGATTTTGATGTTGAAAAGTACCTTGATAAGCTAATTGAGCGATGATAATTAAGCAGTTTATACAGACGCCCTTTCAGCAAAACACCCGTATCGTTGCGTGCAAAGCGACGGGCAAGGCGATTTGCATCGACCCGGGCGAAGAGTCCACTGAGGTCGCGGATTTTATCAGAAGCAGCGGCTTCGATCTTTTGTCGATTTGCCTGACGCACGGCCATCTCGACCACGTCGGCGGCACGCGGTTTATGCACGAAAATTTCCGCTGGCCGAAATTTTGATCCACGCGGACGATGAACAAATGTATTACGCCCTGCCGCAGCAGCCGCTGTTGATGGGGATGCAGCCGCATCAAATGTCGGCGATGGGCTTTGATTATGACGATCCGCCGCCGATCACAAGAAACGTTGAACACGGCGAAGTTTTAGATATTGGCGATCTTAAATTTGAAGTGCGGCATTGTCCGGGACATACGCTTGGGCATATTGTGCTGGTCGAGAAAAACGAACGCGCCGTCTTTACCGGCGACTGCCTTTTCAGTGGAACGATCGGCCGCACCGATCTTCCCGGCGGCGATCATGAGCAGTTGATCGAATCGATATATGAAAAAATCCTATCGCTCGACGATGATTTTACCGCTTACTGCGGCCACGGCCCCGAAACCACCGTCGGGAGCGAAAAAGCCTCAAATCCGTTCCTGACTGGTGCGTAACAAACCCCGAAAGGCCGGTTTATTTAAAAACCCGTTCGATGCTGAATCGAAAAATTTGTTATTATTATCAAGATAAAACTACAACAAACCGCAGGAGGAGAGATGATGCGACAAATTTTTTCTATAGTTACCGCTTTGAGTTTTTGTTTTTCGACTGTTTTCGCACACGGCGATGACAGCCATTTTGTAAACATACAGGATGTAACGGTCAAAACGGTCAAAGTGACTGGAAATGTCTATATGCTGCAGGGCCGCGGCGGAAATGTCGGAGTGCTTACCGGCATGGAAGGCATTCTGATAGTTGATGACGACTACAAAGCCGTGAGCGAAAAGCTTGCGGCGGCGCTCAAGGAGCTTGGCTCGGCTTCGCCGCGATACATTTTTAACACGCATTGGCATGGCGATCATACCGAAGGCAATCAGTTTTTCGGCAAGGAATCAACGATAATCGCTCATACAAACGTGCGAAAACGGCTTCTCGATCCGCCGACAATATTTGGCCGCACGACCGCCGCCTACCCGTTATTTGCGGTTCCGGTAGTCACATACACGGAAAGCATGTCTCTCTACTTCAATGGCGAAGAGGTAAAAGCCGTCCATTATCCGAACGGACATACGGATGGCGACACCGTTATCTTCTTTACAAAGGCAAACGTTGTGCATCTCGGTGACGATTTCTTTGTCGGGCGTTTCCCGTTTGTCGATATCGACAGCGGCGGCAGCGTTCAGGGCTTGATAAATAATATCGGTTCGATGACGGCGACGATTCCCGCAGACGCAAAATTGATTCCGGGTCACGGCCCGCTTTCGACGCCCGCCGATCTAAAAACTTATCACCAAATCCTCGTCGAGACCTCGAAAATTGTGACGGATGCAATGAAAGCCGGGAAATCGCTCGACGAGATAAAAAAAGCCGGATTGCCCGAAAAATTCAAAGAAGCCGGTTCAGGATTTATAAAGACCGACGCGTGGATCGAGACCATCCATCGCAGTTACTCGAAGAAGTAGAAATGTATTGTGACTGCCGTGATCAGGCAAACCACGCCTTTTTCGAATCTCACGAAAGCCCGCGACACGCTCGCGGACTTTCGCATTAAGATATGAAGAAGCGAAGGGCTATGCCACGGTAACGTCTTTTGAAAGATATACGTCCTGGATCGCGTTTAGCAGTTCGACGCCTTCGGACATTGGACGCTGGAACGCTTTGCGGCCGGAGATGAGGCCGGTGCCGCCGCCGCGTTTGTTGATGACGGCCGTTCTAACGGCTTCTGCGAGATCGCTCGCGCCTTTTGATTCACCGCCCGAATTTATAAGGCCGCAGCGTCCCATATAGCAATTGGCCACCTGGTATCGAACGAGATCGACGGGGTTGTCGCTGGTCAAAACGTCATAGACGTTTTTGTGTGTTTTTCCAAAACTGCCAGATGCGTTCACAGCCGGGTAACCGCCGTTTCGCTCGGGCAGTTTCTGCTTGATAATGTCGGCCTGAATTGTTACGCCGAGATGATTTGCCTGTCCGGTCAGATCAGCCGCCGCATGCATATCGCCGTCAGGTCCTTTGAATTTAGAATTGCGAAGATAACACCAGAGAATGGTCGCCATCCCAAGCTCGTGAGCGTATGCAAACGCCTCGGCGACCTCGGTTATCTGCCGCGTCGATTGTTCTGATCCGAAATAGATGGTCGCCCCGACCGCTACCGCACCCATATTGCTTGCCTGTTCGACCGTACCAAACATTACCTGGTCAAATTGGTTCGGATATGTCAAAAGCTCGTTATGGTTTATCTTGACGATAAACGGAATCTTGTGCGCATAGCGTCGGGCGACGGTCCCAAGCACGCCAAATGTCGATGCGACAGCATTGCATCCGCCCTCGATCGCGAGTTTTACAATATTGCCGGGGTCGAAATACATCGGGTTCGGAGCAAAGCTCGCACCGGCCGAATGCTCAATGCCCTGATCGACCGGCAATATCGACAGGTAACCCGTCCCGCGAAGCCGCCCGTTATCGGTAAGCGTCTGAATGCTGCGCAAAACGCTCGGGGTGCGATCTGAATTTGACCAGACACGATCGACAAAATCACCGCCCGGTAAATGAATATCCTCTTTTGGAATCGTTTTTGAAACGTGATTCAAAAGCATATCGGCGTCGGCGCCCAAAAGTTGCTGAATCTTAGCAATATCAACTGACATTAAATTCTCTCCTGATATGAAAAATATGAACTGAAATAACCTATTTTTGCCGAATTATATCACATAAGGTGATTTCTAAAAATTGCTTTATCGTCGTGTTAGAGAGCATAGGCTTCAAATAGTTTCAGTAATGCGGCCTCCTCGATTTCGGCCTCTGCCTCGAGCCGCTTGATCCGGCGTTTGCTTTTTGGGGTGAATTGATCGAGCGTTTTCCCGTCGGCGTATGATCTCAGAACCGCCGGATGGATATAAGAACCGCGGCATACAGCCGGTGTATTTCCGAGTTGTTTGGCGACCGTTTTGACCGCTTTTACGATATTAGTTTTGACCTCCGCATCGTCACCTGACACTCCTAACGCGGCAAGTTCGGCGGCTGCGAGCAAAGATCCCGCCCACGTGCGCAGGTCCTTTGACGAATATTCATCTGCCGTTGCGGCCTTAAGATATTTGTTTATATCGCCGGGTTTTATTGACCGCGGCTTGCCGTCTTCGTCAACGTATTGAAAGAGTTTACGGGCTTTGCCGAGCTCTTTTAATTCTTTCATTATCGACGCCAATTCCTGATCGACCAAAACTACACGGTGCTGGACATGGCTCTTTCCCGCAAACTCAAAAATAAGTTTTCCCTTTTGGCCGATCTGTAGATGTTTATTTTGAAGCGTTGTGATACCAAATGTCCGGTATTGTTTTGCACTTTTCTCGGTACCGACCCGAAAATACAGAGCGTTGATCAGCCGCGTCATCACCGCTAAAACTTTTTTCTGCGGAAATCCCCTTAACAAAATATGCTCGTTTGTAACCTTTCGCAGACGCGGCAGATATTTACCAAATCTCTCGATTCGTGCAAATTTTTCCTTCTGTTTTTTTGCCAAAAACCGTGGATGATACAGATATTGAATGCGCCCGGTCGTATCGATGCCAACCGCCTGAAGCCGGCCGCCCGATGCCGGTGAAATGCGGACGAACCTCCACGCAGGCGGGATCACGAGGCCCTTGATACGAGCCAACTGTTCATCATCCGAAATCTTGCGATCATCGGCATCGACATAATAAAAACCTCGGGCCATCGAACCTTTGCGTCGCCACCAACGCCGCCGCCTTCCCCTTTCGATCGACAGTTTTGCCTTTTTTAGATCAAATATCGGTTTTTTTGACGGCATCAGAATTCCCCCGCGTTTCTTAATACATTAAATCACAAAGAAAAAGAGGCCGTCCGAATCGAACGCCTCTATTTATACGGGATTTTTGCGTTAGAAAAATCAGCCTCATTTTTGGGCTTTCCGCGAAGTGGCACATAGCCGCGACCCTTTAGGACGTGTGGTTGGGCTGGAAGATAGATCTCAGCCCGTTTTAACGGGCATCCAATCGTTCGCGGTTCGTGTGTAATGTGTCGCTTATCTGAAATGCAATTGTGACAGCGATGCGTGCCTCTCTATCTGCGAGAAAGCTGCATCACCGACAGCAGTTGCGGACAGATTGCCGACGGTTGACAGCGAATTTTACTGTATCTCGACCCAGTCGCCTGTGTGTATTTCCTGGCCGGTTCGGGTGATGACGATGGTTGCGGTTTTTTCTTTTACGTTAAGGACGACGGCTTCGCCAACGACTTTTCGGAGATATTTAGGGCGTTCGTTCCGGACGTCTTTTGTCCGGACTTCCTGGCCGTCAGCTTTTTCACCGGATTTGCGGGTGGATTGATTTGAAAATCTTCCGCCCTTATAGACTTCGCTTTCAAATCCGTAATCGCGCGAACTTACCGATTCGCGGTCGGGGTTATTAAAAAGATTTCCCTCTTTTAACGGTCGGAAAACTGTCAGACGGTCGCCGACCTGTACATTTTCGTCGGCTCCGAGATCGACATAAGCGATCTGGTCGCGGGTAATCATTTCGTGCCCGTCACGAGCCATCAGGATGCGGCCCGTTGCCTTGCCCGACGGGTCGCCAAATCTATCCAGAGCCGCACGCTGTTCGACCAACGGACTACTCCGAATCGGGACGAGCTGCACCAGATCGCCAAGCAAAAGCGTGCCGCACGACGTTTTGACGCGAACGACCGAAACTTCGCGTTTCACATCGACCACCTCGACCGCACCGACCTCTTGCACATAAAACCCGAGATCGTCTTTTTTTGACCATTTGCTTTTCACCTCACCACGCGGACGCACAACGGCAAATGTGTCGCCGATATTTACGCCTTTGTCATTGCCCATATTGATGTATAGAAAATCGTTTTGGGCGTAGGTAAACTTGTCTGCCTCGTCCTGTCCGCCGATGATCTTGTTTGCGGTGTTTATCGCATTTGTCTGTATAAAGCCCGCACAATAAAGACTGTTTTGCCCCGCAACGGCCTGTGTGCGTTTTGGTTTTTCGACTGGCGTGAGAGGCGAGACCGGTGCATCCTGTGCAAATACCGTACACGAAAATACCAGGGCTATAACGCTCAGAAAGATGATGCGGGCTAAAAATATTTTTTGAAAATTCACGATTTTCTCCTTTTTTGTTCTCTAGATTATTTGTGCCGTATGAAATCTGCGGGAAGCCGCGCACGGTTCGAGACCGCCCAACGGGTCTTTCCTATTATACAGCGATTAAAAGCAATTGGTCAACAAGTTTTTACGGCCTTAAACCATTGTATGTAATTGGTTTTTTGTTCTTGCTATTCAGTTTATGCCATCTTGCCAATAGGGCCGCGAAGTTTGCCAAATGCCGAAAACCAGCCTAAAGCTAAAAAAGCCTTCAGCGATATGCAAAACGGCCGGCTCGGCATTTTGATAAGACCGCAAATGACATTTCAATGACAAAACCCTCCTAAAACCAGCCTTTAAGCTAAAAAAGCCGTCAGATATATACAAAACGGACGCTCGGCATTTTGATAAGACCGCAAATGACATTTCGATGACAAAACCCATCTTATGCGTGGCCTAATTTTAGCGCTCGCCCCGATGAGTTTGCACAGTCAACGGCCTTTTTGCTAGTATCTTCGTTTGCGGTCGAACAACCCACGTCCGACCACCCAGCCGGTGTAGCTCAGTTGGTAGAGCAGTTGATTTGTAATCATCAGGTCGTAAGTTCGAGTCTTATCACCGGCTCCATCCTAATGTGTGTCCATCTCTTATTTGTGCTTCGAGCCGGGCTTACGAAGGCTGTAGCGTCCAGTTTTCTTACCGCCGATCTTCTCTACTATGCCCGCCTCAATCAGAGGTTTGAGCATGTCCATCGCTCCTTGTCGTGAGACGCCGACCAATTCCCAGATCTCGGCTGGTGACATATTGCCGTGGTCGGAGAGCAGCCGCAAAAGATGCTCCTGTTTTGGCCGCAGCACGAGCTTTTTGCCGGGAGCGGGCTGGAACGCTTGTATCCGCGTCCACACCCGCTCCAGCGTTTCACGCAGTCCCTCGGCCGAGTATTCGAGCCACCCGGTCAGGTCGTCACCTTCGCGACGCACTGCGTCAAGTGCGGCGTAGTATCGCGGCCGATCTTCCCAATAGAATTCGTCAACCGAAAAGATATGATGCATATCGAATCCACGCCGGTAAAGCTCCCACAGTGCGAGTGCCCGTCCCGTGCGTCCATTCCCATCTGCAAACGGATGAATCGACTCAAAACGGTGATGCAGAACGGCGCTGCTGATCACCGACGAAAGTTTCATCGTATCCTTGTTCCACCAGTCGAGCAGCTCCATCATTAGCCCCGACACGTTGCCGGGCGGAGGCGGAAAATAGTTCCCGACTCTTACCGCGATCGCTCGATACCGGCCTGCGTCTCCCTGATCCATTACGTTCTCAGCCAGAATTCGGTGCAGGCTAAAAATGTTCTCGTGACGAATCGTTTTTCGGCCTGCGTTCTTCTCAACATAGCGGAGTCCCGCAAAATAGTTGAGCACCTCACGCTGTGAACGATCGTCCGATGCCGCCAATGTTCGGCCCTCTTCAATTGCTCTCACCTGTTCGAGAGTAAGCGGATTGCCCTCAATTGCGGTTGATGCATGGACGTTGCGCGAGCGAGAGTCTTTTTGAAGCGCGGGAATCCATGACAATTCGACAGCCGCAGATTGAATGCGTTCGCGCAGCGCAGCTATCGCCTCGCTGAGAGCGAGCAGCTGAGGGGAAATTGTAAACTGAGGTACAAACGCCATTTCATAAGTCAAGCATAAGTCAAGTGATTAGTCAAGTCTTTTATGATGCGTTGTTGTTCTTCGACTGAACATAGTGGAATCTCATATCCTTTGCGACGAATCGTCGGGTTGACTATTTTTTGGTTTGAGGGCAAAATTATCTCAATCTGAAGCACAGCCTGCGCGAAATGCGCGATTGCAACGCAAACCAAATATCAATGAAAATAACAATTAAAAAGATGCTTTTCTCGGTTTTTACACTCGTTACGCTAGTATTGCCGGGTTTTGCGGTCGATATGAGCCGCGAGATCGATGCTGCGACGGCCAGGATTATGCCTAAGATCGTTGAATGGCGGCGGCATGTCCATCAATATCCGGAACTCGGAAACCGCGAAATAAAAACCGCAAAATATATCGAAGATCATCTGCGGAAACTCGGTATGGAAGTTCGAACCGGTGTCGCTAAGACGGGCGTTGTCGGCATATTGAAAGGCAGCCAACCGGGACCGGTTATCGGTCTTCGGGCAGATATGGACGCTCTGCCCGTGACAGAGAGAAATGCGCTTGCGTTTGCGTCAAAGGAAATCGCCGAATTTAACGGTCAAAAGGTCGGCGTGATGCACGCCTGCGGGCACGACACGCACGTCGCGATGCTGATGGGTGCCGCCGAGGTGCTTACCGGATTGAAGGACAAGATCAAAGGAACGGTCGTTTTTATCTTTCAACCGGCCGAAGAAGGCCCGCCGGCCGGTGAAGAAGGCGGAGCACCGCTGATGGTCAAAGAGGGCGTTATGGACAACCCGAAGATCGACGCCATATTTGGGATTCACGTCAATTCGCAGACCGAAATCGGCAAGATCAAGTACAAGTCCGGAGCCGTTATGGCATCGAGCGATTGGTTTCAGATAAATGTTAAGGGCCGCCAGACGCACGGCGCATATCCCTGGCTTGGCACTGACCCGATCGCCGTTGCAGCTCAAATTTATACGGGGCTCCAGCTAATTGTATCGCGCCAATCCGAATTAACTAAGGCCCCGGTCGTCATCACCGTCGGAAAAATTAATGCCGGCGTCCGCGAAAACATTATTCCTGAAGAATTGACGATGGCCGGAACGATCCGAACGCTTGACTCTGCAATGCAGAAAGACGTTCATGAAAAAATCCGTGTAACGGCACAAAAAATCGCAGAAAGCATGGGCGCGACCGCCGAGGTATCTATCGATACCAAGACACTCGTCACTTACAACGCGCCCGAACTTGTCGAAAAAATGCTGCCGTCGCTGAGAAAAGCCGCCGGCACGGAAAATGTCATTGCCGCCGAATGGGTTACCGGAGCCGAAGACTTTTCGTATTTTGGCGAGAAAGCACCGTCGTTTTATTTTACCGTCGGCGGAATGCCAAAAGGAAAAGCCGTAAAGGACGCCGCTCCGCATCACACACCCGATTTCTTTATCGACGACAGCCGTCTGGACGTCGGGGTTAAGGCGTTCTGCAATATTGTTTTTGATTACCGCTAACGCTCAATTTTTGCCGGACAAATAACCAGGCCTCCCCCGGCCTTCTGATCTCACAGCGGATTTCGCGCTCTTTGCGGAGCACCTTTGTCTGGTCAAAATTTTGCCGTCGAACGATGCAATTTGTAAGTGACGTTTTTTGTCACGTTAGTGACAAATTTTGTTCTTTAAGCCCCAATAAGCGGGTCGCCTTCTACTGAGTCTAATTCAATTAACCTGCCAGCTTTCGAGGCCTTCCCTCGACCATAAATCCTGTAAATCATTGATTACCGGTAAGGTTTGCGCAAAATTCTGACGCTTGCAGTTCCAAACGGCCCAAGGCTCACACGCTTCGGCACAGAAGTTGCAAAAGCAGTATGAATTAGCGGATGTCAGATCCGCATTACCGTAAAACTGCGCCCTGAAGTCAAAAATCAGAAAATTACTCCTAAAAATGCAGCCATCTGGTCTCCCACGGAAAGCAGATCCAATAACCTTTTTTTAGAATGGTTTGTCTTTCGTTACTGATCGAGGCGGATATCTTTGTCGCGAATACGGGGTTACAAATTATTAGAAAACTTAGTAGGAGATAAAAATGAAAGATCTATCCAGAAAGAATTTATTGCCCAAATTTGTTTTGGCACTTTTCGCACTTGGCGGAATGGCCGTCTTTGCGGCAAATAACGCAACGGTCAGCCGTACGCTCAACATCGCGCGCCCTGATGTAAAGGTACAGATTTCGGGAAGCGTCCAGCGTGACGGCAAATCGGAAGCTTTTGACACAGACGTCGTCGTCAAAGCCGGCGAGACGCTCAATTGGAAAATAGTTTCCGCCAATGAGGGTACCGGCGATGCGCAGAACTACCGCGTTGTCGGCCAGATACCGGCGGGGACAAAATTTGTCACAGGCTCTGCAAACGGCCAGGGTACCCCTTGGGTAACATACAGCATCGACGGCGGCAAGACCTTTGTGGCCGAACCTATGATTCAGGAAACACAGGCCGACGGAACAGTAAAAGAGGTTCCGGCACCGGCTGCGATGTTCACCCAGCTTCGGTTCGAATGGTCAAATCCGCTTGTCTCGAGTGCCAAATATGACGTTACGTACCGGGTCGAGGTGAAATAACAACGCCTAACAAACAGGAGATTTTGAAATGAAAAACGAACTTAAATTTACAAAGAAAAATGCTCACGGCCTTGGTTTTTTGGCGTTGTTGGTGCTCTGTTCTCTGTTTGCCTCGGCTACCTTTGCCCAGACAGCCGGCGGAACCGTCATCAGTAACCAGGCCTCGGCCACATATTCAGACGGCACGAATACCTTTTCGACCGTTTCCAACACGGTCACCGTCACGGTGGCGAGAGTTTCGGGGCTGACGATCACGCCCGATGCGGGAAGCCGCGCAGCGGTCACAGCCGGCCAAACCGGAGTTCTTTACAGCTTTCGCGTAACGAACACCGGAAACTTTGCCGACCAGATACGCTTCCTGGCTGGCGGAAACAGCGTTCAGCTGACCGGTTCCGGAACGGTGACCGGGGCCGTTATAGACAGCGGCACAACCGCCGGTTCGATTGACGCGGGTGATACAAACATTTTTACGAACGGAGCCGACGTGCTTTCAGCTTCGATCCTCCAAAACGGATTTATTGATGTTTTGGTTGAAGTTTCGATAAGCGGCTCGGCAACCGCCGGGAACACGGTCAACGTGCAGCTTGGCGACACGGCAACGGGATCGCCGACATTCGATAATCAGCCGTCCAATACGTCGGTGCATGAGGTGCGGACGGTTTCCACGACATCGGTAAACGGGCTCCGCGAAGCAAAGGGCGACGTCTCGGCGACAATCGATTCGGACGCTCAGCTGCTGTTGACGCTGACCGCACCAAGCGGGCCGCTGGCATTGGGATCCGACATCAATTACACATGGCAGGTCTGCAATACGGGAGCGCGTCCTGCTTCGTCGATCACGCTGGCAAATGCGCCTTCGGGTTTCAACACCGGTGTTTTCATTTTCGCTCCGATACCAGTTGGCACTTCGCTCAAGGCCCAAACTTTCCCGACGGGAACTCTCTACACTACATCGCCGCTCTCAGTTTCACCGTTGACTGCTGTTTGGACGACGACCGCGCCATCGGATCTATCGACGGTTCGCCGCATAGGATTTAACACCGGATCGACCTTAGCGGTCGGTGCCTGTGCTCCGCCCGTGGCGGTCGCGTTGGCAGTGATGATCACAACGACTGATGCGACGAACGATATTTTCGAGATCGGCGACGCATTTGCCAATAACTCGGTCGCAGCATTGATTACCGATCAATCGGGCGATACGGTCTCAAACGCGGGTGACGGAAACGCCGACTTTAACGAAGGCGACGACCCGGGCAACCTTGACGGCAACGGAATTCAGCAAGTCACAACGCTGCTGCGTGCCGGCTCGGTTCTGATCGGCCCATCGGGCGTTCCGGCCGCAACGGGACCAAACTCGAATAACGACGACTATACAAACCGGGCAGCCAACACCGGAATTGCCGGTATCGCTTTCGGAGGTGTGACAACGGCTTCTGGCCAGGTGGTGTTTACCAATACAATTCGGAATACGGGTAACGCGACCGACACCTTTGTCCTCAGCCGTCGAAGCGCTCCGGCCGGATTTACCGTCGAAATCAGCACCGACGGCGGCGGCCTTTACACGACCGTTACAACAAACACTGTCAATCTGACGGTTGCGACGCTCACGAACGCAGATATTTTGGTTCGTGTGACGGCACCGGCGGGACAGTTTGTGATGACGGATTTCCCGGTCGTTATACGTGCGACGTCAACGAATACGCCGGCGTCATTCAACGAAACGATCGACCGTCTTTACACCGGTGCCCTCAGAATGACCAAAACCGCGACAGTGACTAACGGCACGGGCGTCGGCGGTGCGACAGATGCCGTCCCCGGTGCGGTTATCGAATACACGATCACCTACACCAACGTTACTTCGACCGGCGGGACAGGCAGCAGCGGCGTGACGATCTCAAATCTCGTCATTACCGAAAACGGCAGCGCATCACCGAACAACTGGGCAACGACCACCACGCAGGTTGTCGGTTCGGCCAGCGATAACAACGGCGGCGTGCTCACGGGCGATTCTGCCGGTTCGGGCGTCCTGACCAATACGGTTCCGACGCTCGCGGCCGGAGTCACGGGAACGTTCAAGTTCAGCCGCACCATCAACTAACCCGGCGCGTACGCGTCACGCCGGCACTCAGGCCGTATCGGGGAGATTAAAGTTTCCCCGACGCGGCCATTAAACAAATCTAAAATTTTCGCCGAAATAACTCGGCGACGGACGGTGTCTTAAAAGTCGGAACAGGTGAAAGGCAATCAACAAATACACAAAAAGATACGAAAATTAAAAATTTATAATCGTTTTTCTGTGATTTAGTGGTTCCAAATTCTTCAAAATTTACTTTAGGACATCCCAGGCAAAGATGAACCGCATTTTATTAAAATCTCAGCCATTCTCGCGTCTGCTTCACGCCGTGATTCTGCTTGCCATTTTTGGCTTGCTAAGCGGCGTTTTGACGGCTAAAGACGGCTCCGGCGGTTCTGATGAAGCGGTCATTAGCAACCGTGCCGATGCGACCTACACGGACGGCGAAGGTAACAGCTTTGATACGGTTTCCGAAACGGTGACTGTTACAGTGCTTCGCGTTCCGGGTGTTACCGTCACTCCGGACGAAACCGCACCGTCGTCGGCGGCGTCCCCGAATGAGCGTATAACCCGGCTCTTCCAAATCTGTAACACAGGTAACTCGGCCGGTACATTTCTCGCCGTCGGCGGAACCGTAACCGAACCGGCTGCGATCTATCAGGTCTATTTCGACGCCGACAATTCCGGCACTGTAACCACGGTCGATGTTCCGGTCGTTTTTGGAGAAACGCTTACTCCGAAGCTGCCCTCCGGCAGCTGTTACGGAGTTTTGTTCGTTCTCGATACGAACGCGGCGGCCGCCGGTTCGCAGATCATCATTCAACTTACCGCAAGCTCGACACGAGCATTGCCGGGCACCGAAATTTTCCCGCAGGACACAGGAACTATCGTCAATTCGGTTAGCAGCGGAGTCATTTTCACCTCGCCAAACGACACGGCACTGCCGCCCGTCAAACTTGTCGAGAGTTTGCTCCGAAAGACCGCCTCGCGGGGCCAGACTTTGAATTACACAATAACCTTCCGCAATAACGGCGCGGTAAACGCCCGCCTTGTTCGTGTGGTGGACGATCTTCCGTTGGAACTCGAGTATGTGCCAAATACCCTCAGACTAAACAACCGTTCGGTCACCGATGCCGCCGACGCAGACGAAGGCCAGGCAAACGGCCGCCGATTAGAATTATTGATTCCCGAGATCGCTCCGCAGGTGACGACAGAAATAAATTTTCAGGCACGTTTAACCGGTGCTGTGAGCGGCAGCGGCGTGGTAAATTCTGCGATCATTTCGGCCGCCAACGCAGCGTCCGTCAATTCGTCGAACGCCGTAGCCGTTGTTGAGCCTTTGGGAACGGTTTACGCCGGACATTCGGGCGGCTCGGTCCGCATCGCCGGAGCAAAACTTACGCTTTCCGTTGATGAAAGCGGAACACCGCTGAATTTGCTTCCAAATATCGGTTTTGCCCCGAATGCTGAAAACATAAATCCTTTTAACACGGACGCTAACGGAAATTTTGGCTTTGCTCTGGATGGCGATCAGATCGGAACAAACGGAAATCCGGCCCGTTATCTGCTCACCGCGAATGCTCCGAACTATCGCCCGCGTCAGATCGAGGTTTCGGTCACACCGAGCGGTTCCGACGGTTTCTATACAGCCGCGATACGTGCTTTAGACGGCCAGCCAATTGCCGTTGCTGACGGATTCTCGCTTACGGCGGCAAGCGTTGAACTGCGCGATCTCGCCGCCCTTGTCTTTAATGTGCCGATGTTCGAGCTTTCGACACTCGAGATTTCAAAAACTGCAGACAAACAAAATGCCGATATCGGCGACATCGTTTCATACACGGTTCAGGTGAAAAATTCGTCTTCTGCGGCTCTAAGCAATGTCGTCGTACGCGATATTTTACCCGCATCCTTTAACTATGCGGCGGGTACGGCACAGATTCAAACCGGAAGTAATACCCGGCAAACGGAACCTGAAATCGCAGGAAACGAGCTTCGGTTTGCTCTCGGCGATCTCGGTTCAGGGGACAGTGCAACAATTACCTATCGCGTTCGCGTCGGGGCAAACGCTACCGAAGGCGAGCACATAAATTCGGCTGTCGCGAGCGGCGTTCAGATAAGTGGGGAAACGCTGGCCACACAGCCCGCACAGGCGTCTGTCCGCGTTCGCGGTGGCGTGTTTTCAATGCGGCAAGTGGTTATCGGCCGCGTTTTTGAAGATCGTAACGGGAACGGAAAATTTGACTCAGGCGAATATCCCGTTGCTGGGGCAAGAATTTACATGAATAACGGCCAGTCCGTCGAAACCGACTCGAGCGGCCAATATAACCTTCCGACCGTTAACCATGGAAGTCTCGTGCTTTCGCTCGATCCGGTTACTCTGCCTGACAATTATTATCTGACAAGCGAAGACGGGCGTAAATCGGCCGATAGCTGGACGCGACTGCTGCGCACACCACTTGGCGGCGGTTCGCTGCTGCGACAGAATTTCGCGATCGCCCCAAAAGACAAAAAATACGCGGCCTCTGCTGAAGAAAAGTTTATCACTGCAAAAGGTGTTTTCACCGCAAAGATCGAGAAGCCAAAATCGGCAGCCGACAAACCGCCGATCCAGATCGCGAGTGCAAATCCCAAAGGATTGCTCGGTCCGCCGGTCAAAAAAGGAAATTCGCCTGAGACGGCAAGATCCACAGAAACCTATACCGTGGATACAGCCGAGAACGTTACGAAGGTCGCGCCGGGGAACCTTTTGGTTTTATCGCCCGAAACAAATTCGGTCGTGATGTCGCCGGCTCTTGCATTAGTCGCCCGAGTGGCCAAAGACTGGACGGTCGAGGCGGACGTAAATGGCGAAAAGATCGGAGCGTCGAACATAGGCGAAACCCGCATCGATATCCGGAGCGAAGTTGCGACGCTTACATTTGTAGGGATCAGCCTGAAGCCGGGTGAGAATGCGGTAAAGCTAACGGCCGTGAGCGCCGACGGCAAACGCGGAGAAACCACCACTCTGAGCCTCTTCGGACGCGGCCCGGCTGAACGGGTGGAAATAATATCGAAAAAATCCAATGCCGTTAATGCTTCCGTCGATATTGAGATTCGAACCTTTGACCGGTGGGGCAATCCGGCAGCAGACGGACAAGTTTCGATCGAGACGTCAGCCGGACGTATTTTTAACGAACAGGCCGAAACCGCAGCGAACGAAACCGCCAAACTCGCCAAACAGCATACACTCGCCAGCACGGATGGTAAAGTTTCGGTGCAGCTCATTAGCGACGGTACGGCAGAGACAGCCCATCTCAAGGTTGTGACCGGCAATCGCGAATCGCTCGCGGATATTCGTTTTGACGCCGAGCTTCGCCCCACCCTGCTGGTCGGGCTTGGCGAGCTTTCGTTCGGGAGAAATGCCCCAGAGATCGTCAACGCGGGCGACGCCGCAAATTTTCGCGGCCGCCTGGCGCTATATTATCGCGGTCGGTTTCTGGATAATAATCTTGTGACGCTTGCATACGATTCGCAGCAGGCATTAAACCGCATCGCCGGACGCGACCGTTTCGGAGATTTTGACCCGCTTGACCGTTCGTATTCGGTATTTGGCGATTCTTCGCAGCGGTTTGAAGACGCCCAGTCGAACTCCAAGATCTACGCACGGATCGATCGCGGACGTTCGTATGCAATGTTCGGCGATATGGAAGCGGGCCTCGAACAGCAAACGCTGAGCGGTTATTCGCGCCGCCTGACAGGTGCAAAACTTCATCTTGAAAACAGTAAAGGCGATTTTGTCAGCGTCACCGGAGCGCGGCCTGACACGGCGTTTGTCCGCGACGTGATCCCGGGCGGCAGCCTGAGCATTGTTCGCCTGTCGCACAACGATATTCTGCCGGGCTCAGAGATCATAGCCCTGGAAACGCGCGACCGGCGAAATCCCGAGATCATACTAAGCCGCGAAACTCTGATACGCTCGGTCGATTACAATCTTAATCCGCTGACCGGTGAGCTTTTCTTTTTACGGACGATAGCGGCGTTTGATTTTCAACTTAATCTGGTGCAGATCGTCGCCGCATACGAACGTCGCGGCGGTGATTCGTCGAACTACGTTTACACCGGCAGGGCTGTAAAAACCTTGCGGAGTCTCGGCCTGAGGTTTGGTACATCCTATATCAATCAGCAGCAGGGCGACATCGGTGCCTTTCAGCTTGGCGGTTTTGACCTGGAAAAAACGTTGTGGAACGGCGGAAAATTAAATATCGAAGCAGCAGCCAGCCGCGGCACGTTTGCCTCCGGGTTGACCGTTTTTGATCCGCTCAGCGATGGATTCGCACAAAACGAGACTAGACCTGATTCAGGCAGCGGAACCGCATTAAACATAAAATTCGATCAGCCTGTAAGCTTATTTCACAGCAGTCTTAGGGCAAATTTCTCGCGTGCGTCCGCCGGTTTCCTCAATCCGTTCGGAGCCACCGTCACGCCGGGATCGCAGCGGCTGCAGGTAAATTTCGAAATGCGGCCATCGGCAAAACGCAGTTTGACGCTCGGCTTCACCGACGAACGCAATAAAACCGATAACGTCGATAATTCGCGCCGGACATTTTCATTCCAATGGTCTGAGCAGTGGCGTGACAATCTCCGTTCGCGGATCGGTTTCGACCACCGAACGCTGGCGGAGCGCACCTCTGAACGCTCGACGGAGTCAAACCTCGCGACCGCAGGCGTGGAATACAGCCCGACCGATAAACTCGAACTCTCGGTCAAACGCGAGCAAAATCTGGGCGACGCCGATCCGACCTATCCAAACCAGACATTGTTTGCGGCGAAATACAAATTGAGCGACAACGCAAAATTATTTTTTACACAGCGGCTCGCCGCAGCCCCGATCACGCCGATCGGCGATTTCTCGAACGGCGGATTTGCATCGACAGGCGCCCGCCGTGAAACGGCATTCGGGATCGAAACGAAGATATCACGGCTTGGCGCATTAAACGGCCGCTACCAGATCGAAAATGGTTTAAACGCTGCGGACGGTTTCGCGGTCATCGGCCTGCAAAACCGCTGGTCGGTAAGCAAACAATTTGCGATCGAGGCCGGAGCCGAACGCGGATTCCTCGTTAAAGGCAACGGCAAAAGCTTTGTCAGTGGCACATTTGGCGGCGAATGGACGCCGGTCGACGGATTTCGCGCCTCCGCTCGTTATGAGATTCGCGACCGAAACGGGTTCGGGCAATTATTCAGCATCGGTGCAGCCGGAAAACTCGGTGACGACTGGACAACGCTTGCACGCGGCCAGTTTGCCCGGACAAACTTCGCAAATCGCAGCGGTTCATCGTCAAATGTCACCACATCGGCGGCCTATCGTCCACTTGATTCGGACAAATACGCTCTGCTCTTCAGCTACAACCATCGTGACACATTTCAGGAAGGCGTCATCGTAAACGGCCTTCGGCAGTCCGATCAACGTGATAAATTTGATACTCTGTCTTCCGACGGGCTTTATCAAGCCACCCGCAACCTCGAAGTTTATGGCCGGTTCGCACTTCGGTTCAATGGCAGCGGCGATAACACGACCGCATACTCTTCGGCCCTGACATTGCTCGGACAGGTTCGCACACAACAGAGACTGAGCGACAATTTTGACATTGCCGCTGAATTCCGGCTGCTTAATCAGCCGACCTCTAATACATTTCGCCGCTCGGCGGGTGCCGAGCTCGGTTTCTGGCTCATACCTGATCTGCGTCTGGGCGGCGGTTATAATTTTACACGGTCAACCGAATTTGCCGTACCGGTTCGTGACACAAATCGTCAGTTTCGCGGAGGATTTTATTTTACCGTCACTACGAAACTGTCAAATATATTCGATCTTTTTGGCACCTCGCGGAGCGGTTTGGCAGATGGAGCATCTACCGATCCACCCGCAAGAACCCCTGGCAAATGAAAACCGGAAACCACAAAAAGTTTAACCCAACCCGGCTCATTATTTTGGGCCTGTGGCTATTCATTTTTGCGGCCGGAGCCTACGCTCAATCGTATCCGTGCGTAAACGCAATCTATTTTACGTCCTATAGCAATACTAACGTCTATAGATACACGCCTAGCACAAATGCAATAACGCAAGTTACGGGCTATTCTACTGCCAATCCTTCCGCGGCAGCGGCACTTACACCTAACGGAACGAGGCTTTACTATGCCGATAACTCTTCGAGGTTGAGGTTTAACACCGGAAACAATAACAACACATCTGCCGCGTCCGGTCTTTCCTCGAACGCGATCCAACGCAACGGCATTGATTTGAACGGAAATGGCTATTTCATGGTGGGTGGGTTCGCCTCGTATGAATATTACCGCTACACAACGACCGGAACTACGTCCGCCGTTACAGGTCCGTTCACCCTATTAATCCAACCCTCTACCGCTCAGGCGGTTGGTGCCGGCGGCGATCTGGCCTTTGACGCAAACGGGATTGGTTATATGCTCGATCAGGCAAGCCGCCTGTACCGGATTGATTTTACAACCAATGTAGCCAATCTTATAGGCACGGTCTCCGGTATTTCGGGCAGTCCGAACGGGCTTGGGTTTGCCCAAACAAACTCAGGGACATACGAACTTTACGTCTCGACGCTTGCCAACACACTCTTCCGGATAAACCTGACGACAAATGTGGCCACGCGGGTCATGCCCTCTTCGACCGTTAGCGGTTTTACGCAGAACGATATTGCATCTTGTATCTATCCGCCGAACATAGTTCCCAACGTCACCGCCGTAAAAGCGTGGCGAAACGTGACCAGAGGCGATGCGGCAAACTTTACCGTCTCAACCCCCGCAAACCCCGGCGACACTCTCGAATATCGTGTTGTTGTCCGCAATACAGGAGCAATCGGTGCGGGCGACACTACATTTCAGGACGCCATCCCAAGCGGCCTCAATTACGTTGCCGCGTCCACAACTCTAAACGGCGCAGCCGTCACAGATAACGGGGGAAGCGGTAACGCAAGATTTGCATACGGGACGGCCCGAACGATACAAGGTGCCGGAGAAACGGCCAACAGCGGTGTGTTATCCGTTGATACAACTGCTAATAATATTACGGACGATGAAGCCGTAGTTATCTTTCGTGTAACGGTTAGCAGCCCGTTTACGGGAACCGCAAATCCCGTCTCAAACACCGCCGTTGTCGATTACGCGGGAGCGACGTCAAATGTCAATTCAAATACGACAACCACGCCCGTTCTGCTGCCCGATCTGACGATAGCGAAATCACACACCGGCAATTTTACACGCGGCTCAACCGGAGTCTATACGCTCACGATCACAAATGCCGGAAGTGCCTCGACAGCAGGAACAATCACCGTCACAGACAATCTACCAACCGGATTGAGCGTAAACAACGGTTTGGCCGGGCCCGTGACAGTAAGCGGGCCAAACGCGGCAAACTGGACCTGCAACTCAAACGCGGCGACACCGCAGACAATCACCTGTACCGGTAACATCGTCATTTCAATCACAACCGGAAGCAACACAAGTTCTTTTAATCTCACGGTAAATGTCTCATCGACAGCCGCGGCAAACGTAACGAATGTGGCAAGCGTCTCAGGCGGCGGTGAGCCAACTCTAAATAACGGTAATAATACTGCGTCAGATCCGACAGTAACAATTGCCGGGGTGCCAAATCTCGCTCTGGTAAAATCCTGCACGTCGCCGGGAAATTGCCCGACAGCCTCGCAGTTGCCCGAAACCGATTTGACCTATCAGATACAATTTACAAATAGCGGAACATCGGCGGCGTCAGCGGTGACGATCATCGACCCGATTCCGCAGTACACGGATTTTAAGGTTGGCTCTGCCCAGTCCAATGCCCCGATCGGCTTGACGCTGTTGGTCGAGTATTCAAATGATTACACAGCCGGCAATCCGGCAGCGGCGTCGTGGACTTACACGCCGGCGAGCTCCGGCGGCGGCGCGGCCGCCGGATACGACCGCAACGTCAGGGCCGTCCGATGGCGCACAACCTCCGGCGCGCTAAGCAGCGTTTCGCCCGATAATACCGGAAATGTCTCTTTTACTGTGAAAATAAAATAGAAAAAGAGCGCGTTGTTCTCTCCCATTTTGCGGTTGCCTGCAGACCACGACACGCCTCGACGCTCCGGTATCGGATATAACACCTTCCCAAAACATCCGTCCCTCTCGGAACTTGAAACAAAACCCCGCATCTCAGCGATCGATCCCTGAGCGATCAAGCTTATTTTCGTCTGTTTACGCCTGAATGTGGGCTTCGACGAACCATAGCAATTTGTCAACCGAACGCGATACGCCGGTGAACAGATCGGCCGTGTCAGCGTCGCCAAGTTCGTCTGTTTTGTCGATATCAGACCGGATTTTTTTGCCAAAATCGGACAGGGCGTTTGAGAGCGCATCGACGTGAGCGTCACCGTCGGTGATTTCAAGCGGGTACTCTGAAAGCGAAGAGCTTTTTGCAAAAACGCGGACGGTTCCAAGCGCCGTGCCGCCGAGTGTCGTAACCCGTTCGGCGATATCGTCCACGTGAGTATCCAACTCGGTTGCAACCTTGTCAAAGAGCTCGTGCAGAGCGATAAAATTCATCCCCTTAACATTCCAATGAGCCTGTTTTGCCTGCGATTTTAAGTCAGCCGCGTCGGCCAGACGTTGGTTTAATATTGCGATCAGTTTTTCCCGTTTACCTTTTGCGATGTCAATTTTTGTATTGTGAAGCATTTTGTTCTCCTGTTTAGAATTATTCTAATTCTAAACATCGGCTGTGTCAAATCAATATCGTTGAATCTCTGTTGACACGTGGTTACCTGAGCGCGCAGCAATCCGACAATCTGTTATGCCGGTGTCTATTGACGAGGTGTGGGCGGCGGGCGGCTGCCTCGGTTTATAAAATTACTGCCCGTGCCGCGGAACAGCGGTGTAAACACCCATTTTGAATGATTTTCGATACCGTAATAGGCGATGATAGATTTGCCCTTGCTTTGGCTGGCTACGCCGATGAACGGAGTGTTTTCGGTCAAAAGCTCAAAATCCTCATCTTCGCCCTCGATCTCGCTCTCGGTCTCTGTATTTAGCGAATTAACGATCACGAGGCCGTAACGGTTAAAGGTCTGGCTCGGGTTCGGGGGTAAAACGCCGCCATTATATTCCTGCACGCGGCGGGCAAATCCGCCGAGCGATGAGACGTCGGCCTTGATCAGACGCCAGCGGCCGTCTTCGCTAAGCGGGTCGATCGCGGCTGAGGCCCGCAAAATCTGTCTTTTTTTTGTACCGAACGGAAGGCCGTCGATCAGATCATCCATCGAATTCGGCAGCCGGGCGCCGCGGTAAAATTCTACATACTGACGTATGGCTTCGGCGACCTCTTCGCCGCGGCGGATCGATTCGAGTTCTTTTTCGCGTTGAATTTCCTGGTGTATGGACGGTGCAACAGCCAGGAGGCCAATCGCAAAGATGGCCATGACGGCCATAACGGCAAAGAGCGTCATACCGCGTTCATTAGTTTTATTTGAGGCGCGGATCGTCATTGTCATCTACGTCATCTGGCCTTTCGGGGCGTTTCTGGTCGGGCTTTTGCGTCTGCGGTTGAGGTGCGACCCTTATGTTATTGGGAATTCCGGGAATCGTTTGCAGCTGTCCCGGCGCATTGGGATTAAACGGCACAAATCCGTCTCCGCGTCCGGGTCCGGTTGACCCGCCCGATGCGGTTGTGGCAATCGGCACGCGATGTTTAAAGCCGAGTGTCACATCTTCTAAAACAACCTCAACGGTCGAAATATCAATAAGCCGAAAACGTCCGCCGACGACGTCATTGAGACGGGCGCCAAATGGAGTGGGCCTGCCCGTTTCAAGGAAATAGGCGGTGTCATTGTTATATCGTTTACGCCCGATCATGCCAATATATTGCAAAGAGGTCGGTTTTGGCGGAGCCTGAACGGTTAAAATCAATTGTTCAGAATACGACCGGCCATCCGGCGTCTGAACGATTATCTGTTTCGGTCCCTGCTGTGCAACCAGATTGTCCGGAATGACCGTCGAGAGCCGCTGCCCGTTTACAAAAGTCGTGGGCAGTTCAGTCTGGTTAAAATAGATACGTGCATCCGGTGTAAAACGATCGCCATTGACATCCATCGGAAATTCGCGCGAACCGGCATAGACGGTCTGCGGATTTACATTGCCCGCAAAAAAGACGGGTGTCGGCGTCGGGTCAGGCGGTTTTAGCGGCTCAGGTGTCGGTGGCGGCGGAGCAACATAAGGCGTCGGCGGAGGCGGCTCATAGAATGCAAATATGTTTCGCCCCGCATCGGGTGCGAATGAATTGCCGGCGTTGTAAACGACGGGCGTCGTCTCGTAAATAAAATTTTGATCCGCAGCCGTCGGCAGCACGACATTGATATTCACCCCGTTGCCGGGCGAAGCAGCCGGTTTTGCGGCCGTTGACCTTTTAACTGTCGCCGTAGTGGTCGAACTGCCCGAAAAACTCGGGCCAAATGCCATATAAAGGGCAACGAGAGACACGACACCCAGGACGCCCGCGGCGATTATCTTATTTCTCTCGGTCTTAGTTTTTCCTTCCAAAAAAGCGATCATTTTCTTTTAAAGACTACTGGGTCGCCGGAATCTGCTCCGTCGCCGGACGGCGAAAATAAGCCGCTAATTCGATATGCAGGCTAACGGTCTCGCCGTGCGTTTTACCTTTGATTTTCGGCGCGGCCGGTGTTTGAGATTGAGCAAACGACGGATTGTTCCCGGGTGAAAACCGTTGGAAGTTTGGCGCTCCGTAGGTTGGATTGATAGGGCCAGCTTCAGCCGGGCGCTCGGCCCGGTCCGCGTTATCCCTTTGTTCCTCGCGGCTGTCAGACTCCGAAGGTGCCAGCTCGACCGCGCTGACAACAATAAATTCACGGCCGGTCTCGATCTCGCGTATAAAACGGCGAATATTCTGATACGAACCCTCAACCGTTGTCGAAACATAAACGCCAGGATACAGGCTGCGGAATTTTGAGCGGCCTTTGTCCTGATCGGTTTGCTGATTAAGATCGCGATCGGCGGGCTCAAGCGGCGAATAGTCCGGGCCGGTCGTATTTATAAGGCCATAAGCTCTGATAAGGCCGTTTAATCTCTGATATAAAGCCGCCTGGCCGGTCGAAATTACCGGGAGAAAACGGGCCTCAAAATCATCAACGCTTGCAATGATCTTACCGACTTGAGATTCGGTGTCGGTTATTTCGCCGTATTTATTATTTGCGGAGATCAATTCTGCTTCGAGACGGTCGGCACTTGATCTGTTTTTTACAAGTTCATTATTAGACGGCACCACCCAAAAGAAATATGCGACCAACGCCATCAGAATCGCAAAAACGCCCGCCGACACGGCGCCTATCTCAGGCCGTCCCCACATCCCTGCATAGACCTTTCGCGGGCGGTCTGGCGGAATGCCGGTGTAAACGGGTTGCACAATGACAACCGCGTCGGTCGTCAACAACGGATCGTCTGCGACGATAACTTCGGGCGTCACAATTGGTTGTTTCGGATCGATCTCTGCCATTATTGTCCGCCTCCCTGTATATTTTGAGGTGCATTTAGAGGTGCATTTTGAGCGATATCCGTCGGGGGGCCGGCATAGCCATAGCCGGGTGTGTAGATCAGTCGAAAAGTGTATTCGGTAAAAACGGTCCGCTCATTCTTTTGCCGGTCCTGGCCGCGGAGTTCGGCCCGGAAGAGCCCCGAATTGTTCATCCTTTCGATCATTACCATAACGGATTGATAATCGCGGCTCAGAACACCGAGATCTAATTCGGCTTTGATGCGGTCGCCGTCCTGATAGATATTCTCAACCGATATACGCGAAGCACTGACGCTGCCCGGCAAAACGCCTTCGAGATCGGCGAACAGCCGCGACCAGCCAAACGTTTTGTTTGCGACAAGCTTGTGTGACGCCGTGAGCAGGGCCTTTTGATCAGGCGTCAAAAGCTGCTGAACCTTTTCGCCCTCGCCTTTCAGCTTCTGGATCTTGTCCTCGCGTTCCTTTATCGCCGCCACAAGCAGATCGTTTTTATCTCTGTTTTCTTTTAATTTAACAATCGAATAGACCCCGCCGACAGCGCTTATAACAAGCAGCAGCCCGGCGACGAGATACGGCAACAACCGGTTTCGAAACGGATGCGTAGATAGATTTAGCTTTTTAATCACCTTGAAATATTACTTATAAGCTCAGGCCCAATGCCGAAAATCACAAAACAAAATTCTAACACAAAAGATTTTCCAATATCTTTCACGCTGCATTACCAAAAATTGTTGCAAATTTTAGCACCGTGTCAAAAAATTTATAATTTTGATTTCGAACACCGCACCGACGGTGACATTCCTGTTGCCGTATCGGTCGAAACCGTAAACCCTGCGCCCACCTCTGCGCGCTGATTTTTGTTTCGGGCATGCCCTAACATATACAAGTTGAAGAATAATTACGCCGTCACATGCGGGAAGCGCTTGATCTTGTGTAAAGCCTCCGTTTCGTTGGCGATTGCGGATTGCAGGTCAACTGATAGACCGACGGGTCGTTGAGCGTGTTGCCCGCATTGTGCCGCACCATCTTGTTTTCGGCATCATACGTCATCCAGCCAGCGTTGCTCACATGCTTGTCGCGAATCATATTCCCAGCCAGATCGTAGCACATCAGCCGCATTGTCGCTGTATTCGCACACTCGTCCAGAGATTCTCACTTGGGAATAAAGTCTCTTCGCCGCCGATATTTGAGAATTATCAAACTGCGGTTCGGGAGCATATGTTTTCACAACTCACGGTTCGACCATACATGCTTAAAAACCAAGCCGAATAAAAGACTTGAAATTGAAGCAGATATGATATCGATAATCAATCCAACCCAAATAATTGTCGAAAAAGTAAAAAATCCACCTTCTGAGTAAAAATGAACTGGGAAACCAAAACTCCATCCACAATCATCAATTGTATCTGGACAGACGTTGTGCAAATAATTAGCGTAGTTAAGAATAGTAAATATCACGATTCCAAGCACAAATCCCAGCCAAAACGGTTTGCTCTGAAATATGTTTTTCATGCTAATGTTTAGTCCTCCTTTGTGAGTTTTGCGGATTTCTAGATCGTACGGCATTTTCAAATGATTTCCACCCTTCCGAAGTGCTTGGTTTTGCTCCCATAGCTGGCGGACCTTGTGATCTCAGCCTGTCCCATGCGTGTCCGAATTCATGCGCATCAACAATTTCATTAGTGGCTGTAAAATTCCCAGAATTCATTTTACTTGTCATCCCGCCTTCATTTTCTGCTACCTTACTTGCTATCGCTCCGGCAAGAGGATGAACAAAAATCTGAATATTCCCAGATGAACTACTCTCACCAGAGGCAGTTAGGCCACCGGCATATGGTTTAGTATTCAAGTCGATCACATAACCATTCACGTTGGTGAATTTATCTGCTATTCTAAATTCAACCGTCTGACTTGAATTAAGTATCTCCGCGAATCCGAGACTAAAGTCTTTGTTGTCCGCATCGTTGCCAATTTTCTGAAACTTTGTCACATTATCATTTGAAAGAGAAACCGTTCTGCCGTCCGCTGAAACTGTAACCAAGGCAAAACGTTCGTCGCCTAAGATGTTACGGAGACGTTGAAGAGCCTCCGCTCTTAGCTCGGGAGTGTCTCCCGTCAACGTAATTGTTTCACCCGATGGATCAGTATATTTCAATGGATTATTTATTGCGTAAACGTATTGATTCCATTGTTGAGGCTTGCTGATGTATCGGTTTAACATTGTCCTTGCCTTTCCTTTATCCATTTCCTCTTGAACTTCTGCAACGATTTTATATGGATCAACCGACGTGAATCGACCTAACGAACTTCCGTAGTATCGAGCCTGCGCAAAGTCTAACGAAGTTTCAATGTCACGTTCATACGAGGTGAATTGTTGTTTTACACCGTCGGATTGGGGGTAGCTTGGATAGCCGTATCCGGAATTTCTACCGCCGACCGTGTTCCCGATCTCTTCGCCGAATGGGAGGTAGTCGTGGCGGGTTTTGGTACCGTTCTGGTCGAGGACGATTCGCGGGGTGCCGAGGTGATCGGCGACTAGCCATCGGACGTCGGGGATTCTTGTCACGCTGGAAACCGTGACCAGCAGCTGGCCGCTGCGATAGCCGTAATGCTTTAATACGCTCTTGCCCGTTTCGTACATCAGCTCACCGCCGAGACCATAGACGAACGTTGTGGAGTATTCTCCGCTCTGCATATTGACCCGCCTTCCGTTGCCGTCGTAACTGAACAA
>JBGTEX010000040.1:0-40410 GCA_041747575.1 Pyrinomonadaceae bacterium
ATCCTTCGCCGTGTGCCGGTAGATTCCTTAAAATTGAGCACTTTTTCCCCTCGAAAATTTAAATTTTTGTACTTCTGTTTATATATGCGTAAAATCCCGACAAAAACGGTCAAAAAAAATAAAAAAAATTTCATCTCGAAATTTCCGTTGCAAAACACAAAAAAGAGGATGTCTCAAAAGTCAGGATTTTTGGTTTTAGCTCCGGCGGAGCGAAATGTTTGTAGAACCGATTCAACAAAAAAGCTAAAGCTCCGTAGGAGCGGCATGTTGTTGATTCGCTTGTGTTTAATGCCGCCCCTAACGGGGCGTGGCTACGTGCCGCTTCGCGAAAAGCCTCATAAATGAGGCTGATTTTTCTAACGCATAATCCCAGTTTAGTGGCTTTTGAGACAGCCTCGCAAATAGAACGGCAAGCCGCGAGCGGCAAAGATTCTCATAAATCTAACCATCAGAATAATTTCGCTTTTGTTTTCCCGCCGCTACGCAGCGGAAAAACCAACGGAAAATTTCTGATGCGGAATTTGAGTTTGCTGCAAAATCCTGAATCTTTGTTGACAATTATGTTTCATCTATGATATATTATATCGCAGACTGTACGCGCAAGAGGCGTTTGCTGTCGCAAAAATTGACTGATGTTTCACTTAAACACCCATATTCACCGAAATGGAACACGAAACCACAACCACAATGTTTACAACGCTTTACAAGGCTTTTTCGTGTTCCAAAGTGGAACACCGAAATGAAAAAACAAAACCACAACCACAATGTTTATAATGCTTTACAAGGATTTTTTGTGTTCCATCATGGAACAGATCTGTTTTTATGTTCCAAAAAAACACTCTATATTCACCGAAATGGAACAAGAATCCAGAACCACAATGTTTACAACGACTTACAAGGCTTTTTCGAGTTCCAAAGTGGAACACCGAAAAGAAACACGAAACCACAACTGCAATGTTTACAATGCTTTACAAGACTTTTTCGTGTTCCATCATGAAACAGATCTGCTTTTTATGTTTCGGTGCAACACTATACTCAAAAACCGTATTTCTTCGGCACGCTTTGCGGCAGCAGGCCGCTCATAACGCTAATGCTTAATCACGGATCATCAAATTTTTGTCACCTATTTTGGATTGCCAAATACGGCGCAGGTGTAATATCTATCTGTATTAGGGACTCTGGTATATCCGAAACCGACATATTTAAATTCCTGCTTGTCCATCGAAAGAAACGGACGATAATGCGTGCTGCTCATTGCCCATTGCAATATCGCCGATCCGCCGATTTCGCTGACATCAGTAGTTTCTACCATTCCTGCCGCTTCGACTCCGGGAATACCTTTGAAATTATATCGCTGCATTCTCAAAGCAGGATCATTCATTTTGACATAATCAGCATAATCCGGTGCTCCGCGACCGACGAAAGCAGTCGGGTTGTGTCCCATTTTATTGTGTTTTGTCATTGCATTAGTGAGATATTGACACGCTTGATTGAGAGAGTTATCAAACTGCATCGGCGGCAGATTTCTTGCTTTGCGAACGGCGTTGGCCGTTTTCAAGAAGCCCTGCATCGGGTTCCGATCTTTGACCAATTCAAAAAGCGTCGGTTTGGGGCCAATCTTGACGGTTTGAGCCGTAACATTGCCAATTTTTGTAAAGGTTTTGGAAGGGCTGACGACTACCGTCTCAAGAAGTTTGTTGGTGCCGGCTTCACGAACGCGAAAAGCATGACCGTTATACGCCGAGCCTGTAAATTTTTGACCGGATGCGATCTGTTGATTAGAGCGACCTTCCCGGCAGTTTTCGTCAGTATAATTGACCGTAAAAGATTTCTCCGTGGCGTTGAGGATCTCAAATTTTATTTGATTGCCACCCAGCTGTTTTGTGCAGGTATCTTGGGCCGATTTGCCGGCAGGTGCGTTGGTTTTTACAGCATTTTTTACATTGGTTGACACACCCGACCCGATAACGATCTGAGACGGTTTCGACGGATCGGCGGCAAATTCGTTGAGAAGTTTGTTGCCGCCGACTTCACGAACGCGAAAAGCATGACCGTTGAATGAGTTGATTGTAGATTTTCCGCCGGGCGCAATCTGTTGATTTGAACGCCCTTCTTTGCACTTGTGGTCAACCCAATTGACAACCAAAGGTTTGTCCGAATTGTTGACGATCTCAACATTAACTTTTCTACCGTCCACTTCTTTTGAGCAAAGATTTTGTGCTGAAGCACTGTCGGTGATGATGACCATCAGTCCGAACAACATCGTTAAAAACGTTAATTTTTTCATAGTTTTTTTCTCCATTGATTTAAACATAATTTTATTTTCTCTTATTTTTTATATGTAATTTCCAAAAGCGGCACGAAAAACACTTATGCGTGCCGCCGTTTTTCACCGGCGACCATTTGCGGGTGCTGCGATCTACGCTTGTTGCCGTAACCGACGCGCAGCCGATGTTACGGCTTGTAGCCTTCGCACGAGAACACCACCCGTGATGTAAAGAGACCTTTCAGCACTGCCTCCTGATTGGCGGGTATGGGATCATTGATAGCGGGAGAGCCGAACCATTGCTGAATACGATAGGGGAAACTCTCCAAAGCTGTTAGTGTCTGGAAGCGGAACGTATTTAGCGTTTGATCCGGTATATATTTGAAATCTATCGAGTGTCCAAATTCGTGAACGACCTGGTCAAACGTCCTGTTATCATTATCTTTTATTTTACCGGTGGCATTTCTGGTTTTAACGCCCTGTTTGCAAATCATCTGTTCGGTAATCCATAAAGCATTTTCACCGCCATACCCCCGATAGAAGTCGTCGCTCGTGTTATATGGTTGTTCCGGACGGGTCGCAATGGCAGTTAAACTCCTTAATGCCGGCCAAGGCTCTCCGTTGGTCATATAAACCTTAAAACCATTGAATTTGTTTTTCGGATATTTAGCTCCAAAACGATTTGCCATCTCGGTATAAATGTTTGCCACGCCGTTCATGGCTGATTGGCTGACCGCGCTTGTGCCTATAATTTGGATGGAAGGCTCAATCATTTCGATACATTTTGCCCATCCCGCTTCGGGTGTGCAGGGCTTTACGTTAGGTTTCATACTGAATACATTGATTGTCGGAGAGAGATTCCCGTCGCTCGACCACAAAATTTCGCCATTACCGGCAACCATTTGAAGTGAGCCGTTAAATGTTATATTCAATTTCGCGCTCGGATCGCGCTTTGCCTGAGGCGACCAGATCGCTTTACCCTGCTTGTCGTAAGCTTCTAAACTGCCGTCCTGTCCAATTTCGACACGATCAGCAGAGTTTTTTTTGAGCTGATCAAGACCCCAAACATATCCGTCATTCTTGGTTTTGACTATCAGATTGCCGTCGTTTTGAAGAATGAGGTAATGATTGCCCGATGAAGAAGGGTATTTCACTCCCTTCTTTATTGTTGACCCGGCGGGTATCAGTGCCTTTATCGGCACTACGGGAGATGGCGATTGTGCGACGGTAGTTTGTGCTTTACTTGCGGCAAACGCGGCATCCGCTCTCTTTTTATAATCATTATCTGAACCAAAGGATCTGACTGCTAGATTACCGAAATTAGTTTCGATCAATGTGATCACTTTGGAAGGATCAACGACTATTTCCTGAAGAAGTTTATTGGTGCCGGCTTCACGAACACGGAGGGCATCACCGTTGGTCAAGATTTGGCTAAATATTCCGCCGGGCGCGACCTGTTGATTCGCAGAAGATTCTTTACAGTTTTTATCAACCAAATTAACTGTAAAAGCATTGTCCGTTACATTAGCGATTTCTATATATACTTGTTTTCCGTCTAGGTTTTTTGAGCAAAGATTTTGGGCCGAAGCACTGTCGGTGATGATAATCATCAGCCCGAACAACATCGTTAAAAGCATTAATTTTTTCATAAATTTTCTCCGTTTTAAGTGGGATTTTTAACTGGCTATTAAATTTTTTTTTGAAGTATCAGAGTCGAGCCTGCCCGGCTCTGATTCTTTTGGATTTAATAGCATTGCCTCTCATTATTATGGACGAGTCAGTATCATAGATCCGTTGGAAGGGCTTACGGTAATCGTTTTATAATCTACCATTCCTCCTTCATCTGACTCGATTACTTTATAAATGTGAAAGGCATGACCTGCGTAAGAGTTGCCGGTATACGTTTCACCGCGTCCAAGATATTGTCCCTTCTCCTCTTCACAATTATAATTAATCCAATGAACCATAAGAGATTCGTTGGATTTATTTACCCAGTTGATATTTATGGGTGTCTCGTTCAAAGTTTTAGAGCAAACTTTGCTGTTTTCTGCGGAAGATGAACGATTTTCCGCAGATGACGCCGAAATCAAAGTAGCTCTAAATTCAATTGGACCTTCTCCCGCATAAGTCATTGTTCCCATTAAGGTTTTGCCGCCGTCAGTTGATTTTGCATCGAGTTTGACAACGCCCTGATTATCGCGCCCACCGATCACCCAAGTACCGTCATTAGCCCAATTAGCATTCCCTTTTTTAGTCGCGACAGAAAAGTTATTGCCAGTAGTTCGCAATGCCTTTAAACCGAGCATCCCTTCCTTTTGGGCATATTTTACTTGTCCTGCAAATGTTTTGCCGCCGTCGTTTTTATCCGCTCCGTTGCCTGAGGCGAATCTCAGTTCAATCGGATGTTGATCCGTTCTGCCTCCTATTACCCACGACCCCTGACTATGCCATGTAGGATCATTGCTCCACCTAACTTCTACGTCATACTGATTCTGCGCCAATGCCTGGTTCGCCGCCATAAATGTAAATGCCATTATGGCGATAACGGTAATAAAGTTTTTCATAATTTTATTTTCTCCTGTGTTGCTATATCTAATTTTTTTATCGCTCCGAAGAGCGTGGTGTTTGAGCAGGCAATGTATGTGTTTGAATTTTGCCCGTCTCGTTGTTCAAAATTTCAGCGAGTGTTGTCAGACAAATCATCGTCTCGCCCGCTTCGATTTCGGTATAATGCGCCGCTTCGTTTTCGATGATCTGAAAAATTCGGCGTTGTTTGACGCCGAAAAAACCGGCGGCTTGTTCGGTCATCAGCATCGGTTCTCCGCACTTCGCACAGGCGGTTTGTCTGCCCGACGGCGATTGGCGAATGATGTACTGGCGCTTGGTTGCAACCTGCATTTCAAATTTTCGCTTGATTTCCATTGGTTTTTGGCTTAAAATTAACCAACCTTTTAGCGGCTTTAAGTTAATCAGAAGCGAATGTTAACGAGCTTATAAATTTAGCTTGCAAAAGTCTGGATTTATTCTGGACGTTTTTTGGATTTATTTTGGATAACGATAAACTTCCACAAACACGGGGGCTTTACCATTTCGGGGCGTTTCAGATGGACACCGCTGAACGGCGTTTGTGGTGCCTTGATGAGCTGATTCCGCTCACACCTAAGCAGTTCGATTTACTTTTTTATTTTATCGAGAACGCAGGGACGCTGGCTAAAAAGAGTACTTTGCTTGACGCCGTTTGGACGGACAGCTATGTTGACGAAGCGACGCTTGCGCGTAATATTTCGTGGCTGAGAAAAAAACTCGGCGAATGTGACGGCGGCGAACAGTTTATCGAAACCGTGCCAAAACTCGGTTATCGGTTCACGGCAACAGTCACGCGCCCCGAAAAGAGCCGAAATTCAATCATTGTCGAGGAACAAACCATTCAGCATTTTCGCGGCGAGGAAACTATAACGTTTGACGACGCGGATTTGTTGAGAAAGGGAGAACGGGAGAAGGGGAGAAAGGGAGACGAAGCAAAGAAAATCTCTCCTTCTCCCTTTCTCTCCTTTTTCCTTTCTCCCCGTTTTCTTATCGCCGCTTTTGGTCTCGTTGTGCTCGCCGGAAGCGGTTTTGTTATTTATCAAAATTATTTTATAGACAGCCCCCCGACAGCGATCGTTGCGTCAAATAACGTGCCGTTTTCCGGTGCACCCGGATATGAAAATGGACCGGCATTTTCGCCTGACAACCGGCAACTTGCTTATTCCTGGAACGGTGGCGAAGGAACCGAAAGCGACATTTACGTCAAACTTATCGGCGTGGGTGAACCGCTTCAGTTAACAAAAACAACTTTCAATGAACACTATCCGACATTTTCGCCTGACGGCAAGTATATCGCTTTTGTGCGCGGGAAATACGGAGAACCGGGCGAAGTAATAATTATTCCGTCGCTCGGCGGTAGGGAGAGATCCGTAACAAAACTTTTTTCCGGCAATTACAGCATTTCCTACTCTCCCGACGCTCGACATATCGCGGTTATAGATACAGAAAATTCTAACGAAAATGGGCAATACGCGGTTTATCTGGTCAATATCGAAAACGGCGATCGAAAACGGGTTACAGCTCCGGCGGAATTTATTGGCGAAACGACGCCGCGTTTTTCGCCCGACGGCAAAAATCTGGCTTTCATACGAATTGCCAAAGATGCAAATCTCGAAACCCTTGGTAAACAGGATTTATTTACCATCCCGACAAGCGGCGGCGAACCGATGCAAATAACCTTCGACGGTGTCATCATCAATTCTTTAGCTTGGAGTGCGGATGGCGAACATATTTATTTCGTTCCACATCGCCCCCCTAATCAGACGAGTCTGCGCCGAATACCGGCCGGAGGCGGCGAGCAGGAAATTGTTTCGACGGGCGGCAAAGACATCACGAATATTGCGGTATCCACTAACGGCAAGAAACTCGTATTTGCCGAAGACACAAGGCTATGGTCGATCTGGCGCATTCCGCCGGACGGAGAGGCGGGACGCAGATTGATCGAGTCAAATGTCAACGAATTCTTTCCGCAATTTTCACCCGACAATTCGCGCATAGCTTTCCAGACAGACCGCACGGGAATAACCCAAATCTGGACAGCGGACACGTACGGCAAAAATTTACGCCAGATCACCGATATGCCGTTTTCGGTCAGCTACCCACAGTTTTCGCCCGACGGTTACCATATTGCTTTTAATCAAAAAAAAGGCAAACGCTCCGCCAACTTTACAATTCCGATAAGCGGCGGCGAAGCCCGGCGCATTTCGCCCGAAGGCGGGTGGGAAGACTTTCCGACGTGGAGCGCGGACGGCAAATATATTTATTTTACGTCAGATACGACGGGCGAAAAGAACATCTGGAAAACGAACGCCGACGGCAGCGGCGAAGCCATCCAAATCACCACGATCGGAGCGTACCGCGCGACGCCCGCACCCGACGGCGAAACCGTTTTCTTTACTAAATGGGGATTTCCCAATGAATTTTGGCGTGTTCCGGCAAACGGAGGCACGGAAGAAATCGTACCCGAAGTTACCGCCGCGGGGTTTTTTAATATTTGGATAATGTCAAAAACGGGCGTTTATTTTCTCTCACCGATTTCCGACAAAGATTTTAAACTGAAATTCTACGATTTCGCAGACAAGCAGGTAAAAGACGCTCCCGGCGACTACAAGATCCCGCCGAATCTTGACGGAACTATCCTCACAACCGACGGAAACATTCTCTTATGTTCGGTGATAGAAAAAGCCAGCCGCCTGATGCTCGCAGATCTGCCGTAAACTCAGCGGGGACCTCTACCAGGGAATAAAGTATAATATCCAAGCTAGCACCAGGCTGACAATTACAAATTGGGCAAACGATTTTAGTCCGTAGAGAAAGCGTTCCTGAAGCGTACCGGTTGAGAAGGTTGCAAAAGCAACCGAGACGAAAAAAGCAAATCCGATCAGATACAGAAAATGGATCATTTTTTCCTCCCGAGCGAGATATCCACCGCATCAAGCGCAGCGAGATAGTTTAGCAGTCCGGCCACCTCCAGAAATCGTCCGCCATACTCAAATGTTGCGAGCGCCGCGACCTGTGGCGAAGGCGTGCCGGCCATCACAAAGCTGACCAATGCTCCCAATCCGTTGCCAAATCGTGCAAACACATTCAGCAGATAGAGCAGTGCTCCGTCCTTAAATTCAAAACCCGGATAATGCGCGCCGCCGCTGATAATAGCGATTGCAAACATCAACCAGATCACGCCGGCGACGATTGCACCGCGAATTGGCCGCTTTTGCAAAATGTGTCCGGCACCGGGAAAAAACCAAGATAAAAGCCCAACTATTAGAGGATTAGCCATTAATTATACTCTCGAACCTGCGTCTGGAATTACCGTCTGAGATAAATGCTGTTCAAATATGCACTTAGCGGTTTTGTTCCACTCCTTTCTAAATCTTTTTCACTATAAAATACCTATTTGCCCCGCGATCGGCATTTCGCAGCAAACAATTCAAAAATCTCGCGCGAAAGGCGGTCATTTCCGAAAGTCATTTCCGGATGCCACTGAACTCCCATAACAAAACGGTGATTTCTCGTATCTTCGACACATTCGATCACGCCGTCCGCAGCCCACGCCGCAGCTTCCAAATTCTCACCGATACGCCCGATCGCCTGATGATGCGAACTGTTCACCCTAATTTTGTCATTTTCCTTAACGGAGTCCAAATTTGATAGAATACTTTTTTCTTTAATCGTCAGGCTGTGCGAATTATGCGTGTAGGGATGGCCTTGATCGTGTTTTAAACAGCCGTCAATCTGAGAAACTATGTCCTGGATCAATGTCCCGCCACGGGCGACATTGAGAGCCTGCATTCCGTAACATATACCAAGCAGAGGCATCTTGAGACGCTCGGCCTCATCCAAAACCAACCGGTCAGTCAAATCCTTGTCCGGAACCACGGTCCCAAGGTTTGGATGCGGCTGCTCTCCATATTGGATGGGATCAACATCGGTGTTGCTTCCGGGAAGCAAAATTCCATCCAGACCGGCGAGGGCTTCGGTGATATACTCCGCTTTCGGTATCAAACTCAAATGGATCGGTATCCCCCCGCACGCCTCGACAGCTTCGCTGTAATCGCGTCCAATGTAAAATCGGCGTGTTGCCGTCTCCAGCCGCATTGTAATACCGATCCTCGGACGAATTCCCATAAACTCTATAATGTTCAGACATATCGACCAATTATGTCAATTTGAGCATTTGGAATTAAACCATTATCATTAAACCAAGTTGGGATGTTAGAAAACACGCGGGAAAAAAGAAAGAACCTGTAAATCCGGCCACCGAAGCCCGCTCCTTTAGCGTAGTGGCCATTTTAGAAAAATGATTCGTTCGACAACCGTATTGCTCGTACACCGCGACGGAAAAATTGCTATGGCCGGCGACGGCCAGGTGACGCTCGGCGAAACCGTAATAAAGGGCAATGCCCGCAAGATTCGGCGCATTTCTAACAGGCAAATTCTGGCTGGGTTTGCCGGCTCGACCGCTGACGCTTTTTCGCTTTTAGCGAGGTTTGAGACGAAGCTCGAACAGTTTCAGGGGCAGCTTGAGCGAGCCGCCATCGAACTCAGCAAAGACTGGCGCACCGATAAATACCTGCGAAATCTCGAAGCCCTGCTCATCGTGGCCGACAAAAACGATGCTTTTTTGATTTCCGGCAAAGGTGACGTTATATCATCAGACGACGGGTTGCTGTCTGTCGGTTCAGGCAGCATGTTTGCTCTCGCGTCCGCACGTGCTCTGCTCAAGCATACTAAGCTTTCGGCCCGGGAGATCGCCGAAGAGTCGCTCCGGATTGCGTCCGAAATATGTATCTATACTAATTCCGACATCATTGTCGAGGAGATTTAAGCTGTGTTTTTTATCGGGTTTGCGCCGACGTCAATTTCGTTACATCATTTTAGAGCTGGGATAAACTCCTGGATCGTTGATTCACTAGAGAGTTAAACTTGTAAAATTAACAGATGGCCATTTATTTAGGCGGCGAAACCGCACTCGAAAAACCGAATCTTGACGACCTGACCCCGCGCCAGATAGTTGCCGAACTGGATAAATATGTTGTCGGACAGAACGCTGCAAAAAAGGCGGTCGCCGTAGCTCTGCGTAATCGAATACGGCGGCAAAAACTGCCTGCTGAGATCGCCGAAGACGTTTTGCCAAAGAATATATTGATGATCGGCTCGACCGGCGTCGGCAAAACAGAAATCGCACGGCGGCTCGCACGGCTTGCCAATTCACCGTTTATAAAGATCGAAGCCTCAAAATTCACAGAGGTCGGCTATGTCGGCCGCGATGTCGAAAGCATGGTTCGCGAACTGGCTGACGTCGGCGTCGATATGGCAAAACAGGCCGCTTTCGAGGAAGTTCTGCCACGCGCAAGGCAAAATGTCGAAGAAAAATTGCTTGACATTCTCCTGCCGCCTTCGGATTTGCGTTATCAGAGCCAAGATGGCGGTCAGCCGAACGAAGAATCCGAACCAGCTCATTCCCGAACGCGCGAAAAACTTCGCGAACAGCTGCGCCGCGGCGATCTGGACGCCCGTCTTGTCGACGTTGAAACACAGGATCGCTCGAATACGACAATCGATTTTATCGGCGGTCAGGGAATGGAGGAAATGGGCGTCAATCTTCGAGATATGATGGGGAATATGTTTCCAAATAAGACGGTTAGCCGTAAGCTGACCGTTGCCGAAGCCCGCTCATATATGATCCGTGACGAGCAGGAAAGCCTTGTCGATATGGAGCAAATCACCAGAAAAGCCGTAGAACGGACGCAAAACGCCGGTATCATATTTCTCGACGAGCTGGATAAAGTCGCCGGCCGCGAATCTGGTGGCAATCCGGACGTCTCGCGCGAAGGCGTGCAGCGAGATCTTTTGCCAATTGTCGAGGGCACAAACGTCAACACAAAACACGGCATGGTAAACACCGACCATATTTTGTTTATCGCCGCCGGAGCGTTTCATGTATCAAAGCCCTCAGACCTTATTCCCGAGCTTCAGGGCCGCTTTCCTATTCGTGTTGAGCTCGAATCTTTGACAATCGACGATCTGAAACGCATCCTCGTCCAGCCAAAGAATTCGTTGATAAAGCAGTATCAGGCACTTCTCGAAACTGAAGGAATCCGGCTGACTTTTACCGATGACGCGATCGACCGCCTTGCGGAGATGACCGAAGAAATTAACAAAACGACCGAAAATATAGGCGCCCGGCGTCTGCACACATTAGTTGAGAAATTGCTCGAGGAAATCAGCTTCGAGGGCAGTGAAATGCCCGAAAAAGATCAACGGATCGACGCCAAATACGTTGATGAACGTCTCAACAGCCTGATCGAAGACCGCGATCTTCGGCAGTACATTTTATAATTAACGTTCAGCACTGCCAAAAGCGATGCAAACTTCAGTCAAAATCCTGACAGCTATTTTCCTGATGCTCCTGACTGCGGGCTGCGGCAAGCGCGGCGCTCCGGTGCCGCCGAAAGAGCGTGTATTTCAACGGGTCGAAGTGTCGGGTTATCAACGCGGCAACCAGGTCATTCTTTCATGGAAACTTCCGGTTCGTAACGCCCCAAAGGACAGCACCTTAAATATTAGCCGTGCCGACATCTACCGTCTTGCCGAACCGGCAAATGCCCCGCTCCAGCTTTCGGAAGAGGAGTTTGCCAACCGCAGCACTTTGATTGCGGCTCTTAAAATAACTGATGATGATTTTGGCCTAAAAACGCTAACCCACAGAGACACGCTCGAATTTGCCGGTCAGGCTGCCAGGTTGCGCTATGCCATCCGTCTCGTAAACGATTCGGGCCAAAAGGCAGGATTCTCTAATTCCCTAATCATCGAACCGACGTCAAAAGTCGCCGCCGGTCCGACTTCTCTTTTCGCCGAAGCGTCTCAGGAAGCGATTCTGTTAGAATGGCAGCCGCCGCTCACAAATGTTGACGGCTCAACACCCGTCAGCCTGCTCGGATACAATATCTATCGCTCAACGTCCGTAAACGAGCCGGGCCGGCTTCTTAATAAAACGCCTTTAAACGCAACTGTATTCGAGGACGAATTTTTTGAATTTGAAAAAGATTATTATTACTTTGTACGTGCCGTTTCGGTCGGGATTCAGGCCGAGCCGGTCGAGAGCGCAGAATCGAATATCCTGATATTCAAAGCCGTCGATACCTTTGCCCCGACGCCGCCATCGGCGATTACGGTCGCCGCGTCGCCGACGACGGTCTCGATATTCTTTGTGGTAAATCCGGAAAAAGACGTTGACGGGTACAGAATTTATCGTTCAACTGACCCACTTTTAGATAAAGTACAATGGGAGCTTTTGACACCTGAGTTATTGAAAACAAACACTTTCCAGGACCGACGGGTCGAATCTGGCAAAACCTATTACTATTACCTGACTGCCACGGACAAATTTGGTAATGTCAGCCAAACGTCAGAGATCGTTTCAGAAACCGTTCCATAAAGTTTTTTCGGGATTGATTCCGATGACTGCAAAATGGCGCTTTTATTTCAATGAGTTATTATTAATTAGATTTTTGGTCTTTTCAAGGGGATGGATGAAAGAATTTATCATTTTATGCACTTTGCTGGTATTAGGGTTTGCGTCGAATGCAATTGGACGCGAAACGCTCAGTGAAGAAAACAGTTTGTCGCTAGCACAGCCTTGCGAAATCAGCCGGCCGGTCGTCAAATTAACGTCCGAAGTCATTCCCGACATTAAAGCCGGCAATGACAGCGTTGGCGACATAAATTCGGGTAGCGAGGGTCTGAAACTTGAAAGTTTTGAGACCGTGCCGCCTTTGGCCTCGTCAACCCCGCCGCCTTACGATCTTAATTTGCCGTCTGACGTCATCAAACATTCAAAATCACCATCCGATTCGGGCGATGCCGATTCCCTGTCGCAAGATTTGAAAACCGATTCTAATTTTGATTGGTCTGCTGCGATCAACCAAACTTTGGTTTTTCTCGGTGTTCAGCATGGTTACGCTATAACCCAGCCAAAAACTCGAACCGCTCTAAAAGGCCCTTTTTTCAAAGATTACTTTAAATCTGTAAAATCGCTTCACGGCTGGGGCGACGGAGGCCGTTTTTTTACTAACTATATCGCCCATCCGTTAGAGGGTTCTTTTCTTGGCTATCTTCAGGTACAAAACGACCCGAAGGGCAAAGGCGCCCCCTTCAGCGGTTCAAAAGTTTACTGGAAAAGCCGCGCAAAGGCCTTGGCATGGTCATCCGTGTGGAGCACGCAATTTGAGATCGGCCCGATCAGTCAGGCTTCAATCGGGAACGTCGGCCTGGACGGAAAACAAACTTATGTCGATATCGTCATCACCCCTACCGTCGGCATGGCTTTTTTGATCGCCGAGGACATATTGGATAAGTATCTCATCCGCCGTATCGAACGAATGACGGGCAATTATTTTGTCAGAATATTTTCCAGAATGCTCCTAAATCCAACCCGCACGATGGCCAACCTGTTACGCCTCGAAACCCCTTGGCACCGAGACAAAGGCCTACGCTAAAGTCGGGGTCAGAACAGGAAGCGATAGCGACCGGCTTCTTTCTCCATTATCAGACAAGCGATAGCGACTGGATTCGCTCCTGTCCACGACGTGAACGACACCGGGCACTGCTAAAACGAAGACCGATCATGCAAAAGGTCAGTTTCCTGTTTACTAATTAAAGCAATCATTTTAATATTGATCGCATGAAAATCGAAATCGCTAAGGATTTTGCACCTTCGAAGATCGTTTGTGTGGGGCGTAATTATGCTGAGCACGCGGCTGAGCTTGGTAATGATGTTCCGGCGGAGCCACTTTTGTTTTTTAAGGCGCCTTCGTCGGTCGTGTTTTGCGGAGACGATATTGTCATTCCAAAACACTCAGTTCAGGTTGAGCATGAGGGTGAGCTTGCAGTGATTATTTCAAAGCAGTGTAAGAACTTAACAGATGATATTAATGTATCAGATTATGTTTTGGGTTACACTTGTCTTAATGATATAACAGCCCGAGATTTGCAGCGAAAAGACGGTCAGTTTGCACGCTCTAAGTCGTTTGACACATTTTGTCCGATCGGCCCGCATATTGAGACGGACTTGGATGTTACCGGCATTCGCGTGTCGGTTCGGGTTAACGGCGTCTTAAAGCAGGACGGACTTACCTCGCAGATGGTATTTTCGATCGGGTATCTGATACGATATATTTCAAACATGATGACGCTGAACGCGGGAGATGTGATTGCCACTGGAACGCCGAGCGGTGTTTCGAAGTTACAAGTTGGAGATATTTGCGAGGTTGAAATCGAAGGAATCGGGGTTTTGCGAAATGGCGTTGCTTAAGTTTTAAGTATCTTTGTGCTCTATTGTAACTGTAAATTTAATAAGCCGTTTACAAAAGTTTTAATGTTAATAAAGGAATCGCAACCGCCTCTCTGCGGCGGATAATGACAATTAAACAAGTGATATGAAATTTTTTATAGATACCGCAAATTTGGATGAGATAAAAGAGGCTAATGAGCTTGGTTTGATTGATGGCGTTACCACCAATCCCTCGCTCGTAGCCAAAGAGGGGGATATTGATTTTAAGAAACGCATCGCCGCGATTTGCAAGATCGTTAAGGGCGACGTCTCGGCTGAAGTTACGGCTCTCGATACCGCCGGAATGCTGAAAGAGGGCCGCGAGCTGGCAAAGATCGCTCCGAATGTTGTGGTCAAATGCCCGCTCACGATGGACGGCTTAAAAGCAACACGCACATTCCGCGACGAAGGCACAAAGGTTAATGTGACCCTTTGTTTCTCGGCCGCTCAGGCGCTTTTGGCTGCAAAAGCCGGTGCTTCCTACATTTCGCCGTTTATCGGCCGTCTCGACGATATCGGTGAGGATGGGATGGTGCTGATACACGATATTGTGCAGATATATGGCAATTACGGGTTTGATACAGAGGTCCTTGCCGCCTCGATCCGCCACCCGATGCATATCGTAAACTGCGCCCTGGCCGGCGCAGACGTGGCGACAATTCCGTTTAAAGTGATTCAGCAATTGGTCAAACATCCTCTTACGGACAAAGGATTAGAGAGTTTTCTGGCCGATTGGAAGAAAAGCGGCAGAAGCTAAGTCATTTCCGAATGCTGCCGGGATTTTGCAAACTTAAAGCGAAGCTTAAACGGCGAATTCTGACAAAAGCGCCTTCAGCTGCCCGTGCAATGCGGCCGAGTCAGGGTCGCGCTGAATCGCAAATTCGTATTTTGCCCTGAAATACTCGTCGGGTTCCGTCATTTCGATCAATTTCTTTACCTTCGCAAATCTTGCATCGAGCATTTCAACAGTTACCGCATCCCTAGAGGCAAACATCTCGTCGATCTCAACGATCAACATCGAAAATTTTCTAAGCCACGCAAAATCCTCATCCTCGAGCAATAAGCTTAAAAACTGAGTTGCGTTAAGCGGGCCGTGGATTCCCTCGTGCAATTCGCGCTCGCGGTCAAGCATTGATTTATGCAGTTTAAGCAGAATATTACGGGCTTTTTTTAGCTTTTCCGCCTCTTCCATAAAACAATCTTAGCCTACTTTTCAATTAAACCATACCGTGCTAAGTTTTAATTGTTAGCCTGCTAATCGTTTATTGTTAGCACCCTAATAATAAATAATTAGCAGGCTAACGATTTATCATTAGGTGTCTGCTTTCCCGATTAAACCAATACAAACAAGTTACTTATGGCGGAAGAAATTATTTTTGAAGATACGGTCAGCTATCTTTTGGCAAAGGTAACGACGGCATTCCGAAAAGGCCTCGAACGGCACATGGGGATTATCGGGCTACACGGCGGCCAAATTTTTGTGCTGCTTGAACTATGGAACGAAGATGGCCTCAGACAGATCGATCTCGCCCGGCGGCTCAACCTGTCGGCTCCGACCGTTTACGACATGGTGAAAGGTTTGGTCGAGATCAATCTCGTCAGGAGTTCGCGCGACAGACATGACGGCAGATCGACAGTTATCCATTTGACCCGTCAGGGCCTCGAAATTCGCTCGGAAGTTGAGCGTCAATGGATCGATCTCGAAGAAGAATGCCTCACCGGGCTCTCCGAGACCGAACGACTGGTTCTGTTGGAGGTTCTAAAAAAGCTGAGAACCACATATACTGGAGTCGGAGAAGCGGAGGAAGAATAGCTTGGCCGACAGGCCACAAGGATTTACTTGGAGATAATGACAATGAAGATTATTCTTGCAACTGACGGAACAAAATACGGCGAGGCAGCAAGCGACATGGTGGGCAGACTCAATCTCACCGACGGCGATTCGGTCAGGATCGTATCGGTTGTGGATATGGCTTTTCCGCTTGGGGCCGATATTTACGGCGGTTATATCCCGGATACGACCGAGCTTGAAAAGATGGCCAACGAAAATGCTGAGAAGGTAATTTCAGCAACAAAAATAAAACTGCAAAACTTTTTTGACGGCAAAAACGTCGATCTTTCGAGCGATGTTTTATTCGGCTCACCGGAAAGCCGCATTGTCGAAACCGCCGAAGAGACCGGCGCCGATCTTATTGTGCTTGGCTCGCACGGCTACAACCAATGGGAACGGCTCCTGCTCGGATCGGTTTCCGATTCGGTGGTACATCATGCTCCCTGCTCGGTTTTGGTCGTTCGCTCCGAATCGGAATAAAGATGCTTCGAGATTTGGTAACGATTAATTCGCGCAAATACGACCGAAGTATATCGCGAAGCTGGCAATGCTCCCTTTTAGAGCAAAACCAAAACCTTCTTATTTTTGTCGGCATCTTTGACGAAGATGTGTCTCATCCGCATCTTGGCACCATAAAACGCGGCACCATCTCGTACGAATTGTACCGGCTCGACTGTTGGTACAATATCTTCTGTTTTTACGAACCGGACGGCACATTTCGCAATTATTACTGCAATATCAATATGCCGCCGGTTGTTGAAAAAGGGGTGCTCGATTTTGTCGATCTTGATATTGACGTGATCGTATGGCCTGATTATCGGTTCGAAATTATCGACGAAAGCGAGTACGAACAAAATTCACTGAGATTTTTATACCCGGAATATGTCAGGGCCAAAGCATCCGAAGCTCTGGCTGACCTGATTTCGATTATCAAAAACCGGCAGCTTCCAGACGTTAGTAAATTTCTGTTATAGATTTTTCAGATTTGTATGTTATCTTTGTCATCATAAAAAATCTTTACAGGAGAATCGTAATGAAAATCGTTGGCCCGTTGTGTTTGATGTTCTTTTGCGGCCTCTTTGTCGCATCGGCGCAGAATCCTCCGCCTGTCTTCCCTGCCTCCGAACCGAACGCAGGTGTTCTGAACGAACTGACAAAGATCACGCGTTCCGTCCAAACGCTTAGCGACCGGATGAAAGCGTTTGTCGATAAATTCGAAAAGGTTGGCGGGCTGACTTTAACCGAAAAACAGATTGAGATCGTTTTTGGGATGGAGATATTGGTCAGAACCGAGCAGCTCATCGCCGCTTTGCAAAAATCTCAGATAGACCTGACCGAAAAGCTAAACGAAACTCGAAACAAGATGGCTCAGGTTGACGCCGATCTGAGGCCCAGAAGCATAGACCGAAGCGTCTCGCTCGTCGGAACGACAGAGACCGAGGAACTGAGAGAAAATAAGCGCCAAAAACTACTTACCGAACGCACAAGCCTCAGACAGCTTTCATCGCAGATCGAAGAAAATCTGGCGGAAACCAATGAGAAACTGCGTGACTCCCAAACACTCTCAAAAACGCTTCGCCGGCAATTTCTACCGCAGATCGACCGCGAGATAAATAAACAGCAACCCTAACCCAATTACGGCTGTACGCGCAGCATATAGCTACAAATTTTTAGCGGGACGCCGGCCGTTATGCTTACGCGTTGACCCGCCGGCAGGTCGTAGTTGTCGATTGCGGCGGGGTTTTTGCCTTCGTTTACGGCCCAGAAATTCCCTGCTCCGTCCGTTACAAGTTTCAAATGCCGGCGGCTGACCTCGACATCTCCTCCAAGCGGAATATCGACAGGTTTTGATAGCGAGCCGCGGCCTATGACGATCTCTTTTTGATAGACGGGCACGACCGTTTGTCTCACATCGCCGTGCCATATCTCTAATTTATAAAGCTCGGTCAAACGCGATTTGACGGCCGTCATCTCTTCGCCGTCCTCCGGCTGGATCGGCACCGCCTGTTGAATGTTGTCGTTTCGAAATTCGGCGTCCGTCGGCATGGCGCTTCGGTATCGGGACGGCAGATCGGCTGGTCTCATATTCGGACTTCCCGTTTGGCCCGCATGCGATGGGACCGTTAATATTTCCTTTGGCCGCACCAGGACGCCGGTCTTATTTCCGGTCGAATCTTCCCATCCGTGCTGCACCCGAAGTTCGCCTTTTTCCAAAGTGCCGTCAATTCGCAGTTCGATGACAAACGACTTTGTCTCGAGATTTTTCTTGCCCGCTAACTCTTTCGCCCGCTCGGCCAGGATGTGATAAAGCCCCCGCTCGAGGCCTTTTCGTTTTACGCCCTGCCAATCTTTATCATCATCGCTGCTGAGAAAAATGGTGTATTCGCTGGGGATGATCGTCGTACCCTGCGGCAACGGAACCATTTCGTTTTGCATCACGCTTTCGACCTCGCGGGCAATTTTGACAATAAATTCCTCTGCTTTGCTGCGTGGTTTTATCTGCGCATCGCGGGCAGCCTCTTCGAGCACAAGCTCAGCGGACTCGCCGTCGATCCAGCGTCTGACTTTATCCAGAATGCTCACGTTTTGTTTCATCTCTTAATTATCGCTTATCTCGAGATATTTTCCATTCAGCCAGCCGCGCGTCGCGTTTAGCGAACCCGAACGAACGCGGCCCTGTTCGACGATATCAACCTGATGCCAATTATTCTGTGTCTTTACGATCCGGACCTTTGAATTTTTGGTCACCAGGCCGATCGGGTCGTTATCAGTATTTGGCGTGGGCCGCAAGTAGATATCCGTATTCGCTACACCGGTCGGCGACTTAAATAGGATTTGAGGAAAGATCGTACCGCTCCGCATGTAGCTGGCCGTTCCGTACAAAAGACCGGTAAACAGGCTGAACGCTAGCGCATATGCCGCAAATCTGCGGACCGCTCGCCGATTTTTTCCGGCTGGAACGGCCGTTTCAGGAATCTCTAAAACTTCACTTTCAGGTAAATTTGTTTCAGGGGGAGAAATGTCTGACGTGGCCACTATTACCGGTTTTGCGTCAAAACTCGGCCTTGCCGGTGCGAGCGGCGAATAGCCCCGCGAAACATGCGGCTGCGGGGCGTCGATGATGCGGGCGGAAATCCGTGTGTCAACAATCACGTTGGCGGTGGCGGCAAGCTCCATAACGGTCACGTTTTGGCCCTGTGCCGCGATCTCACGGATTCCGGCAAGGTCGGTCCAAAAATCCTCGACGCTTTGCTGCCGCTCACGCGGGTCGTCGTCGGTTGCTCTGGTAAGAACACGGCTTAGTTCACCACTCCATTCAACGTTTCGAACCGATTCCGGCAGATCTTTAATAGCTTCATTCGCAAACGCCCGCGGGGCTTCGCCGGTTAGCAGGGTGTAAACCGTTTTTGCGAGCGAATAAATATCAGCCGCGGGTGTGAGTTTGGCAAACGCAAGCGTACCGGTTTTTCCGGCCGACATCGGGCTGTGTTCGGGCGGTGCGTAAATGTTTGTCCCGACACGTGTTATCGGCGAATCGGAAACAGTCACGCGGGCAACGCCAAAGTCGGCTATCTTTACAGTCGAACGGTCGGCTGTCAAAAGCAGGTTTTGCGGTTTTATGTCGCGGTGAATTATCGAGTAACGATGTGCGTGTCCCAACCCGGCGCATATCTGCTCGATATAATTTAGGGATTGTTGTAACGGGATGGTTTGTTTTCGCAAAAGGCTTTGCAGATCGCCGCCGGAGAGATATTCGAGAACCAGATAGTGGAACATTGTGCCGCGCAGATCGCGCGACGTACCGTGACCAATGCGGCTGAGGATATTCGGGTGCCGAACGCGGTCGAGGGCAATCGCCTCATTCTGAAAATTTTCTATAAGCGTTCGTTCGAGATCGGCGTCGAGGTCGTTCTGGAGAAAGACGTTGAGAGCTTTGATGACGACGGACCTGTGCGGTGACTGCTCAGATGCGAGGATATCACGTGCCAAAAAAATCTCGGCGTAGCTCCCGCGTCCGAGATGTTCGCAAATGTCATATCTCCTATCGACCCGACAATTATTTAGCGAAAGCTCCCTCATCGATTCTCAGGCCAGGCGCATACCTGGCCAGTCTTGAATACGATACCACAAACTCAATGTTCAAAAAAAACGCTGGGCTGCCGGTTTGGTTTTGCTGCTTGCCTCTACGCCTTTCCTCGCGGGATATTTTCGGGCGGCTCCGCCGCTCTGGTAGCGGCGAAGCTTTTCCTGATTGACGGTACTAATTGTTAGTCCTCTGAAAACCCGTGGTCTGGACGTATTGAAAAAACGGCGTTCCGGGCGGCAGGCGGTTCGGGTCTAGGAATGTGCTGTCAAAAACCCAGTTTCTGATCGGCGGATTATATACTTCGCTACAGCATTTGAACGAACCGTTATTGTTGCGCGAATTAAACAGATTTATCAGCGATCCGGCATAATCAAGCCTCTGGCCCGTCCACCTTTCCAAAAATCTCTTGAAATTATGTACGCCGCCGTTCAATCTTGGCGAGATACCGCCCTGATTTGGCGTCGCCTCGCGGCTGGCTATCGTGTCGCCCGATATCATAGCAAACCTCATCTGCGTGGTTGAGGCTAAACGCGTGGACTGATCAAACGGCGTTACCGTAGTGCTGCGAAAACTCTGACCGTCGTTCCATGCGTTTGAAAGGATCGTTACTCCGTCCGATACGACCGATGCCGGTATATGAAGCGGCCCGTTTTGGGGCAGATATCCGTCAAACGGCGTGTTGCCGCCACCGGCGGGCGGTGCGGCGGCGCCTGTGGCATTATAATTTCCCTGTACGTAGATGCCGTTTTCGCTGGCAACGGTAAATCCGCGAGTGAAACTTGGGGTAGTTGCATTGTAAATACCGGGAAGCGTCTCGCCATTGACCAGGCGTACACCGCGACGGTAATATTTATGATCGACAACAGCCGCAAAATCCGGCAGCCAGCTATCCGAATATCGTGGTGCTTCGCAATCGGTTCCACCGCCGGCGCATCCGGTTAGTGTAAAATCGTCCGTTGCGTTCATAAATTTACGTTCTAGTGTTCCATTTCGGTTGGTGTCTTCGCCCAACTGTAAGTTGTTGTCATTTCCCGGGGATATACCGTATATATCTTCCATATCGTATTCGCCGTCAAAATCCGCGTCACCGCGGCGGTCTGATACGTATAGGACCCAACCACCCTGCTGAGGAATATCCTCAGCCCTGAGTCCGGCACCGCCTCTCGAAATAGCAAACTGCGTGTCAACCGGGAATGTTCCGTCAAAATCTCCGCGTAAAAAACGCCTCAGATTTGCAATATCGATGTCAATCATACTCATAACACCGTTTCGCGGCAGCCGCGCAAGGTTTGAATAAAACGCCGTGCTGCGTTCATCAAAATACAGCCCCTCGCGTGCATCAAACATTTTTATCGGGAATGGCACTATGCCTACCGTCGTTACCGGTAAAGCTCCGGTTGAGTTTACCGTCGCGAGCTTAACGTGTCCGCCAACGCTTTCAATGTAAGTAGTTTCCGGGGTTCCCTGCGTACGTTCCAACCCTGCCTCCTGATTGATCACAGGCGGACAGGGCAAGAGCGAAGCTGGTAGAGCTGTTTCCCGGCAGCCGTTGGCCGCAAGTGCCTGCGTCATTACGGCGTACCGCTGAACAATCGTAAATCCGGGATTGTACGCTGTGTTGATAAGGGTTGTACTCGTGTTTGGCGGTACATAAGTCGCGTAGCGAAAAGGCGTAGCTGTCGGAGTCGCTGCAGGAGTAGGGATCGGCTGGCCCGCAATTACAAAACGCTGAAGCCGGATTACAGACCGGTTGTCTATATCGAAACGTGAAGGAGTTTGCGGAGTTGTCGGATTGATAGGCGTCGGATCGATCAGGCCGTCGTTATCGTAAACCGATCCGAGTGGCCCGACAGGATCATATCGAGTATCAGTTATCTGAAATTTGAGGGTCGTTCCCTGCATAATTTGAACCGCCGGCTCGGTAACGCCAAGACTCAGAAAATCTTCGGTAATATCACGCGTGATTATGGCCTGTGTCGCTTCATCGGTCTGAACCGTTTCAACCTTGATCCAGACTTCGCGGCATACCACAGTCGGCTGGGTGCACCCGCCGGTATAAAAACGCTCACCGTTTAGTCTGGTTGTACGGTAAGGGTCGGTCGTAAAATCCGCCTGTGATGCCAGCTTTTTCATCGGCTTTGGCTGATATCCGCGAACCAGATGATGAAAGTTACTGGGCGACGGGCTTGGTAGAGGCGTCGGGGCTGCGGTCGGTTCGCCGGACAAACCGTCGTATCTGCCGTCCAGGCGCACTCCGCATTTTTGCGAGGCCGCGACCGGATTTATACCGATACCCGATGCACAGCCCGGTAATTTGGCCTGGCTGTCGGCGAGGGAGATTCGGATCCCGGTCTTGTTTGCAAATCTTTCGCTTCGGAGTATCGGGTTGTCAATACTTGCAGCCGCAACCGGGGCGAGAGTTCCGGCATTGTTAAACAGATCGCCGCCCGTCGCGCTTGCGAGCTCTTTTCCGCGTTTGACCATTTCGATCAGATCGGTGTTTGCTCCGACATTCAGAGGCAACCGCAATGCCGGCACGTTGGCCTGCAGATTGCCGTCAAAAACGGAACTTTGCGAAAGAAAGCTGTTATTTAAACGGCTCGGCGGCAGATCAAGGTTAGGCGTCTGGGCCGGAAGGGGTACGGCGGGCGGAAATTGGAAAATATTATTTCCGGATCCCTCCGATGTATTCAAAACGCTGCCCATCGTCGGTGCAAGCTGGACAAAATCGCCCGATGCGTTCTTAATAAATGTCTGGCTGTTAGCAATGTCAACCCTGTCCCAGTTGCGCCATGACTGCGTAACAATCTGATCGGCCGCCGTGACACGCGAATCAAAAAACACACCCTCGGCACCCGGCGAGATAAAAAAGTTTCCGTTTGAGTGAACCCGACCGCCAAAACTAAAGCGCGGCGGGCGAAACAGCTCGAGATCGTCATTGTAAAAAATACCAAACTGGAAGATCGGAATTCGATTATTCAGAACATTGCGCGTCAATTCAACCTGTGTGCCGATCGGGTTGTTGTAATCTCCGTTGTTGTTTGTCGCAGTCGTGCGAAGCCTCCAATTGTCCTGAATGGCAATTAAACCCGTATATGGCCCGCCTGTCAGCGTCGTGTTTCTACTCGGGCCAAACGTTCCGTCCGGCTGCGGTTGGGGCAAAAGGTCGATCTCCTGAAAAAAATTGAATGTGGCATCGAGCCCTGCGACCGTTCCATTTCTTACCCCATTGAGGTCCGTATCCGTCGGATTCAGCTTGCGCTCAAAAATCTTGTTAAAGTTTCGCGTCATTGTCTCAAGGCTGCCCTGCGCCGCATAAAACGTCCGCGCCTCAGCGGTCTCGTTACCGGTTGCGGCTGCCTCAGCCGACGATCTCGATATCGCAAGAGCGACAAATATGCTGATCAGAGCCAGCATTAATAAAGCTATAACGATCGCTGAACCTTTTTCGCCTCGAACATCCATGCCGGGTAAGTTCCCTCTTTGAAATGTATTCTTCTTCATTTTAATTTGCCCCGTTTTTTTAGCTTGTAGCTTCGTATCCCAAATTTCTTGTGCTGACGGTCGTCGTCATAGTCTCGCGGTAAGGCTGACCACCCGCATTGTTGTCTATAGACCGCACACTGACCGTAAACCTGATCTGACGGATCGCCGCCAAATTTGCCTGCGAATCGTCCGCGTTGCCGGCGACGCCGTCCGGTCCAGAACTCGGATTATCCGACACCGCGCCGCTGTCCATCACGTACTGAATCTGAAAATCCTCAACATTGTAAACCAACGGAACATCGACCGAGGCAGCCGTCGGCTGGATATTGCCAAATTCGCGTCGGGTCAAAATACCGTCGGGTGTTACAAAATACGTCACCATGTTGACCCTATAAATACTCGTTGGTCGGATATTATTCAAAACACCGTCGAGACCGGTCTGATTAAGTCCTAGAGGATCGCTATTTGAAAATTGAACCGAGGTCGAGCCGTTTAGCCCGGTCGAAAGCCCAAGCGTAGATCCGAGATCGCCTGTTATAAGATAAACATCGTTAATTCGGCAAGCTGTATTGCCGCCGGACGCCGGGGCAAGTTCGACAACCCCTCCCATAGTGGTCGTACGCCCGGTCGCCGGTATCAACAGCGCCTGCGAAACCCTTTGGTCGGGCGGGCCGACGTTACCCACGAGATTAAATGTCGGGTCTTTATACAGAAAGGTTACCTGATCCGTACTAGCTCCCCCGGCCGTATTAAATGTGTTAACCGTAATGTTATTTCCCGAAATAATGGGCGGAATTGTGTCACGCAAGGCGTCAGAATCAGCCGGAACGCCGAGAAGCGGAGAAATAACGTTATTTGGCAAAACTACCGTGTTGCCAAGCGGGTATGCATACCCCGCATTATACGTATCACGCGACATCAGATTTAGTGCTATGCGGACATTTTTCGCAAGCTGCGTCTGTTCGTTCACCGCCGAACGCCCCTGCTGTGAAACCCGCAGCAACCCCCAGATCGAACCGGTCACTATCAGAAAGAGCAGCATCGAGATCATTATTTCGATAATGGTAAATCCTTTCTCGCCGGTGTGCGGAAAAACGTTTGAACTGCTGTTTTTTTGAATATTATGCATAAAAACTTCTCCCTACGGCACGTCCGGCACGACCGCATAGTCGGTCAAAACCGTGTTCAATATTTCATCTCTCTGAAGGCCCCCGACATTGTATCTGATCGTGACCGCAACAGATCTTATCCTGACCGGAGAGCTTCCGGCCGGGCTGCAAATTGCCGGTGACGGCCTGTCGGGGTCGCATACGTCTGTGATTATTATCCGCCGCTGCAATTGCGGCATTGTTGTCCCCGTGTCATCGGCGGTTCCAACGACCTCATCCGGGCCGGCTTCGACGTTTACCGGTTGAAAACCTGTTAAAAAAATTCCCTGATTATCGTTTGACCCGACATTGCCTATCGAATTCCAACCGAGCCTCAGAGGGTCGGTCTCTTTGGCCGACATTATTGATTCCATCGTCGATGTCGCAACCTGCTTGGCCAGCAGTTGCTGCTCGTGGCCTCTCGCCTGTACCATCGATCCGGATAAGGCTGATAACAACGCAAGTATGCCCACCATCAAGATGACGATAGCCACCATTACATCAATATAAGAAAAACCTGCATCTGATTTGCCGTTCATATTTTTCGCCTCTTTTCTACTGCTTAGCTACCCACTTGGTTCCGTCATATTTCCAATACCTGATCGCCCCGCTCCCGCCAAAGAGCGTGATCGCCCGAACTTCGGGTTTACTTCGCGGTGTAGTGCTTCCGGGTGTGATCGGCGGCCAACTGTAAATACTCGCGCTAAGCGGCAGGTCGTTTCTGTTTACCACCGACCCGTCACTCCTAAATCTAGCAACCCAAACCGAATTGCCCGAAACCGTCGTGCCGCCGGCGACATGGCCAACCGTATCGCTGGCAAAACCTGTATCGGGGTAATTCGGCGGGTTCGGTCTTGGAACCCCAACCGGCTTGCGGTCGTATCTGATTTCCCCGCGATCCTCAAGCGGGATCGATTTGATCAGCGTATCGGCTCCGGCGTTATTTTCGTCTATTATAAGTGCCGCATTGTCCGTCCGGTCGAGTTCAAACCTGATCGTTCGCCGTCTGGCTATAGCAAGCTGGCTTGTCTCACGCATCAGATCGATCACCTTTAGCGCCTGGTCCTCTGACTTGTACAATTTCGTGAAATTGAAAATATACGGCAGCGAGATCGCCGACAAGACGGCGATTATCACAAGCACGACAATGATCTCGATAAGCGAAAATCCCGACTCTGTCGAATCCGTTTTGAGAAGCCTCTTTTTCATAACTTTTTGTCACTTTTTACTTTATTCGCTAAAAACGGTTTTTGCGTCTAAAGTATGTGGGCGCTAATTAGGAAAAGTTGGAATGAATAACTCATTCCAAAAATATTTTACATTGTTTAACTTCCGAAAGCAATAATTTTCGTCTTCTTTTATTTGAATAAGTTTTCGGCTAAAATCAGAAGAGATTTTCACCCGCTTAGCCGTTTGTAAATGACCGAAAAAAAATCAGATTCTAAGAAGCCAATCTCAGCAGATTGGTTTTTGCAGGGAGCGTTGACCAGGATCGGCGACACTTTTGACCGGCTGACGGGCCGTAATTGGGTTCCCTCCAGCAGCCTGGCCACAAGCGAATTGATCTGGCAGATGAAAAAACTTCTGGACGCAGAGGCAAAAGAGATTCCCGGCAAGGGCGTCGTCGTTCCCCACAACATAAAGCTAAAAATGCAGTGGGACAGATTCTCGGACGACGACAGCGACTCGCTCGCCAAACTCGAAAACGAACTCCTGACGGCCGCAGCCGATCATATAAATGACTCGCTTTATTACACCTACGCACCGCTAAAACTCGAGGTAAAACCCGACTATTTTACCGATGGCGTAAAACTGTTTGTCAGCTTTGAAAAATTTTCGGACGAGGCCAGCGAAGCCGCGATGAATGTCAACATCCCGGCTTTAAATTTCAACAAAGAAACCGATACCAAGGCTGCCGCTGTAATCTCCGAAATATTTATTGCCAGGTTTGAGCTAAACGGCAGCCGAAAAGACCGTCGGCTCGAATTCCCGTTGGGCAAACGCCTGTCGGTCGGGCGAACGGGCAACAATGATCTTGCTATAAATGACAGCAGTGTTTCAAAAATTCACGCATCTTTAGTCGTCGACGCTCAAAACTGCCTTTCCGTCGCCGATACCGGCTCAACAAACGGAACTTTCATAAACGGCGAGCGTATTTCCTACGGGACGGCAGCTCGTGTGGTTGAGGATGACCGAGTGAAATTTGGTATGGTCGAGGTTATTTTTGAATATGTTCCCCCGCCGGTTTCCGGGAGTAACACCGATGATCCAGATAACATCGCGGAAGGCGAAGATATCGAGAAGACCTTAAAGATCGAACTGCATATCGAAGGTATTGATTTTTCTTGAAAACGCCGGTAAACCAGACGGCTAAACTTAGCAAATGAACTTTTTTTTTCTGTTTCTCATAGATTGGGCACAGTGGAAGCCGGAAAACCTCTTTGGCGGACAGGTTCTCGAACGCACGCCGGCCGGTTTGACAATAATTTATATAATTGGCGTCGGTATTCTGGTCGGATTTCTTATCATCACCTTTTTTGACAATTTCCGCCGCAAAAAATTTATTTTCGAACACGACTTGCCGCTCGCCGTAAAACGCCGTCTCACCCAAACGGTCGCAAACCGTAGCCTGCGTATCTGGCAGGTATTCTTTGTGGCCATCGCGTTTACGATTTTTGGCTTTCAGGTTTATTGGACATATTTTGCCGACACATCTAATGAACAGTTTCAGGCATTGAATTACAAAGACCTTCGCAACCGCCGGGCAAACGCCGCAAGCCTGCGCGGATGGATGCTCGACCGGTCCGGAAATCTTGCAAGTGCTCTCGCCTATTACAAACTCGATAAAGACGGTGACATAATGCGCGGATTTGCTCTCGAAAAAGAGATGGCTCACCTTCTCGGCACCGAACGCGGCACACCCGGCCTCGAACGAACTCTGTATAAAAAGCAGGTCGATCCGATGCCCGAATCGTGGGAAGTTTTGACCAGGATCAAGCGGCCGCAGGACGAACAGAAGGACGTTCGGGTAACGATCGACCGCGATCTGCAGGCTTTCGCAGCAAACCAACTCGACGGTAAAAAAGGGGCGGTGGTTGTGATAAATCCACAAACCGGCGATCTGCTCGCGATGTACTCAAATCCGTCTTTTAATCTTGATGAGGCGCAGTCACTCGAAAATTATCTAAAACTCGAAGGAAATAAACGCGACAAGCCGCTGTTAAACCGGGCGATGCGCGAATTTTATTCTCCCGGCTCAACCTTTAAGACATTTACGATGATTTCGGCGTTCCGGGCAAATAAGCAGAATGCCGTATTCCCCAGCTATCCCGGAGGTTTTAGACCGACTCGCGCTTCACGGCCGATAGTGGACGCAACGCAAAAGCTCGGCGCGGACGGTTCCGTCGGCGGAGTTTGCGACGGCGGCTGTCAGGAAAAAGACATATCGTTTGCCTACAAAGTTTCGAGCAATCAATATTTCGCCCAGCTTGCGATCGAATTGGGACGGGAACGGCTGCGTGAAACCGCTCTTTTAACCGGTATTGCTCCGGCAGACACTGCTGAAGACGCGCTTCTTCAGAGATTTTTTCCGTCCATCTGGAACACGAGCAGTCCAAATATCGCTAGCGCGATGGCTCCGCAACAGTCATCGATCGTAACCGGTAAAGACATCTCGTTATACGATCTCGGTCTCGAGGGCATGGGCCAGGGTTACGCCGGACAGATGACCCCGTTTCAGATGGCTCTAATTGCGTCGATTCCCGCTAATATCGAAGGAAAGCTGATGAAAATCCGCATCGAAGCCGACCAGCCGCCCGAGGCTTTTGCACAGGTTTTATCACCGCAGCAGGCATCAATGATCCGCGATATTATGTCCACGGTTACCGAGGAACCAGGCGGAACCGGAACGGTCATCTCGGCAAAGCTCGCGGGCACAGGTATCAAAACCGGCGGAAAAACGGGAACCGCCGAAAAGCTCGCTCCAGCATACGACGCCGCCGGAAAGCTCAAAACAACAAAAAAACGCCGCAAAAATGCCGACGGTGAGTGGGAAGACTATTTTGTTCCGCAAATGTATGAGCGAACCGACAGTTGGTTTATATCTATCGCCCCGCTCGAGCGGCCGCAACTCGCGATCGCCGTCGTCGTCGAAGGCGGCGGATACGGTGCGCGCACAGCGGCCCCGATTGCTGCAAACGTGATCTTGAAGGCCCGCGATCTCGGCCTTTTGGGAGATCGGTACAACCGAAAGACACCGGTCAAACCTACTACGGACAAGAATAAATAGATATATTTCAATCGTGAAAAACCGAACCTCATCACATTTTTTTATCCTGGTACTGATCGTTCTCATGACGGCTGTCTCCCATTATTCCATATTTTACGGGGCTCTGATCCGGGGCTATGAAACATCGAGCCTGACTGCCGGCCGCAACCTGCTTCTCCTTTGTTTTCTTGCGTTTCTGCCTATTATCCTAAAGCGGTTTGTAAATTATGAAGGCAATTGGACGCTATATACGACCGCGATCCTGCTTTTTTCGATCGGCCTGACAGTCCAATACCGTCTGTTCAGCGACCCCGAATACACCTCCCGAAAAGACAAGGCCGCGGCCCGCCAGCAAAAGACTAAAGTTCTTCAGATGCACTATATTCAGGAGAATTATTCGGCGGAAAAGAAGCAAATAATGGGTTTGCCGCCGACGCCGCCGTCGCCCGTCGATCTTTCCGCCGAAACACCGCGACCGGCACCTGAGAGTTATTCTGATGTGCTTCTGTCACTCAAAACGATCACCCCGATTTTGGGAATTATCGGTCTTTTCTCAGCGTTTCTACTTCTGAGACGCGATTATTATCTCGAACTAATCCAAAAAAAAGGGTTTCTGATCGTTTTATCGACACTCGTCCCGCTAATAATCGCCGCCCTCTGGTCGCGCGGCGGTAAATTCGGCGGTAATCTGACCCCATGGGAACTTGCAAAAATACCCTTCCTCATCGGCTTTGCCGCAATTTTGGCGGTTTTGTATAAGAATCTGACGCGGACCTATTGGGGTGTTCCGAGGGCAAAAGATGCGTTGCCGCTTGTCTTTATGGCCGTGTTGCCGTTTTTGCCGTTTTTTGTTCTTAAAGACTTTGGTCAAATGATGGTTTTTAGCGCCGTCTATGCAACGCTTTATATTATTGCGATCAGACGGTTTTCGCAGAGATTTGTTCTGGTCGGAAGCGTTTTGCTCGTCGTTTCGATCCTGATCGTCGGAGCGTTGCCTCAAAAAACCCAGGAAAAGATACCTCTGCTTCCGACGCTCGCTTCGCCGGTCAAAACCATACTCCCAAACCGGATACAACAACGGTTTCATTTATGGTTGGACGGATTTAACCCGCCTCCGCCGGAAACTTCCTGGTGGAAAGATGACTACAACGATTACTATAAGAAGCTCGTGGAAAAAGAGCCGAATCTGCCGCAGATGCTCGATGAGGATCCGAGCCTCCGGCGAACTATAAATATCGACGCATGGTTTGACGTGTTGGCGTTCCAACCGGCACAGGCGACCTTTGGCCTCGCTTCGGGTGGTACGACCGGGCGCGGTTTGGGCCTCGGTTATCCCGAGCTGATACCGGTCGCTGATTCGGATTACATATTCGCCGCCCTCGCTGAGGAACTTGGACTTTTTGGTGGTTTGTTGCTAACCTTTGCCCTAATTGTTTTTGTGAGCGCAGGCGTCAGGACTGCCTGTGATTCACGCGATATGTTTAGTAAATTATGCTCTATCGGCCTTGCGGCCTTTATCGGATTTCAGGCTCTCGTTAATATCGGCGGCATCACGCGCGCCCTGCCCATGACCGGTATCACGCTGCCGTTTGTAAGCCACGGAGGATTTAGCCTGATCACAAGTTTTACAATGCTCGGGATGTTAATGGCTTTTTCGCACAGAAACAGCATTGACCGGCGTAAGGATGAGCTTCAGATAACAGACACGACGAGGATCATGCGTTAAGTGTAATTTAGGCACGGTTCGAAAGGGATCTCGTGAGCAAAGGCTGACGCATATTTTCCGGGTTACGGAGTTCTTAACGGTCGAAGGCCGCATCAGGCTCATAAGCCCGCGTGTTTACAAAGCCGTGCGTTGTTGGGATTAACGGGGTAAAGATAAATTTGGAGATTCTACCGATGGACAGTAATTTTCGCATATCGTCAGGAGCGGTTAGTGACCGGGGTTTAAGCGAAAAGCGCCCGCAGAACGAAGATTCATACCTCGATATGGGACGTTGCGGCGTTTACGCGGTCGCTGACGGAGTCGGCGGCGCTCAGGCTGGTGAGGTCGCTTCGCAGATGGCGATTGAGATTTTGGCTGAGGCATTTGCAAATCGCAAAGACGGCGACGATGCCGAGTCGGTAATGCGGGCCGCAATCGAACGTGCCAATTCGGCCATCCATCAGATGGCCCACGAACTGTCTCAGCTCTCAAACATGGCGACAACGATCGTTGCTCTGCATCTGGACGAAAATATCGCAACCATCGGCCACGTCGGCGATTCGCGCCTTTACCGGGTTGACCGCGAGGGCTTTCTTTATCCCGAAACTGCCGATCATTCGGTGGTAGCCGCAGAAGTTCGTGCGGGGCGAATGACTCAGGATCAGGCAGATAATCATCCGAGCCGCAATATTATAAACCGTGCTCTGGGCGCGGACTCAGCCGTCGAGGTCGATCTCAAAACCATAATGATCGATCCCGGCACAGCATTTCTTATCTGTTCGGACGGTATCACGCGGCACGTCAGCGATGAGGAAATAAAAGGGGTTCTGACATTCGGGGGCGATCCGTCCGAAATCTGCGAATATTTAAAAGGTTTATGCTACGAACGCGGAGCCGAAGACAATCTGACAGCGGTGGTTATCAAGGCGTCGGCCGCCGAAAACGCACAGCATGAGGCTGCCGCACCAATACTTCTGGAAATTGAAGAGCCTACTGCCGCCTCCGCACGTCCGACGTTTGGAAACCAGTCCCCCGAAGATGATGACGATGATGAACTTCTTGAACTGGAAACCGACGACTTTACGGTTCGCAAACAAACGCCGGAAATACCTTATGATCCGGAAAACAGCGCCGATGAATTTCCTCACTCAGATCCTGCCGGCTTGCCGCCTCCGATAAGTTCAAAACAGGATATCTTCGAACCCGAAAGGCGCGAACCCTTTAACGACGAGGCATTTTCGATCTTTGGCAATTCTGATTCTGCTCCTGACGAGTTCAAAAAACCTGGTCTGGCTGGTAGAGCCGCACCGACAATAGCGACGTTAGCACTAGGAGCCATTTTAGGAATCGGCCTGTTTTATTTCGCTTTTTTCCCCGGCCCCCCGGCCGATGTTGCCAGCCCTCAATTGTCCGTCATGAGAACCGATAACATACCACTTAGTGCTTTTGAGGAAAACCGTAGAAACGTCGATAAAGACCCGGCCGGTTATGTTGCAAAATTTGGCTCCGATCCACAGGACAGCGAAGATTTTTATCTTCTCGGCCGTGCATATTTGCTGTCAGCCGATTATCCAAAGGCCCGTCTCGCCCTCACCGAAGCTCAGAATAAGCTTTCTGAAGCTGATCCGGTCAATGTAAAAGTTTTGGCTTCAGACATCGCAATGGCGCTCGCCGTAACGAACGATACGACGATCCAGAGCATGCTCAGAAAAGCCCTCGAACCGCCCGTGCCAGCAAACGTTAACCGGTGACTATATTTTGACGCTTTGCCTCGAACAGGATAATTCCCGCAGATACGGCAAGGTTTAGACTCTCGACATCGTTTTCCATCGGAATCCGAATTGTTTCGTTGGCCATTTCAATCTCGGTCCGGTCGAGGCCGTGAGCTTCGGATCCAAATATCAGGAGTCTTGGCAATTTCCAATCGGCCTCGAAATATTCATCTTCAGCATCGATATCACATGCTGTGGCCGTCAAATTCCGGTCTCCCGCCCACTGCAAAGTCTTATAAAAATCGGCATTTTCCAAAACCGGAATCCGAAACGCCGCCCCCATCGCGGCTCGAAGAGCTTTTGGCGAAAAAGCGTCGGCAGAATTTCGCGAAACGATAATACCAGCCGTATCCGCCGCCTCGGCAGTTCGGAAAATTGCTCCGAGATTGGACGGATTGTTGGCCTCATTTAGAAAAATCACTATCGGAAGCGATGCACCCGCTAAGCGTAACTCCAGCGCGGCCCAGGAATTCGCGGGGCGCTCCGCGATCAGGACTATGCCCTGCGATTTTTTCGTATCCGTTATCGAATCATAGATTTTCTCGGGTAAAATGGCCATCGCGGCGGCTTTACGATTGACGGCGTCAAGCAATTCTTCATCGCGAAAATTTTCCGATACAAAACATTCTTCGATTTTAAGCTCCGAACGCAGAGCTTCACTGACGAGGCGGCGTCCCTCGATAAATATCAGCGACGGTTCCTTTCCGTCGCGTACCTTGCGCGTACGAACCAGACGCCGATTATCGCGGCTTGTGATCTTTTCGATTTCTCTCATCGCTTACGTCAATTTAATCATTTACTAACGCGTTTTGAAAAGATGGCCAAAATCGCTAAACTTATGCGATATGCAGCCCGAATCTAAAATAAAAAGCAAGATCGAACTTTTGAAGGAAAGATCCCGCATTGCCGAGGACGGCGGCGGAAAGGCAAGACTCGAAAAACAGAAAGCAGCCGGAAAAATGACGGCCCGCGAAAGGGTCGAATTCTTTCTCGATGAAGGCAGCTTTGAGGAATTTGATAAGTTTGTTGTCCACCGTTCGACCGATTTTGGAATGGAAGGGCAAAAATTCCCCGGCGACGGAGTGATTACCGGTCACGGTTTGGTCGATGGCCGCGAGGTTTTTCTTTTCGCACAGGATTTTACGGTATTTGGCGGTTCACTTTCCGAAACTCACGCTCAAAAGATCTGCAAGGTTATGGATATGGCCATGAAAACCGGTGCTCCGGTAATTGGTTTGAACGATTCAGGCGGTGCCCGCATTCAGGAGGGCGTTGTTTCGCTCGCCGGCTACGCGGATATTTTTCTGCGAAACGTGCTCTCCAGCGGAGTCGTTCCTCAGATCAGCTGCATTCTCGGCCCGTGCGCCGGAGGTGCGGTATATTCGCCCGCGATCACGGATTTTAACGTAATGGTCAAGGACACGTCCTATATGTTCATCACCGGTCCCGACGTCATCAAAACCGTTACCCATGAGGATGTGACTAAAGAAGGGCTCGGCGGTGCGATGACGCATAACGCAAAATCGGGTGTCGCTCATTTTGCCGCCGATTCCGACGAACACGCACTCAGATTAACCAGAGAACTTCTGTCCTTTGTGCCGTCCAACAATATGGAAAATCCGCCTTTCGTCCCCACAAATGACCCGTCGGATCGCTCCGATGAAAGGCTGAATTCGATGATCCCGGAGGCTCCGACCCAGCCTTATGATATACGCGATATTATTAATAACGTGGTTGATGACGGCTATTTTTTTGAGGTTCAGGAGCATTTTGCCCCAAATATCGTGATCGGCTTTGCCCGTCTCGGCGGATATTCGGCCGGTATCGTTGCAAACCAACCGGCTTATCTCGCCGGCGTGCTCGATATCGACGCATCGGTTAAAGCCGCCCGTTTTGTGCGTTTTTGCGATTGCTTTAATATTCCGCTCATCACCTTCGAAGACGTTCCGGGCTTCTTGCCGGGCGTCAATCAGGAGCATCAGGGCATTATACGTCACGGAGCTAAACTCCTCTATGCTTTTGCCGAAGCGACCGTTCCAAAAATTACGGTTATCACCAGAAAAGCTTATGGCGGAGCGTATTGCGTAATGGCCTCAAAACACATACGCACCGACTTAAATTTTGCATACCCTAGCGCTGAAATTGCCGTTATGGGCTCCGAAGGAGCGGTTGGCGTTTTATTTCGCCGCGAGATCGCCGAACATGACGAAAGCTATCGACAAGAGAAAGTAAACGAGTTACAGGAAAAATTTGCAAACCCCTACAAAGCCGCGGAACGCGGTTACATCGACGAAGTGATCGAACCCAAATATACTCGTCCAAAACTTATCAGGGCCCTGTCGCTGCTCCAAAATAAACGGGATACAAATCCGCAAAAAAAACACGGCAATATACCGTTATAACACTTAATGTAAATTAGTTAAGGTTTAACTTAAAGATAAGAATAAGTAGCTTGTTTTGAGTCTTTACAAGGTTTAGCTAAAATAAAATCCCAACTTTTAATGCCGCATCAAAACGCACACCGCCCAACCGCCGCATACATCGATCTCGACCAACTTGCCGGTAACTTTCACGCGACAAAACATTTCGTTGGAAATGATCTGAAATTCATGGCCGTCGTCAAGGCCGACGCGTATGGCCACGGCCTCGCTGCTTGCGCTCTGCGGCTCGAATCAGAAGGCGTAGATTGGTTTGGCGTTGTCATTCCTGCGGAAGGCCTCGAACTGCGGCGTGCCGGTATAACGCTTCCGATACTGTGCCTCGGATCATTTTGGCCCGGTCAGGAAAACCTTCTGATCGATAATAAAATTACGCCGGTCGTTTACGATTTTGAAACGACTCGACGTTTTGCCGTATGTGCCAAATGGCGTAATGCTGCAGCCGATATTCATGTCAAGATCGATACGGGTATGGGGCGGGTCGGTGTCGGACACCGGGACGCTAGCGCTTTTGCCACGGCTCTCAAAGAAATCGAAAATTTAAAGGTCTCAGGTTTGTTGACGCATTTTGCGGCGGCTGAGAATCCGAACGAAAACGATTTCACGACGCTTCAGATAGACCGTTTCTTTAAAGCATGTGATGCGTTTCGAAACGCCGGACACACGCCGGAACTGATCGACCTTGCAAATTCGCCCGGAGCAATCGCGCACCCTGAGTCACGCGGGAATATGGTTCGTATCGGCGGAGCTCTTTACGGCCTCCTTGATGATATACTGCCGCCCGAAACCCTGAGACCCGATTTAAAACCGGTTCTATCGCTTAGATCGCAAATTGCCCACGTCAGAAGTGTGCCAGCGGGCGAAACCCTTGGTTACGGCCGGACTTTTTTAACAGACAGACGGTCGCTGATCGCACTCGTGCCGATCGGTTACGCCGACGGTTATCCGAGAGCATTGGCAAATTGCGGCCGGGCGTCCGTTAACGGCCATATTGTCCCCGTCACCGGCCGGATCTCAATGGACTGGACACTTTTTGACGTTACGGACGTTCCAAATGTAAAGAGCGGTGATAAAATTGAGCTGATCGGCGACGAAACAACCGCCGCAGACCTCGCGCAAATGGCCGGAACCATCGCGTACGAAATAACCTGCGGCATTTCGGCACGTGTTCCGCGGGTTTACCAATGAAATCGATCTCAAAATTTGAATGGAAAAAATTTTTTGTCCGGCTCTATGAACTGTCGTTCGACGCCGATATTTTCAGCCGTGCGGCTACGGTCGCGTTCTATTTTTCCTTTGCCCTTTTCCCGCTTCTTTATTTTTTAGTCAGCCTTTTTGGTCTCTTGCTCGAATCGTCCGCCGGCCTACAAGACGAGCTGTTTTTGTATTTGCTCCGGATAATGCCCTATTCCGTATTCGAGCTTGTTAAAAATACGGTTGACGAAATAGTTCTAAAAAGTACTGGCGGAAAAGCGACCTTAGGCCTGCTCATCGCACTTTGGTCTGCGTCAGCCGGCGTCGATGCGATCCGAACTGCGCTCAATGAGATCTACAGGCTTAAGGACAGACGCTCATTCGTCCGCACAAAAATTGAGTCGCTGGTCCTGACCCTTGTGGTCTCAGTTTTAACAACGGTCGTGCTTGCCATCGTATTTTACGGTTGGCAGCTCGTCCAGTACGGTCTAGACGGAATTGGGTTTCAGGTTACCTCACCGCTCATTTTGGTCGGAATTCAGTGGATTTCCATATTGATTCTTATGCTTTTAACCTGTGAGATCATTTATAATCTGCTGCCTGACTTTAAAAAAATTCATTGGGATTGGGTCACACCCGGCTCAATTGTGGCAATTCTTCTGTGGATCATCCTGACGACCGGGTTCCGCACCTACCTCGGCTATTTCAATTCATACAGCCGGGCCTACGGGTCGCTCGGAGCCGTGATCATTATGATGCTCTGGCTCTACTTGACCGCGTCGGCCCTAATGATGGGCGGAGCAATAAACGCGGTGCTCAATGATATCCGCGCGGAAAAGGACGGTAAAAAAGATCAGGAAACGCCATAAAAAAAAGATGTAAGGCCGGGTTGGCCGTTGATTTTCGCGAATGCCGTAATGCCGCTGTTATATTAGGTAAATCTATGTCACTAATGCTTGAAGAAATCGCCGAGCAGCCCAATGCTTTGGAACGTACCATGACGGCGGAACGCGAAAAGTACGTTAGGCTGGGTACGCATCTTCGAAAAAAAGATATTGATCTGGCCGTTATCGTCGCACGCGGCAGTTCGGATAATGCTTCGCTTTTTGGCCGTTATTTGATCGAAGTAACGGCCGGGATTCCCGTTTCGCTGTCTGCCCCATCGGTTTACACGCTGTACAATGCACGGCTAAATCTCAGTCGTGCGTTGGTCATTGGCGTGTCGCAATCGGGCGAGGGCGACGATATCAATATGGTGCTAGAAAGTGCCAAAGCGTCGGGTGCATTCACGATCGGCGTCACAAATGAGTCTGAATCGACGATGTCAAAGATCGCCGACGAAACACTGCTCATACATGCCGGACGCGAGCGTTCGGTCGCTGCGACTAAAACCTATACGGGTCAGATGCTGCATTTTTATATGCTTGCAAATGCCCTGAGCGAAAATAAACTCGCGATTCAACGCATTCCCGAATACACGTCGAGGGCGCTCGATCTGAAATCTCAAATAAAAACCCTAGTCGAGCGCTATGTTTTTATGGAAAACTGCGTCGTCGTTGGCCGCGGCATGAATTACGGCAATTCGTACGAGATGGCATTAAAACTTATGGAAACATGCTATGTCGTAGCCGAGAGATTTTCCTCCGCCGACTTTTTTCACGGCCCGCTGGCGATCGTCGAACGCCGCTTCCCTGTCGTGATGTTCGGCCCGACCGGCGTTACACAAAAAAGCAGTATCGAATTGCTGGGCCGTCTTGGCGAACTCAATGCCGACTGCCTTTCGATTACAAACGACCCGGAAATCGCCAGGCTCTCACGAAATAGTATCGTGCTCCCATCTGACATCGACGAATTCCTGTCACCGATACCGTTTATTGTCCCCGCCCAACTTTTCGCAGCCTTATTGTCCGAAGCAAAAGGCCTCAACCCCGACGCTCCGCGATCACTTTCAAAAGTAACAAAAACGATTTAGCCCACATTACGCATTTGGATTTTCAGCGTATAATTTAACTCGCAAGAAAGCAAAAAGCCTGGTGAGGGGTTTTGCAACCGCCGAATCCGGGTTTATGACGGCAAAATATCGGCGGGCGATGTGCCCGCTCCTGCCGCAAATGAGACCGGGGCCGCCATAAAAATCCTGTATTTGAAAATCAATGCCGAAAAACTATGAAACAATGTCCGCGTTGTAAACAAACATATAGCGACGATAATCTGAATTTTTGTCTCGAAGACGGCGAGATACTCTCCGGTTTTGTCCGCGAGCCAAGTGCCGACCGGTATGCCGACGATGCAGCGTCAACGGTTATTCTAAAAGAAACGCGTGTGACCAATCCGTCAAACTGGCCTTCAACACCTCCGTCTGCACCGCCCGTTCAATGGCAAGGGCAGCAGGTGCATTTTCAGAATCAGCAATTTTCGGCGCCGGCATTCGTGCAGTCGCGCGATACGACATTGCCGACGGTTTCGCTTGTACTTGGTATTTCCGGCATAGTTCTGATTTGCTGTTACGGCGGTATCTGGCTTGGGCTCCCGGCGGCGGTTGCAGGATTTTTAGGAATGCGAAATGCCGACGCCGACCCAAAACGATACGGCGGGCGCGGTATGGCGATCGGGGGAATGGTGCTGGGTGTGATCAGCTTTTTGTCCTCTCTTGTTTTTGCCATTTTTATGATTTTAGCCAGTTAATTTTAATATGCGTGTGACTCTTCATGTCGTGGCCGGTCCGCAGACCGGGCGCGATTTTACATTTGATCAGCACGATACTTTTATGATCGGGCGGAGCGAGGATTCTCAATTTTGCCTGCCGCAGGACAGATATTTTTCACGCCACCACTGCATTTTAGAGATCGCACCGCCGCAGGCATTTTTGCGCGATCTTGGCTCGACCAACGGAACTTACGTCAACGGGAGGCGTGTCGAAACAGCCCACCTAAAAAGCGGCGACCGTATTCAGGGCGGCGAAACGATACTCGAGGTAGAGGTTTCGACGGGTCTCGATGATTTTGATGACACAAACAAAATTGCAAGCGAAACCCACCCGTCAATTGTTACGATCACGTGTCTCAATTGCAGCATCCCCGCAACGCTCGAAGCCGCAAATTCTGACTCGAAGCTTTCATTTATCTGCGAACAATGCCGTGAAAAACTAAAGAAAGACCCGCAGCCGATCCCAAATTATCAAATGATCCGCGTGATCGGACAAGGCGGAATGGGAAGCGTTATGCTCGGCCGCGCCGATTCAGACGGGCGTGCGGTGGCGATCAAAACGCTTTTGCCCGAAGTTGCCGTCAGCGAGCAATCACTAAGGCGGTTTATGCGTGAGATCGAGGTCGCGGCGGCACTTCGACATCCGAATATCGTCACCTATATTGAGCACGGAACACACAACGGCCTGGTCTATCTGGTCACCGAATTCGTTACCGGCATGGACGCCGCCCGGCTCGCAAAAGATCGGGGCGGAAAACTCGGTTATCGGGAAATGGCAAGTGTCATCGGCCAAACGCTGGCCGCTCTCGATTTTGCTCATTCTCAGGGATTTGTACACCGCGATATAAAGGAACAGAATATTTTGGTAACCGGCAATTATCCGAACAATACGGCAAAGCTGACGGATTTTGGCCTATCCAAGAGTTTCAGACAGACCGGTATGAGCGGTGTAACGATGGTCGGCGATGTCGCCGGAACAGTGGCCTATATGCCGCCGGAACAGGTGCGGGATTTCAAAGACGTCGAGCCGCCATCGGATATTTACGCGATCGGCATGACCGCATACAGCCTTTTAACCGGTACTCACGCTCTCGATATCGCCCCAAAAGCCGGCGTCGCCGAAACGCTAAAAGCGATATTTGAAAAACCGATCATTCCCATTCGATCCCGCGTCCCGGAATTGCCGGTTCACATCGCATCCGTGATCGAAACCGCCCTCGAAAAAAAAGTTGAAAACCGTTGGCGATCCGCACGGGCAATGCGCGAAGCCCTTTTGTCAGCCGCGTCGTAAAATTTCTAAAAAAATATTCTCCGCGGGCTATCGTATTTTTTTATGCGTCGCTGTGTCAGAACCGGAAACAATGCCGCCGCCGACTGACCGGCGGCATAGCCGCAAAAAAAGGGTGAAGGGCTGTCGGTGAAGCAAGCTTCACCGCAAATAGAGCGGCCAGCCGCGTGAAGATTGCTTTTCCGATAATTACTACACCAAATTCCGAGAATTGCCACTAGCTTCAGCTAGTGGTTTAGTGTAATAAATAACAGCGGCTTTAGCCGAACATTGGGCTAAAGCCCGGAATCTTTTTTGCAATC
>JBGTEX010000041.1:0-7269 GCA_041747575.1 Pyrinomonadaceae bacterium
ACTCTGCTTGGCATGTGCGAAGACGGCACGCTCGCACACGCACCCCGCCGCTCCGCAAAAGCGACATATTTGATCTACGAAGATTCATTCCTCGATTGGGTCAGAGACCTCGACGGCAAAGCAGAACCCAACACATAAGCCTCCAAAACCCGCACCTAGCGAGTTTTTTGAGCCAAGTCAAAATTGCCGTGCCTATTTGCCATTCAGGGTTGTGCCCGGGTTCACGGGCGCTGGGACGGCATTCGGATGAATTGCGCGAGATCGTGTTCGGCTCGGTCCTGTGCGGCGGGGCGAACTTTATTTTCGCAGGACGAAAAAGCCGATTAACGCGGCGTTACAGAGGACGAGGAAAATCTCGCTGCGTATTTTTGCATTTTAAGCTGCGTCTTTTGTATTATAATTTGCGTCTTTTGTATTAAAAAAGGAAAGTTTCACCACGGCTGCGAAGACCGCAAAGAAAAATCTGTATGAACGAAGGAGGATAGAATGCAAAAAATTACACCATTTTTAATGTTTGTGAGCGGTGCCGAAGAGGCGATGAAGTTTTATACTTCGATCTTTAAGAATTCAAAAATAACCGATGAGATGAAGACGCCGGACGGAGCGGGCACGGGCGGGACGTTTGAGATTGACGGGCTGAAGATCAGCACATTTAACGGCGGGCCGTATTTTAAGTTTAGTCCGGCGATCTCTTTTTTTCATATTTGCGACAGCGAAAAAGAGATCGATGAACTGTGGAACGAAATTGCAAAAGAAGGCAGCATAATGATGCCGCTGGATAAGTATGACTGGAGCGAAAAATACGGTTTTATTCAGGACAAATTCGGAGTTTGCTGGCAGCTTTCGCTGGGTAAGATTTCCGATGTCGGTCAACGGACGACGCCGAGTTTTTTATTTGTCGGAGACGGCGTTGGCGGCGGCGAAGACGCTGTGAAATTTTATACTTCGGTGTTTGAAAATTCAGAGATCGACGGCATTCTTCTTTATGGCGATGGCGAGCCGCCGAATAAACCGGGAACTGTAAAACACGCCCAATTTGCTCTCGACGGTGAGAAATTTATGCTGATGGAAGGCGGCGGTGAACACGATTTTTCATTCACCGAAGGCATTTCGTTGATGGTCGCGGCAGAAGATCAGAAAGAAATCGATTATTTCTGGAATGCATTTACGGCCGACGGCGAAGAAAGCCAATGCGGCTGGCTAAAGGATAAGTATGGCGTTTCGTGGCAGATAACTCCGCCGATTCTGCTCGAGCTTATGTCCGATCCCGACCGCGAAAAGGCCGGCCGCGTAATGAACGCAATGCTCAAGATGCAGAAGATCGACATTCAGGCATTGAAAGACGCGGCGATGTAGTAAAGATTTACCAGCGCGGTGAAAAGCTGCATTATGCGCTAATCGCGAAAAGTATTGGCTGAGCGCGGAGGTTAAAGCTCTGCGGAGCTTCTATCCCGAATCCCTATTCAGTGCGTTTGCTGTCGCAAAGTGAAAGATGTTTCATTGAAACACTATATTCACCAAAATGAAACACACACAGGAAACCAGAATGTTTACAATGACTTACGCGGCTTTTTTGTGTTTCACAATGACACATAAAAAGGCTTGTCTATTTTCCGCCGCCCGAAAGTTTTCCGATGAGCGAGAATAGGGGCAGATACATCGATATGACGATCGAACCGATCGTAATGCCGAGAAAAGCGATCAGAACCGGTTCCATCAAACCGAGCAGGTCGGCGATGGCGGTATCGACCTCTTCTTCGTAAAAATCGGCGATCTTGCCGAGCATCGCGTCGAGGGCACCGGTCTGTTCGCCGACGCCGATCATCTGGCCGACCATATGCGGAAAGACATTTGTTTCTTTTAACGGATCGACAAAGTTTTCACCGCGTTCGACACCCTGACGAACCTTAATGATAGCGTCTTCGATGACAATGTTTCCGGCGGTTTTTGATGTAATATCGAGCGACTGTAGAATTGGGACTCCCGACGAGAGCAAGGTTGACAGAATTCTGGAGAAACGGGCCACGGCTACTTTTCGCAGTATAGAGCCAAAGATCGGCGTTTTGAGAAGCAGCGAATCGATCTGCCAACGACCCTGTTTTGTCTTGTAATAAAAATTGATACCGACGGCCGATCCGATAAGGATCATAAGAATGGCCAGGCCTCCCCAGCCGGCGATAAATCCGCTGATCGCCATGACGATCCTGGTCGGAAGCGGAAGAGGTTCGCCGGGGCCGAGCAGGCCGAGAAAGATCTGTTCGAATTGCGGGATGACGACGATCATGATCACAGCGATCGCACCGATGGCGACCGTGATAACGGCAGCCGGATAGATCGAAGCCGAAACGATGCTGCGTTTTAATTTGACGACCTTTTCGATAAGGGTCGCAAGACGCTGGAGGATCAGATCGAGCACACCGCCGGTCTCGCCGGCCTCGACCATATGGGTATAAAGGCTGTCGAAAACCTTGGGGTGCTTTTCGAAAGCGGCATAAAGCGTCGATCCTTCTTCAACATTTTGTCTGACCTGTCGCAAAACGTCCTTAAAAAAGGCGTTCTGCTGCTGTTCGCCTAATATGTCAATACATTGGACAAGCGGCAATCCGGCATCGATCATGACCGAAAATTGACGCGTAAAAACGGCCAATTCCTTTGCACCGACCTTTTTGCGTCGGCCAATTTTGGGTATTGCGATCTCACGGCCTTTTTCCTTGGCCTGCGTCAGCACGATCTGCTCGCGCCGGAGCAGGGCGCGAAGCTCATCCTGCGTTGCGGCCTCTCGTTCACCGGCGATCAGTTCGTTTAGGCGGTTTCTACCTTTAAAGACAAATGTTGGCATGGTTAACTCCAGTTAAAATTGAATATTGAGAATTGAAAATGGGCCCGAAAACGGCTCACTTCAAATATTATCGCGGGCGCTCGCCGATACCTCGGGCTTGCGCATACGGGCTTCCTCCGTTTGGCATCGGCCTTGTTGCCGGTCGTGTCGCCGGCCTTGATCCGCCGACATACGAATCGTTAAGGCCTGAACCGCGTTCTATAAGTTCTTTTAATTCGTCGGCGTTAGATGAGCGCTGGATCGCGGTTTCAAGGGTGATCTGACGTTTGTGATGCAGGCTGGCGAGAGCCTGATTAAAGGTCTGCATACCAAATTTATCCTGGCCGGTCTGCATCATCGAATATATCTGGTGAATCTTGTCTTCGCGGATCAGATTGCGGATAGCGGCGTTCGGAACGAGTATTTCGAGGGCCATCACGCGGCCGTCTCCTGACGATTTTGGCAAAAGCGATTGGCACAAAATGCCTTCGAGAACAAGCGAAAGTTGCGTTCGAACCTGCGCCTGCTGCTCGGCCGGAAATACGTCGATGATACGGTTGATCGTCGAATAGGCTGAGTTTGTATGAAGCGTCGCAAAGGTCAAATGACCTGTTTCAGCGATTCGCAGAGCCATTTCGATGGTTTCGAGATCACGCATTTCGCCGACGAGGACAACGTCCGGATCCTGCCGAAGCGCCGTCCGAAGCGCGGCACCGAATGAGTGTGTGTCGGCGGCGACCTCACGTTGATTGACGACACAATTTTTATGGTTGTGGAGAAACTCGATCGGGTCTTCGATCGTCAAAATGTGGTCGTGCCGATCGATATTGATCTTGTCAACCATCGAGGCAAGCGTCGTCGATTTACCGGAGCCGGTTGGGCCTGTTACCAGAACCAGGCCGCGCGGCTTTTTGCACATATCCGAGACCACCGGGGGCAAACCGAGGGCGTCGAATGTTTTTATCTCGTAAGGGATCGAACGAAAAACCGCACCGACGGCACCTTTCTGATTAAAAAGGTTGGCGCGAAAACGCGACATTCCTTTCAGACCGAAAGAGAAATCGAGTTCGAGGTTTTCTTCGAAACGATGCTTTTGCGCGTCGGTTAGAACGGAATAAGCAAGCCGTTTTGTATCCGACGGCGACATCGTCGTAAAGCCGGGAAGCGGTGCAAGATGGCCGTGAACACGTACCTGCGGCGGTGAATTTGTTGAAAGATGCAGATCCGAACCGCCAAGATCGGTCATTTTTCGCAATAGGTCGGGCAGCGTTACCGTTGCCTCGGCTGATGATTGGTCTTCGTAGCTCATAATGTTTTTTAGTCGCAGGTGAAAAGCTTAAACGTAAAAATTAAAACTCCCGCTTTTCACTTCTGGTTTTTTACTATTTAGACGCTCGCTGTGCGGGACGCACGCGGGTTTTTAGGGAATTGATAACCTTTTCAGATTCGTCGGCGAGGCGTGTCGATTCGTTCACCGGTGAATTTGTCGAAACGCTGTAGATGCGGCCGTCAACCTCTGTGAAATAGAACATACGTGACTGGACGGCGCCGCTGGCAGCCTGTGATTGTGCAACGACCACGTAAACCGGTTGTCCGGCGATCTCTTTCTGATAATCATTGACGACCCAGCCGTTTTCGCGGATCATCCGGTCGATCACTTCGCGTCTGAGAGAGGTCGTAGCGACCCCGCCGACATTGCTCCTGCGCCCATTTTCTGCACCCGGCGTCGCCGGCCCTACAACCGAGATCGACGCCGAGCCGACCTGATCACCCGCCGAGTTATCGACGCGAAACTGAAGTTCGGACGGAGACGTCTGTAACGAACTCCAACCTTTTGGAGCCGGATTGCCGGATGGCAGAACGGCGGTTGCCGACGGAGCCGTTTTTCTGCTATCGCCGGTCATCGCCTTTGCTGCGAAACTGGTTGATGACCGGTTTACTTCAGCCTGCCGCGTACGAGCCAGGCGCAACTGACGCAGCCTCAGGTTTCGTTTGCGGACGGTTCTTTGCTTTTTGCGCCGTTCCTGAGCACGATAAAGCTGCCACCAGCGTTTTGAATATTTTTTGACGCCCGTCCAACGTCGTACTTTCTTTTGTTTCTTTGCTTTGCGGGGACCCGCTTCAGCCAGTTCGGTTGCGATCGGTATGATTGCCCCGATACCGACCAATAATGCCAACGATAATGCTATTGCCCTAAACATATTTTTCCTCCCTTTCCTATATGACCGTTTCCTTCACCACTTCCTCAATCGTCGTAATGCCGTCGCGAATCTTGTAAAGGCCTGATTCACGCAGCGTTACCATTCCAAGATCGATCGCCTTCTTTCTTAATTCCATTGCGCTCGCGCCGATAATGATAAGCTCGCGCAGTTCGTCCGAGATTTCCATCACCTCGTAGAGGCCGACGCGGCCCTTAAAACCAGTTTTGTTGCAGGTGTCGCAGCCTTTACCCTTGTAGATTTTGACCTCGCCGGCCTCTTCCTTAGAAAAGCCGACCTCAATTAGGGCCTCGGGCAAGATATTTACTTGTTCCTTGCAGTTGCTGCAAATTCGTCGGATCAGACGCTGCGCCTGGATTATATTGACGCTCGTCGCGACCAGAAACGGCTCGATGCCCATATTCACAAGCCTCGAGATCGTCGAAGGAGCATCATTCGTATGCAGCGTCGAGAGAACGAGGTGGCCGGTGAGCGCCGCCTTGATAGCGATTTCGGCAGTCTCAAAGTCGCGGATCTCACCGACGAGAACGATATTCGGATCCTGACGCAGGAATGAACGTAAAGCGGCTGCAAAATTGAGGCCGATCTGCTCCTTCATCTGCACCTGATTGATGCCCTGAAGGTTAAACTCGACCGGATCCTCGGCCGTCATAATATTTGTTTCAGACGTATTCAGCGTCTGGAGCGCCGAATAGAGTGTATTTGTTTTACCCGATCCAGTAGGGCCGGTAACAAGCACCATTCCGTATGGGTTTGAGATAGCACGCTGGAATTTTTCGAGACTCTCAGGCTCAAATCCGAGCTTGGTCATATCGAGCATCAGCTTGTCTTTATCAAGCAGGCGAAGCACGACCTTTTCGCCAAAAAGCGTCGGCAGCGTCGATACACGAAAATCGAGTTCGCGCGAACGGTTGTCAACCTTGACCTTTATCTTGATGCGGCCGTCCTGCGGCAGGCGTTTCTCTGAAATATCCAGCTTCGCCATGATCTTGAGCCGCGAGATCAGTGGGTCGCGGATCTTCAGTGGCGGATGCATCACATCATACAAAACGCCGTCGATGCGAAAACGTATCCGGAAATCTTTTTCATACGGTTCGACGTGAATATCTGACGCACCGCGTCGCAGCGAATCAACCAGTAAAACATTAACCAGCCGAACAACCGGAGCATCTTCGCTGGCACGCGCCAGGGCGGCGAGATCTATCTCCTCGTTATCCTCTATTATCTCTAATTCTTCGCTGTCATTTGTGTTAAATTCAAACCGGTCAAGCGATACGTCAAGATCGGACTCGCGGATACGCTCGTCGGCAACAGGCACTTTTAAGCCGTTTTTCATGTGGCCGTTGGTGCCGTTTCCGTTGCTTGTTACCCCGTTACGCTCAAGCTCGACCGCAAATGCCGAATCAAAAATATCAATCTCGTTGGAACCGCTGTAATATTTTGCGATAGCCAGCATGATAGACGTCTCAGATGCTATGACCGGATCGACATTCAGACCGGTCATGAACTTTATGTCATCCATCGCAAAAACATTGGTCGGGTCGGCCATCGCAAGCGTGAGCGAGGCTCCGACCTTCGATATCGGCAGGATCGAGTATTTCTGGGCAACGTCTTCGGAGATGAGTTTTATGGTTTCCGTGTCGATCTGGAAAAGGTCGAGATTGATCGACGGGACGCCGTACTGCCGGGAAAGAACGGCGGTCACAACATCATCCGAGACGTGGCCGAGACGCACAAGCGTAGAACCCAGACGTCCGCCGTTGGCACGTTGGTATTCCAGCGTCTCGCTCAACTGCTGCGAGGTTATAAGGTTTTCGCGGACCAGGATTTCGCCAAGTTTAGCTGACATCTTTTATGAGGATGGTTTCTTTCAACAAAGCACGAGAAAACTTTATCAAGAGAAACTTTAGGTCAAAATGAACGGAGGTTATTCAAGCCAAACGATGATTAACATCGTTGAGAAACAATGATACATTGTTAAACTCAATTATGTCAATCATTCTTTTTCGCAATTCATTTTGACCGATTGGCAATCCGCGTTCTACGATAAACCGGGATTATGCATTAGAAAAATCAGCCTCATTTATGAGGCTTTCCGCGAAGCGGCACGTAGCCACGCCCCTTTAGGGCGTGGAGTAAGAATGGGAAAGGTTGTCAGCCCGTTTTAACGGGCTTCCGATCTTCGCGGCTTTAGCCATCGAAGTGTAAAGGACGTTAAAACGCCCTGTCAGG
>JBGTEX010000042.1:0-35680 GCA_041747575.1 Pyrinomonadaceae bacterium
CGTCAAAACCGGCGGTGCCGACGATATCGTCACATTAAACGTATACAAAACCGTCCCCAAATCCCCCTCATTATGCGTAACACTATCGATCCGCACCACCCTCTGCCCCAACGGAGTAGGAGTAGCAAACGGAGTCGGCGATGGCGTAACCGTCGGAGTAGGCGTCGGCGTAACCGTCGGTGTAACTACCGGAGTTGGACTAGGAGTAGGAGTAGGCGTAGGAGTTGGAGTCGCCGTCGGCGCCGGTGTTGGGGTCGGTGTAGGAGTTGGTGTCGGCGTCGGCGTTGGAGTCGGCGTCGGCGTTGGGGTCGGTGTCGCCGTCGGTGTAACCACCGGAGTGGGAGTTGGAGTTGGAGTCGGCGTCGGGGTCGGGGTTGGCGTCGGTGTCGGCGATAAAGTAGGGCCTCCAGCCATAGTGATCACAACATTTGAAAATTCTGAGGTGTTTGCCAATTCAGCATTATCGGTTGCGGTCGAGCTGATAAAGGATTGACCCGTAGGCGGGAGAACCGGCAGAACGGCGTTTATCACAGCGTTTCCCGCACCGTCTGTCGTGAGATTTGAAACGGCACCGAGGAACGTTTGGCCTTCGCCAAATCCGGACGGGTCGGCCGCTGCGCTGGCAAAAAACTCGATGTAAAAGCTGGTATTCGGGGTGCTGTTGAATGTCCCGGTAATCGTGGTAGTTCCTGCGTTTGTAATGGCACTGGTCAAAACCGGATAATTCTGCAATGTGTTCGGCCCGGTGTCCGGGTCTCCGTTATCATTTGGCGTAACGCCATCGTCCCCCAGATCAATTCCTAGTCCAGTATTTGCGAAGATCGAATTTGAGATGATCCCTTTCTTGATCGACGCTCCGAACGCAAATACAACGGCAACGCCGTCGCCGCCATTGTGGGCAATCGTATTCGCATTGGCCGGCGTGAAACCACCGCCGATCGTATTTGGACCGGAACCGAGGAAGTACATACCATGGCGAGTATTGCCAAGCGGTCCGCTGTTGGCAGCGTTGCGACCGATTAGATTGCCGGAGAAACGGTTATTCGCCGCCACCGGGTCGGTCACAAAAACTCCGTCCAAGGTGTTTCCCGAGATAACATTGCCTTCTCCGGCAACCGATCCGCCGATCGTGTTGTCCAGAGCCGCAATAATGGTCACGCCTGCCTGACCATTGGGCAGAGCGGCGTCGCCGGCGGCGTTTGTCCCGATGAGATTCCCCTGAACCGAATTTAATGACGCCGGGTCGGGTGGCGGGCCGCCACCTTCCGGTCTGCTAGCAAACGGGTCGCCTCCGATCCGAATTCCGGTACCACCGTTTCCCGATATCAGATTGCCTGGAGCCGCTCCCGGAGTGGCCGAAAGGTCGCCGACGACATTATCTATCGCATCCTGAAGCCAGATGCCGGACGCGGCATTCCCGATTGCTGCCGTTCCCGTGACGTTTGTACCGATATAGTTACCAAGCACCATATTGTTGTTCGTGGTGTTCCCGGTAATGAGGACACCTGTTCCATCTCCGAAGCCCGCTGCGCCGCGGCTGCCGGAAATAACATTTCTCGCGGCGGTCGTCGTGCCGCCGATGATGTTGCCGCTTCCAAATTGAATAGAGACGCCGATCTCGTTGCCAAACCCGGTCTGGGTACCCGTGATGTCGGTTCCTATCAGGTTTCCCTGGACAAGATTGTTACTCCGGTTCAAACGGATGCCGATACCGTAGTTCGAGATCAGATTTCGGGCGGCTGGGGTAAGGCCGCCGATAACGTTGGCGCCGGGACTAATCAAGTCATCTACGCCGTCGCCCGTAAAGGTTGGAGCCGGAAGTGCGACCGTACCCGCCGGATTGGTACCCATGAAGCACCCCTCGACCCTGTTGCCGCCGCTGCGCAATTCGATAGCTCCGAAGGTAAACCGGTTGATCGCGAGTCCCCGGATCACGGAATTTGCAGCCGTCGGGTTAAATTGCAGCGCCGCCTGAACCTGTGTAGCCGTAGTTCCCACGATCTCGATCTTGAGAACAGTGTTGAGACCCTGCCCCGCCGGCAAGGTGTTTTCGGTGGCATCATCGGTGGTGGTGACAGTACTGTCTCCCTGAGTGTATCCATCGATAATCGTTGTCCCCGTTATCGGCGGAAGCGCCGTCAACGGAGTGATCGTATGCGGCCCGTCACCCGGGATGTCAAATGAGATAGTGTTCGTTCCGGCGGTCACATTGGCGCAGTTTATCGCCTCACGCAAACTCCCCGCCCCGCTGTTGGTAGTATTTATAACAACCGTAGAACAACCGCCGGGGGGCGGAGTCGGAGTCGGAGTCGGAGTCGGAGTCGGCGTCGGAGTCGGCGTCGGCGTAGGTGTGGCTGTTGACGTTGGCGTTGGCGTTGGGGTAGGAGTGGGAGTTGGTGATGTGTTACCGGATGCGACAGAGAAGATGAATGCAGCGCCTGATTGTTGAGCCGCTTCATTGGGAGTACCGTTGACGCCGGTCGCATTGCTATCCTCATTATCCGCTCCAACTACGACAATCTCGCCCCCGACGGCAATAGATCCGCCGAATAGCTCCACGCCCATGTGACTAGGTTTTAGGTACCCCTGCTGAGCCCAAGTACCTGAGGTACGGGTGAAGACGTAGGCCGCACCCGCAAGATTGGCAAGCTCGTTTGGCGTGCTGTTGACGCCGGTTGTATTGCTGTCCTCACCGATTGCGCCCGCCGCCAATGTATCTCCAGAGACTCCAATAGTGGCGGCAAACTCATCATTGATCTGCGAATTAGCGGACTTGATATAGGCCTGCTGAGTCCAGATACCGCTGGAACGGGTAAACACATATGCCGCACCCGATCTCGAGCCGTTATCATTTGGTGTCGTGTTGATACCGGTTGTGGTGCTGTCCTCAGTGGGAGCTCCGATTACCACCGTGTCACCGCTGGCTCCGACAGACGCCCCGAAACTGTCACCTGATTGCGAGGTGCCGACTGCGGCTGGCTTGAGATAGGCCTGCTGTGTCCAGGTGGTGCCGCTGCGCGAAAAAACATACGCCGCACCCGCACCCGAGTCTAGATCATCGGGCGTGCTATTTACTCCCGTCGATGCACTATCTTCGAACCGGGCGCCGACCACCGCCGTGTCACCGTCGATAGCAACGGCTTGACCGAAGCGATCTCCGTCCCCGGTGTTCGAAGGTTTGAAGTATGCCTGAAGCGTCCAAGTAGTTCCGCTGCGAGCAAATACATGGGCAGCACCGGAATTGATTGTGCTATTGTTGAACGATCCGCTTGGTAAAACACCTGTGTTGCTGCTGTCGTCACCGCCGGCACCGACAATTACCGTGTCGCCAGAGACGGCAACCGCGTCGCCAAAACGGTCTTCCTCGCCTGTGTTTGAGGATTTGATATAGGCCTGCTGTGTCCACGTAGTACCACTACGGACAAATACATACACGGCACCCGAGTTGGTACCGGGGTCAAAGTCCTCAGGTACGCTGTTGACACCGGTCGTTCTGCTGTCTTCTCCCGCGGCTCCGACGACGATCGTGTCCCCCGAGATCGCCACGGAGAAGCCAAACTGATCATTTTCACCGGTGTTGCTTGCCTTGAGGTAAGCTTGCTGCGTCCAGGTCGTTCCATCAAAAACAAAAACATAGGCTGCTCCGGAAGAGTCGGAGTTCTCGTTTGGAATGCTGTTTACTCCAGTCGTGGAGCTGTCCTCGAGTCGAGTTCCGACAACCACCGTGTTGCCTGACACAGCTACGGCACCGCCAAAAAAATCAAATGCCTGACTATTTAAAGGTTTTACAAACGCCTGCTGGGTAATGGTAGGATCGATTGTCAAGGGATAAATAGCGTCTCGGTCGTTTACTTCGAGCCTCAGGTCATCGCCAGCGACCGACATCCGCGCGGGCAATATGCGTCCCGTCGTATCCGTCACGACCAAATGATCGTAACGCAGTACCGTGTTCCCAGCCTCGTCCGCAAACGATACAGCCTGGTCGTTCTCAGCTAAACGCGCACGCAAAGCGCCCGTCACACGCATTTCCAGAGTCAAATTGCTTTTGCCGTCCATTTGTCTTGAATGGGGCCGCTCATTTAGCGTAAAGCCCTGCTCAATTCCGGTCGGACGGTTTACGTACCACTCGGTGAGCGTGGCGTCCAGAGCATCGAGTGCCAGCCCCTGAAATGAGGTGTCAATAAGGTCAGAGGCTGACACAGGCTGCTCATTAACACGCACGACATTTCGCCTGATCTCTACCCGCTCAGAATTGGCACTTACCTCGCCCGGGCTGACCGCCAGCAACTCGTCGCCATAGCCGACACCGCGCAATTTCAGAGCGATGCGGTGTTTTTCTTCGTTACCTGTCGTGCTGAGAAACAACCCTTCGGATGTGAATTCGGCTCTCAAATGCTGCGACGGATTGGAGGCGGTAAATACCCCAGCCCGCTCCGGGTTTGCATACGCCTTATACCGAGCTGCGATAAACACCTCGGAAAGCGAATTAAACGCTCCGATCTGTTTCATCTGTGTTACAGCGGGCTCGTCTTGCAACACCGGCAAAGAACCTGTGGCTGGCGATTCGTCGCTATAACCGCCATTGTCGGGTTTCAAAAAATTCGCCGTTAATAAAAACAAAACGGCAAAACCTGACAATACAAATATGGCCGCACGGGAAATTAATTTGCCCGCAAATCGTTTGTGATTTTGTGAATTACTGTTGACTGAGACCTTTTGGATGTTCATTTTTTTCTCCTCGAAAATTTTAAATTTTTGTGCTTCTGTTTATATATGCGTAAAATCCCGACAAAAACGGTCAAAAAAAATAAAAAAATTTTCATCTCGAAAATTTCCGTTGCAAAACACAAAAAAGAGGATGTCTCAAAAGTCAGGATTTTTGGTTTTAGCTCCGGCGGAGCGAAATGTTTGTAGAACCGATTCAACAAAAAAGCTAAAGCTCCGTAGGAGCGGCATGTTATTGATTTGCTTGGGTTTAATGTCGCCCCTAACGGGGCTTAACTTTTTTTATTTCTGTTCTACAAACATTTCGCTCCTCCGGAGCGAGTTAAAATCCTGATCAATGATTTTTGAGACATCCTCCGCAAATAGAACGGCAAGCCGCGGGAGATTACGCATTAAAGAAAAACGAACAATTTGGCGCAAGGGGCGGCACACTTTGCGGCGCATGCCAATTAACACGCGAATGCGAAAAACCCACATATGGTGCTGGTGTGGGCTCAAAAAATTTGCATACAAATTGGAGGCGGATAAGCTCGTAAATCAATTAGCAAACTCATGTATAAATTAACAAAGGCAGGTTAGCGGTCGATTCCGAGTTAGCGGCTAAAAACCTGATGCAGCAGAAACTGAGTTCCGAAAAAGATCGCGACACCTGCGAAGACTGAGAGCGAGACTAGCGGGTTTTTGCCGGCGTGGTGGTTAACTTCCGGGATGAGGTCGCTGGCGGCGACGTAGAGTGTGACGCCGCCGGCGATCGGCAAAGCGTAGGCAACGGCGTTATTGGCGCTTGTGCCGATCAGATAAAAAATAAATACGCCGGACAGCGTCATCGCACCAACCAGCGACGTGGCTATCATCACCTGCCGAAAACCTTTACCGGCGGCCATGATCATCGAGCCGATGGTAAAGCCCTCAGGGAATTTATGTAAGAATACCGCCACAAAAACTAAAAACCCGACTCTCAGGTCGATCTGCGAAGCCGCGGCGATCGAGACGCCGTCAAAAAAAGTATGTACCAGCAGCCCTGCGACGGCCGTGTAGGCCGATTTTGCCGAGATCATTTGGTGGTCATGCTCGTCACAGTGCATCTCTTCGCCGAGATGAAAATGCGGTGCGACGGTGTGCTCAAAAAACTGCGTCAGCATATAGCCCGTCAATAGCAGCAACATCGGGATTTTGAGGCTGCTCTCGCCCGGATCGATTGCCCGCCAGATCTCGATCGTTTTTGGCAAAATTTCAAAAAAAGTAACGGCCAGCATAAATCCGGCACCGAGAGCGAGCAGATATTTTAGAAAGCGCTTGTAATAAACGTGAAGACGCGACGGAAAAAGGATCAAACCGCCGAGAACATTTGCAAAAGCCGCAAGCAGCCCGAAGATAAGAAGTTGAAGAAATAATGAGGACATTAATAAATTTTACGAGCCGCATCTATCCTATATCAGTAAAAACAGGAAACCAAAAGTGTTGCAAAACGACCGCCATTTAATTAAATACTATTAAATGAGTGATTAAGAATGATTAAGAAATTATATGTTGACACGACCCAGATAATCAGCATAGAATACTTGAGTAATACAAATTACCGGACAAAATTTTCCGGTTGTAAAACGTAAATTTCTAAAATAAATGTTTAAGATTTTAAGCGCCGTATGCCGGATACGGTCGGATGATTTTTACGCAATATTTCTGATTTTTGCTTTCAACGCCAACTTTTTTGTTCTTATGAAGTCACCTGATCTTTGAATATGCGGAGCATCGAAGCGGAAAAAGTTCATAAACCGGTTTTGCTCGATGAAACGCTCTTTTGCTTGCAGCCTAATAAATGCGGCCTGTTTGTTGACGCTACGTTAGGACTTGGCGGACATTCCGAGGCGATATTATCCGCTTCGCCGGATAATTCGGTGATCGGGATCGATCAGGACGGCGAGGCTTTGCGTTTGGCCAGATTACGGCTTAAACGATTTGGTTTGCGATTTGTACCGGTCCAGTCCAATTTTGCAGAGATCGCTAAAATCGTGAGTGACGCAGATAAGGGAACTCCGGCCGGGATAATTGCTGATCTGGGCGTTTCGTCGCTGCAGCTTGACAGCGAGACACGTGGGTTTAGTTTTCGGTTTGATGCTCCGATGGATATGCGCATGGATGCGGAATCGGGAGGCGAGACGGCCGCAGATTTGCTTGCGTCCATTGACGAGGACGATCTTGCAAACATTATTTATAAGTTTGGCGAAGAGAGGGCGTCGCGAAAGATCGCCCGATGGATAATTGAAAAAAGAGAGAGCGGTGAGCCGGTTACCACAACTTTTGAGCTTGCGGCGCTGGTAAAACGGGCGGTTCGCACTAATCCGAAAGATAAAACGCATCCTGCGACGCGGACGTTTCAGGCTTTACGGATCGCGGTTAATCACGAATTGGATATTTTAGTGCAGTTTATTACCGACTCGATTGATCTTTTGAAAACAGACGGTGTTCTGGCGATCATCACCTTTCATTCGCTCGAAGACAGGATCGTGAAACACGCCTTTCAGCGTCATGCAGGAAAATGTCAGTGCCCGCCGCGAATTCCGCAGTGTGTTTGCGGTGCAGCTAAGCGGGTTGAGATTCTGACTCGAAAACCGATTTTGCCGACCAAGGCAGAACAGGATAATAATCCCCGCTCCCGAAGTGCAAAGCTTCGGGCGTGTAAAAAAATAGAACATTAAAAACAAGGCGTAAACTTCCGGAGGACCTTATGATCGAGCGAACACAGACGAAAAAAAGAAATAGGAAAAAAGCTGAAAAGCGCGGGCGCACCCGCGCCGTAATTATTGTCTGTTGTTTGATGCTGATAAGCGGCTTTTTCTATGCGGGGCGACAGCATTTCTCGGCTATGGATTACGGGATGAAAAACTCCAGGCTCCGCAAACAGATCGACGAGCTTGACGCAGAAAAGCGGCGGCTGATACTTGCACGGGAAGTTTCTCTTTCGCCGGCCGAGATCAAAAAAGCCGCAAAAAAAGCCGGTCTGACGGATCAAACCGCGTCCGATTACCAGATGGCACGCCTCGCATCGGTAACAAGAGAAAAGGCCGATCTATTGACAGTTTCGAGGTCAAAGACAATGATTTTAAAGACGGCTGCAGCCGCACCTGTTCAGACAACTGTTGCGGCCTCGTATTCTAAACCGGAAAAACCGGGCATAGGCTCAAAGCCGCCGCCGCTAATCAAATAAAACTCGTAATTTTAAATACAGACCGGCCAATTACGCATATAGCTTTTATCCACGCGGATAGTACGGAGATGAAAATAAATGAAACGCTTGCAGCAAGCAAAAAAGAATTCTCTGAAACAGGTCGCTTTTACGCGATTTATGATCGTGGTCGCTTTTTTTGTTTTGTGGATAGGCGGGATAAGCGTTCGTCTTGTTCATCTTCAGGTGACACAGCATGAGTGGCTAAAAGAAAAGGCAATGGATATGCGGCAGGATGTAAAACAGTCGCGTATGCTCCGCGGAACCATCCGTGACCGCAATGACAGAGCATTGGCGATGAGTTTGCGTGTGAAAACGCTCTACGCCGATCCGACGGAAATCGCAGACCCTGACGCTGCTGCAAATTACATTGCCAAAGCCTTAAAACTTGATGCAAAACAGATCTCAAATCAGATTCGTCACGGCAGAAAGAGCAATAAAAGATTTGTCGCTATCGCAAAAAAACTCGATGACGAAACTGTTCAAAAGGTTAATAAAGCTCTCGATAATCCTGATCTAAAAAAGCACGATCTTCCGAACTTCGCCGGGCTTCATTGGCGTGAGGATCAAAAGCGAAGCTACCCGTACCAAAGCCTGGCGGCTCAGGTTGTAGGCTTTAGCAATGATTCGGACGACGGAATGGCGGGAATCGAGATGTCGCAGGATGACATTCTGCACGGTGCGGTTATCAGAAAACTTCAGGAAAGGGACCGGTTTGGCAGAATTTATGACGAGGTTATAACCGAACGCGAGGCTCCCGGCGATGTTGTTTTGACTATCGATGCGGGTTTTCAATATATAACCGAACAGGCTTTAGAACGCGGCGTGCGCGAATCGAATGCCAAATCGGGGATGGCCGTTGTAATGTCGCCGAAGACGGGCGAGATCCTTGCGATTGCAAATTACCCGACCTTTGACCCGAATACCATAAAGGAAAAAAACCTTGAAGACATAAGCAATAAGGCCGTTCAGGCGGTCTATTCACCGGGATCGGTCTTTAAGATCATCACCTATGGTTCAGGTTTGGAGAAAAGACTTTTTACTCCAACTGATAGGATCAGCAGCGGCAGCGGCACGATCGAGATCGCTAATCACAGATTTACAGATTCGCACGCTGTGGGAACAGTTTCGTATTCTCAGGCTATGGCCCATTCGAGCAATGTATGTGCAATCAAAACCGGCATGAGCGTCGGACGACAGGATTTTTATGCTCTGGTCCGAAAAATGGGTTTTGGAACTAAGACCGGCGTCGAATTGCCGGCTGAAACACAGGGTATTGTGCGTCCGGTAAATAAATGGAACGGCGACTCTCTTGCCTCGATGTCGATCGGGTATGAAATTGGGGTAACGGCTTTGCAAATGACCAGTGCATTTGCGACGATAGCAAATAATGGAATTCGGGTCCAGCCTCATATTATCAAGGAAATTCGCCGTTCCGGAGAACAGCCCAAAACGGTAACTGAAGTTAAGCAAACACAAATAGTTTCAACTGAAACCGCGCGCGATCTCAGGATAATGTTAAAACAGGTCGTAATGACCGGTACGGGCCGGCGGGCGCAGTTGAACGGGTATACCGTTGCCGGCAAGACAGGTACCGCATGGAAATTTAATGCAAAATCTAAATCGGTAGATTCGAGCAAGTATATTTCTTCGTTTATCGGTATGGCACCGGCGGATGATCCTGAGATTGTGGTTTCTGTCGTGATGGATGAGCCAAAGGGCGGTTCCCGTGATGGTGGAAGGGTGGCGGCACCGGTTTTTAAGGAGATCGCGCAACATCTTTTGCAGGAATTAAAGGTAATGCCGGACGCTCCGATCAAACAGGAAAACTTTGTCGCGGAAGACATCCCGGAAATTCCGGTCGGAGATCCGGCTGTTTCTGACTTGAGAGCAAACGACGACAAAGCCGAAACTGACCCCCAGCAAAAAATATCTCCGCCGCCTGCGGTAAAAAAGAAATCAAAGGAGCCAAAGAAAACAACGGAGAAAAAGGAATCCGCCGCAGACAGGTTAACGGCCATGCGACCGGGACGATACGATATTGAGGATTTTATAGGGGCAGACACATTTAAACTTGAAACTTGAGACCGTCATTAAATATATGAATGCCGCTTCGACAGCAATTGATCCCGCTTTGCTTTTACGCGAGGTGGGTTCTTTTGCTATCGACTCGCGCGAAGTCCAAAGCGAGGATGTTTTTTTTGCACTCTCGCAACCGGAATATCGCAATAACGGATTTAACGGCGAATTCGAAGATTCCACGAAATATGTTCCCGCAGCTTTTAAGAGAGGTGCCGCGGCGTCGGTCGTGCGGCGTGACAGGTTTGAGGAAAACAGGAGTGAGCTTGCGGAATTTAGCGAGCGTCTCATTTTTGTCGAAGATGCGATCTCGGCGTTTCAATCATTGGCTCATGGTGTTTATTTGGAATGGAATAAGCCCGTCGCAGCCATCACGGGAAGTGCCGGCAAGACAACTGCAAAAGAATTGACCGCCCATGTTTTGTCATCGACCGGCCGAAAAGTTTTGCGGAATATTAAAAACTACAATAACGGTCTCGGACACCCTCTGACCGTTCTAAAACTTGCCGCTGATAAGAGTTTCGATGTTGCCGTGCTTGAGATGGGGATGTCAACGCCATTGAATGAGATCGAACGTTTATGCCGAATCACGCCGCCGGACGTCGCGGTTGAATTGAATGTTTTACCCGTTCATCTTGAGCATCTCGGATCAATCGAAAATGTAGCAAAGGCAAAGGCCGAGCTTGTCGAGGGGATGAAAGTCGGCGGAACGGCGGTTTTGAATGCCGATGACCCGTTTGTTTCAGCCATGAGCAAGCTGTCGCGCGGACGCACAATCACCTTTGGCATAAAAAATCCGGCCGACGTCAGAGCGGAAGATATAAAGTTTGAGAAATTTGGGGAAACAGCGTTTACGCTTGTTTCCGGCAATGAAAAGGCGTTTGTCGAGTTTCCTCTCGACGGAAAACACAACATTCTAAATGCCCTGGCTGCGGCATCTGTTGGCAGGAGTTTTGGGATGTCCGCAGCGGAGATCGCCGAGAGTTTGAGATCTGTCGTAGCGCCGCCGCAGCGAGGGGAAGTTTTGCATTTTGTACAGGGTTTTACGGTAATAAACGATTCGTATAACTCAAATCCGGCTGCATTAGTGTCGATGGCCGAAACCTTAAACGACGCGGCCGGAACTGGACGCAAGATCGTCGTTGCCGGTGAAATGCTGGAACTCGGGACGGACGCTGAACGAATTCACTTTGCAACGGGCGGAAAAATAACGGCCTGTGGCGTGGATCTTCTGATCGGCGTTCGCGGACTCGCACAAGAGTTGGTAAAAGGAGCGAACGAGGCCGGAATCAAAGTCGCCGACTTTGCCAAAGATTCAGCAGACGCGGCGGATCTCCTGGCACAAATCATAAAGCCGGGCGACGTGATCCTCGTAAAAGGATCACGCGGCGTGAGGACGGAAAAGGTTGTCGAAAAATTGTTGGAGAGGTTTGAATTGAAGAAACAAGAGTAAAAACGTTGATCCGTTCAAATCAAAATCGAAAAACCAAAATCGAAAGATGCTCTATTACTTTTTATATCAGTTCCTTTTCCAGCAATACGGGAAGAATAGCGAGTCTTATTTCTTTAAGGGGCTCAATGTTATTCAGTACGTAACTTTTCGGACGGCCATGGCGGCGATAACGGCGCTCCTGATTTCGCTGCTGCTTGGCGGAAAGGTGATACGGAAACTGGCGGAGTTGAAATTTGGACAGGAAATACGGGCAGAGGGGCCGGCGTCGCATCAGGAAAAACGCGGAACTCCGACCATGGGCGGCATTTTGATAATCGGATCGGTCTTTTTTTCCACGATTTTATGGGCACGGCCGGACAGCCTTTATTTATGGATCGCGCTCGGTGCAACGACACTGTTTGCGATGGTTGGATTTGCGGACGATTGGATAAAGATCGTCAAAAAACGCAGTCTCGGGCTGACCGGCAAGCAAAAGCTGGCCGGACAACTGATAACGGCATTACTGGTTTGGGGCGTGCTCTGGGCGTGGGGAAATTATCCGTGGAATCTCAGCATACCGTTTATCAAGGCGACCGCCGAAGCCAATCAGGTTTTAAGCATCAGCTGGGTCGGGCCAATCGTTTACTTTTTTTTTATTGCGTTTATTCTGCTTGGTTCGTCGAATGCTGTAAATCTGACCGACGGTCTCGACGGGCTGGCCATCAGCGTTACATTTATCGCAATGTCAGCCCTCACCGGACTCACCTATATCGCGAGCGATGCGCGTTGGGCAGAGCGGCTTGATTTGACACATAATCCGGCTTCGGCGGAATTAACAGTATTTTGCGGGGCGATGGTCGGGGCAAGTTTGGGGTTTTTATGGTATAACGCACCGCCGGCCGAGGTTTTTATGGGCGACGTCGGAAGCCTGGCAATCGGCGGAGCGTTGGGAACGGTTGCGATTTTGACAAAACAGGAATTCCTGCTGCCTTTTATAGGCGGGGTGTTTATTCTCGAGGCCGTATCGGTAATGCTTCAGGTTTCGGTTTTCAAATTGACAAAACGCGGCGGCCAACCGGGGCGCCGGATATTCAAAATGACGCCCCTGCATCACCATTTTGAAATGACCGGTTGGAAGGAATCTAAGATCGTTTTTAGATTTGTTATAGTGGCGGTATTGTTTGCATTGCTGAGCTTATCGACCCTGAAGTTGAGATAAGGGACCGGCTTAGGCCTGGGCCAGGCCACATGTACAAAATGAAAGTTGATGGCAGAAAAGCTTTAGTTTTGGGTGCCGGAAAATCCGGTGTTGCCTCAGCGAAATTCCTGGCGAAACGGGGGGCGGCGGTTGTTCTTCACGATAAAAAAGAAATTGAAAGCTGGACGCACGCAGCAGGATCCTTGAAAACAGAATATAATGTCGGGCTGATTTCAGGCGATCTTCCTTCGAGTCTGTTGAATGAGATCGATCTGATCGTGATTTCGCCGGGCGTCCCGCTAAATGTTATTCCGTCGCTGTATTTTGACCGAAATGACGGGGAAGTTATTGGCGAAGTTGAACTTGCTTTTCGTTTTTTAAAGGGCCGCGTCGTCGCGATCACTGGTTCAAACGGAAAGACAACGACAACGGCCCTGATCGGCGCAATATTGGAAAATGCGAAAATTCAGACACAGATCGGCGGAAATATCGGAACGCCTTTGTTGAATTTAACAGAGGGATCAACCGACGATTCGTGGACGGTTGCGGAACTTTCAAGTTATCAGCTCGAGACGATAAAGGATTTCCGCGCAAACGTCGCCATCTGCCTGAACGTCACCCCGAATCATCTCGACCGTTATGAGTCATTTGAGGATTATGCTGACGCAAAACATCGGATATTTATGAACCAAACGGCGGAGGATCTGGCTGTATTGAATGCCGATGATGAGATAACGGCGGGCTGGGCAAGAGATTTAAAGGCGACTATATCGATGTTTAGCGTCAAAAAAGAGATAGACGAAGGTTTGTTTTTACGCGGACAGGACCTGATTTGCCGTGCGGACGGCACAGAGAAAGTTTTGACAACGCGGAACGAGATTTTTCTTCGCGGCCTGCATAATGTCGAAAATATTTTGGCGGCTTTTGCGGCCGGTCTGGCTTGCGGAGCTTCGCCGGAATCGATGCGCGAGGCCGTAGCCGCATTTAAGGGCGTCGAACACCGGATCGAATTTGTCACGGAAATAGACGGAGTTAGATTTTACAACGATTCGAAGGCAACATCCGTCGATGCGGCCGCAAAAGCGTTAGAGGCGCTAAGCGGCGGTGAGGGCAAAACGATCTTGATCCTCGGCGGCCGCGGCAAAAATGCACCTTATGCTCCGCTGATCGGATTGATCGAAGAATCGGTCAAACGTCTGATCGTTATTGGCGAAGACGCCCGCAATATCGAGTCGCAGCTCACCGGACACGCGCCTGTTATCCGTGCTGATTCGCTTTCGGATGCGGTAAAAAAAGGTTTTGAGGCGACGGAACGGGGCGACGCAGTTCTCCTTGCTCCGGCGTGTGCGAGCTTTGATATGTTTCGGAGTTATGAGGAACGCGGTGAGGTTTTCAAAGCGGCGGTTCGCGATCTGCAAGCTTCGCGGGCAACGCAGGCCTAATGTCAAAATTGGGGATTTGATTTTGTTACGGCCACGAAGCGTGCCAAAACGACCTCCTCTCTGTACTGACTAAAAGATGATACAGGAAAAGCAAATTGACTGGTTTATGTTTGGCATTGCTGCGGCGCTTGCACTATTTGGCGCAATGATGGTTTACAGCGCCTCGGCGATGTTTGCTTTGAAAGAAACCGAGAGCGCCAGCCAATACACCTATTTTTTCAAACAAGCCGGTTTTACGTTCGGTGGGTTGGCTGCGATGTTTTTGGTTAGCAGGGTTGATTACCATATTTTTCAGAAACCATGGGTTGTGGCCGCGATTTTCGGAATTACGGCAATTTTACTTCTGGCGGTATTTGCATTTCCGCCGATCAACGGCGCTAAACGCTGGATACGGGTTTCAGGATTCTCTTTTCAGCCGTCGGAGCTGGCAAAGATCGCTTTACCGATATTTCTGGCCTACTGGCTTAAAAAAAAAGAGGAAATGGTCGGTTCTTTGAAAGAGACTGTTTTTCCCTGTCTTTTAGGATTCGGCATATTGGCGGTGCTTGTTTTAATGGAAAAAGATCTGGGGACGACAATTGTCCTTTGTGCGGTTTTTTCCGCAGTTTATTTTGCCGCAGGTGCTCGTCTCATTCATATCGCTGCGGTTGCCGGGGTAATGGTTTTGATCGGAGCCGGGGCAATTTTCTTTGCTCCGTGGCGGGTCGCGAGAATGATGGCGTTTCTTGATCCATTTAAATACGCCGACGACGAAGGTTATCAGGTTGTACAGTCTCTCTACGCGATCGGATCGGGCGGTATTTTTGGCGAAGGCTTTGCGAAAGGGCATCAAAAGCTGTTTTATTTGCCGTATCCGTATTCCGATTTTATTTTTTCGGTTGTCGGCGAGGAATTAGGGCTTGTGGGCACGCTGGCAGTAGTGATCGTCTTCGGATTGCTCCTCTGGCGCGGCGCCAGGGCCGCGCTGAGTGCACCGGACAGATTTGGGACGCTGCTTGGGATCGGCATAATAACCGGAATTATTGTGCAGGCCTTATTTAATATAAGCGTTGTAATCTCGATCTTGCCGGCTAAGGGAATTCCGCTGCCTTTTATATCGTACGGCGGGTCGTCAGTTTTGTTAACGCTTATCGGGGTTGGCGTTTTGTTAAATATTTCGCGGTTTGCGGCAAGTGAATATAATGAAACGACTCCCAAAAAAAGCGTGGCCAGGAGAAGAAAGCGAATCGCTTAAAGAAAAAATTGCCAATTGTAAAAACCAGATTTTTGGGGAGCCTTCCGATAAATTATTTGAAGCAATTTAAGATTTGCGATTGATAATTTTTCGGTTTTTAACACGGCGTCGCAAATGAGCGATTTTGTTCATTTTATTTGGAAAAGCTGATGAAAGTTTTGATTGCGGCCGGCGGCACCGGCGGACATATTTATCCCGGAATTGCGATTGCAAATGAAATAATGCGGCGCAGCGGCGATTCCGAGATTTTATTTGTCGGCACGGCACGCGGCCTGGAAAAGAAGATCGTTCCGGCGGGCGGTTTTCAGCTATCTCTGATAAACAGCACCGGTTTAAAGAATGTCGGTGTTGTCGGCAAGGTCAAAGGAATGGTTGTTTTGCCGCGAAGCATTTTAGAAGCCCGCAAAATACTAAAAGAATTTCGTCCCGACGTCGCCGTCGGGGCCGGGGGATACGTCTCCGGCCCAGCTTTGATGACCGCACATTTTATGGGCTTTCCGACGCTGGTTATGGATTCGAACGCACTTCCCGGATTTACGAACAGGCGTCTGGCACGTTTTGTCGATAAAGCGGCCCTGACATTTGAAGCGGCCATGCCTTTTTTTGGCGGAAAGGGAGTCGTCACAGGAAATCCGGTGCGGAAAGAGTTTTTTGATATTACGGAAAGGCCGCCCGGAGATAAACTGAATCTGCTGATCTTTGGCGGATCGCAAGGCGCACGGGCGATAAACGATGCAGTTCTGTCGGCGCTTCCGATCTTATCGGGTGAGGCCGAAAAATTGAACATTATGCATCAGACCGGCGAAGCCGATTACGAAACAGTTCGCACCGGGTATAAAAATAGCGGTTGGGAGGGTGCGGATATTCGCCCTTACATAGTGAATATGGTTGAGGCTTTTGAAACGGCAGATATTATTGTCTGCCGTGCCGGTGCCACGACCTGTGCGGAAATTTCGGCGGCGGGAAAGGCCTCGATAATGATCCCTTTTCCGGGAGCGGCGGACGATCATCAAAGAAAAAACGCCGAGGCACTCGTCAAAAACGGAGCCGCAAAGATGATTTTGCAATCCGATCTAAACGGCGAAAGCCTCGCTAAAGAATTGATGGAATTGAATCCGCGAATAATCGCCGAAATAGGCGCGGCAGCAAAAAAAATGGCGCGCCCCGACGCGGCTGAAAGAACTGTTGATTTGATCGAGCAGATGTCAGGTTTCCGTGTTTGACCATTGACGACTGACCACTCACCACTGATTATGTTTAGACATGTAAAGAGAATTCATTTTGTAGGTATCGGCGGGATCGGGATGAGCGGTATCGCCGAGGTTTTGTGCAATCTCGGGTTTGTTGTGTCCGGTTCGGATGCTAAAAAGTCGAAGAATACAGAGCGTCTCGAGAGGCTTTTTAATATTCGGATCGCTGAAGGGCATTCAGCGGAGAATGTTCAGGATGCTCAGGTAGTAGTTTTTTCGTCGGCGGTCAAGGAGGATAATCCCGAGTTTGTTTTTGCAAAGGAAAAGGGAATTCCGGTTATTCCTCGAGCCGAAATGCTTGCGGAACTAATGACCCTAAAACCTTATGCCGTAGCGGTTTCGGGGACTCACGGCAAAACTTCGACGACGTCGATGATCGCTACCGTTCTTGGCCACGCGGGCTTTGATCCGACCACTGTTGTTGGCGGCGTGGTGGATACGCTTGGTTCAAACGCCAAACTAGGTGCCTCCGACTGGTTTGTAACCGAAGCCGACGAAAGCGACCGTTCTTTTCTAATGCTTTACCCAACGATCGCGGTGGTGACAAATATCGACAAAGAACATATGGAATCGTATAAAGGCATGGACGACGTCGTGCAGTGTTTTACTGAATTTGTGAATAAAGTCCCGTTTTACGGAGCCGCGATAATATGCCTCGACGATCCGAATGTGCAGCTTATAATTCCTAAGATCAAGCGCCGCCGCGTAACATACGGCCTGACCTCGCAGGCCGATATTTCCGCGAAGGATATACGATATAACGATTCGTTTGGCTCAACCTTTACCGTTTCGAAAGGCGACACGGCCCTAGGAAATATCAGTTTACCGGTTCCTGGTAAACACAATGTTTACAATGCTTTGGCGGCGACGGCGGTTGCTTTGGAGATGGACGTCTCGTTTGGAAAAATTGCTGAAGCGTTTGCTGAATTTAAGAACGCAAACCGGCGTTTTCAGATCAAAGGCGAGGCGGCGGGTGTAATGGTTGTCGATGATTACGGCCATCATCCGACTGAAATTCTTGCGACGCTTTTGGCGGCAAAAAACAGCTCGGGCGGCAAACGGTCGGTAGTGGTTTTTCAACCCCACAGATATTCCAGAACCAAAGAATTGATGGAGGAATTTGTGGTTGCGTTTAATAATGCCGACGTCCTGTTTGTCCTCGATATTTACGCCGCCAGCGAACCCGCGATAGAGGGAATTACGGCCGAGGTTCTGACCGAGAATATCAAACGTTTTGGCCATAAGAACGCAAATTACATTGGCAGTATCGAATCTGCCGCTGAGAAAGTCTGCGAGATTCTGCAGCCCGGAGATCTGGTCATCACGCTCGGAGCCGGAAGTATCACGGGGCTGTCTGACGAGATACTTGCGAGTTTGAAAAAAAGTTAGGTAGCGGCCAAAGAATTGTAATAACGCATGCCGAAGAAAAGAAAAACAAATACCAAAGCTAAAGCGACCTCGGTCAGGGTGCGGGGCCGCGCGGCGTCATCGAGCCTGGGCGGAAAGATAGTTTCGCGTTCGTTTGGCCGTTTTGTTTTGCCGTTATTGATTATCGGCGTTCTGGTCGCCGGATTACTCTTTATGGCTCTTTCGGGCTATGAAACCGCGACTTCGTCTGAGTTTTTTGAATTGAAAAACATCGACGTTCGCGGTGTTGAGAGGGCTTCGAAAGAGGACATTCATCGGATCGTTGCCACATCTGTCGAGAAATCAGGTGTTTGGAAATCTGATCTATCGGAAATAAGAACCAGGATCGAGAAATTTCCGTTTGTAAAATCAGCCGCGGTTTCGAGAATTTTGCCGGACGGAATAAGAGTTGACTTAACAGAGCGGGTTCCGGCTGCGATAGTTCATCTTGGTTCGGGGAATTTTCTCGTCGACGTCGATGGAACACCCTTGGCGGTCGTGAAAACTGAGGAAAAGGATTTCCCGTTTATTTTGCAGGGCTGGGACGAATCTAAAACCGAAAAGGCTGTCCCGGCGAATATTGCAAAATTAAAAATGTATAAGAAAATGCTCGACGAATTGAAAGAGTTCGACGTAGCCGACCGGGTTAAAGTGGTAAATCTCGAGAATCCGCGCCAGCCGGTTGCGGTTGTCGAGGATTCGGGCCACTCGATCGCCGTCACCCTCGCCCGCGACAATCTGGGTAAAAGCCTGAAAACGGCGATCGAGGCACTTGCCGGAAAAGGTGCAAGAGTAAAATCGGTCGATGCGGGCGGCGTTTACCCCGTTATACAGTATTCGGAATTGTAAATTTTTTTATGAACAGCGAAATACACGCAGTCGGGTTAGATATCGGTACCAGCCGTGTGCGGTGCGTCATCGGTGAATCGTCGTCAGACGGAAAGATGAATATCATTGGCATCGGCGAATCTGAGTCAAAAGGTTTGCGGCGAGGCGTTGTCACCTCTACCGAATCAGTTGCGGCATCGATTCGCAAAGCCGTCGGAGAAGCAGAACGAATCAGCGGGTTGGAGGTCGAGGCGGCAACAGTCAACCTATCGGGAGAACATCTTCGCGGAGAGAATAAAAACGGCGTCGTTGCCGTTGCCGGGCCCGAGAAAGAAATTACTGACGAGGATATAGAACGTGCAGTGGACTCTGCAAGCGCGATGCCTTTGACTCCCGGTTGGGAGATCGTCAGCCAACTGCCGCAGGAATTTATCGTTGACGGCCAGGACGGTATAACCGAGCCGGTCGGAATGAACGGTTCACGTCTCGAAGCTCTTGTTCATGTGATTACAAGTCCGAGCGCCGCCAGGCAAAACCTTATAAAAGCGGTCACACGCGCCGGAATCGACGTCGAAAAACTGGTTCTCGAGCCTCTCGCCGCCGCTGAAAGCGTTTTGACCGATGATGACCGCGAATATGGCTGTGCCCTCGTAAACATGGGGGCCGAGATCACGAGTTTGATGATATTTGGACGCGGAGCGGTGCAGCATACTGCGGTTTTTCCATTTGGCTCAATGCTGTTTACAAAAGATATAGCAACCGGTTTGCGTGTTTCGATCCCCGAGGCCGGCAAGATCAAACATAATTGGGGCTGCGTTGCAAACTTTTTACTTGACGAAGAAGAAAGGCAAGAGATCATCGAGATAGTGCCGTTTGGCCGGAGTGAAAAACGAGAGCTTTCAAAGGAAATTCTTTGCGATATTATGCAGCCGCGCGCCGTCGAGCTTATGCAGCATGTTTCACGGGAAACAAACACGGCCAAAGCTCATATTTCGGGCGGCGTTTTTATTACCGGGGGCGGTGCGATGGTTCGCGGGCTGGCCGAGGTCGCGGAACAAGTCTTTGATGCTCCGACAAGGGTCGGATATCTCGAACCGATGCATTTTGGAGGCCTTGCCGAAGAAGTTCAGGAGCCGCAATGGGCGACCGCCTGCGGCCTGGCACTTCGGTCAATGCGAAGCCAATTGAGAGGCGAGGTAGCCGGCGGCAGATCGTCGGCTAAAAAGGTTGCGCAATGGTTTGGAACTTTTCGGGATAGATTTAGATAAAAAGTAGTTTTGCGTTTGGATTTTTACCGCAAAGCGTTGTATGCTGTATGCCCGATAGCACAATATATTGTTATTTTTCGATTAGCCTCGAAATGCATTGGAATGGTATTGTTTTTGTATTTCCTTTAAGGGAGTTTTATTACGATGGATGACGTTAAAATTAGCAGCGGCGGAATTAAAATGTTTATCGACGAGCCCCCGATCACGGGTGCTCGTATTAAAGTTATCGGCGTCGGCGGAGGCGGCAGCAACGCGGTCAACCGGATGATTGACGCCGGGATAAAGGGCGTCGAATTTATCGTTGCCAATACAGATCTACAGGCTCTCAACGCATCGAAAGCTCCGATGAAGATTCAGCTTGGCAGCAAATCCACGCGCGGCCTAGGTGCGGGTTCAAACCCCGACGTCGGCCGTCAGGCGGCGCTTGAGGATACTGAGAAGCTGCTGGATATACTCGACGGGTCGGATATGGTTTTTGTGACCGCCGGTCTCGGCGGCGGAACAGGGACGGGAGCGGCACCGGTTGTGGCGTCGCTGGCTACTGAGTTAGGGGCGTTGACGGTAGCTGTCGTTTCAAAACCATTTAGTTTTGAAGGGAAAAAGCGGATGGAAAAAGCGAATCAGGGGCTGGCCGAGATGCGCGGATGCGTTGATACCCTGATTACTATTCCAAATTCAAATCTTCGTGACGTCGAGGACAGGATAACGGTTGTTGACGCATTTAAGCGTGCCGATGACATCCTGCTCCAGGCGGTACAGGGAATTACCGAATTGATAATCACACCGGGTGTTATAAATTCCGATTTTGCCGACGTTACAACGGTTATGAAAGGTAAAGGAGTTGCTCTGATGGGCATCGGAAGAGGATCGGGCGAAGATGCCCCGTCAATAGCGATGCGGGCCGCGCTGGACTTTAAACTGCTGGACGAACACTCGATAAGGGGTGCAAAGGCCGCTCTCATAAACATAACCGGCGGGCCGTCGATGATACTTAGTGAGGTCGAAGATGCAATAAATTTGATCGAATCAGAAGCCGATGATAATGCGGAAATTATTTGGGGTACCGTGATAAAAGAGGATATGGGTGATGAAATTCACATAACGGTGATCGCAACCGGATTTGACACGCAGTCGGCCAGTCAGATCCCAAATTTAAGGGTGACCGAAACGCGGGCTGCGGCCGCATCTGCTCCGTCCGTTCCGGCATCCGAAATTCTCTTGCCGAAGGATCTAATTCCGGGCGAAAATATTAACGTTCCGACCTTTATGCGAAGGCAGGCAGATTAGTATTTCCTTCGAAGTCCCGTCGCCGGTTGCGCCTCACCGCGATTCGCGTGCTAAGCGGGCATTCGGAACTGGTTTTTATAATGTCAACTGAGCTTTCAGATCGTCCGATTATCGGTATTACGATGGGTGACGCCGCCGGGATCGGGCCTGAGATCGTTTTAAAGTCACTTGCTGAAAAAAAATTGAGGATGGCGTTTCGGTGTGTTATCATCGGCGACGCCGTTTTTTTACAAAATTTGGCTCACCGGCTCGATCTCGAAATTGCCTTTTCAGGGATGGGTGAGCAGTTTTTGACAGATGCAATTGAGGTCGTCGATCTAAAAAATCTGACTGACAGATTTGATGTTGGGACCGATAACGCGGTGACCGGTAAAGCATCTGCCGAATACATCGAGGCGGCGGTAGGCCTTTGGCGCGAAAAAAAGATCGACGCTGTCTGCACCGCTCCGATAAGCAAAAAGGCCATTTTGATGGGCGGATATAATTTTCCGGGACACACCGAGTTTCTGGCTTCGTTGACCGAGACACGAGAATTTGCGATGAGTTTTTTTGCCGATAAGCTCAGAGTTGTTTTACTTTCTACGCATCTTCCTTTGCTCGCTGCAATCGATCTGATTAAAAAAGACCGTCTGATCGAACTGATCTCTTTCGCTGACCGCGAGCTTTCAAAACTTCTCGGGCGAAAAGTTTCGATTGCCGTAGCCGGACTAAATCCGCATGCCTCAGAAGGAGGTATGTTTGGTTCTCAAGAAAAAGCAGATATCGCGCCCGCGGTCAATTATTGTCGTCACACGCTCGGGATCAACGCAAGCGGGCCTTATTCTCCTGATACTATATTTCTCAGAGGTTATAAGGGGGAATTTGATGGGGTCATTGCTCTTTATCACGACCAGGCGACGATTGCCGTCAAATCGCTGTCGTTTGGTTCGGGCGTCAATGTTACGCTGGGTTTGCCTCTGATCCGAACATCGGTCGATCACGGAACGGCGTTTGATATCGCCGGTCGTGGCATCGCGGATGAGACGAGCATGGTTGCGGCGATCAAGCTGGCGGGCGAACTCGTCACCGGTTCGCGGAAAACAGCTCAAACCTGATAAGATACAGAAATCGTTAGGAGAAATTGAACGCAAATGACCAGACCAAAGCTTTTGCTGGCAGATGATTCGGTGACGATTCGCAAGGTCGTCGAATTGACGTTTGCCGATGAGGGAATAGACGTTTTTACTGTTGCCGATTCCGCAGCCGCAATGTCGAAATTTGTTGAGATAGAGCCGGACATTGTGCTTGTGGACGTCGGACTCGACGAAATAAATGGCTACCGTATCTGCGAGATGATAAAACAGGACGATGCGACAAAGCATATCCCGGTACTGTTGCTCGTCGGTTCCTTCGAGCCGTTCGATCAAATTGAGGGGGATCGCGTGCAGGCGGACGGGTTTTTGACAAAGCCGTTTTACTCGATCCGCGATCTGGTCGCCCGTGTGCGGAATTTATTGAGCGAGGAAAGTGAAACGATCTCGTCCGAAGCTGAGGCTGAGGTCGATTTGAATAACAATTTTTTTTCTGAGTCAGAACAATTGTCCAGCTTGCCAGAAACAATTGACATCGACGAACTTTACAACAGCAGTTTTGCAAACACGGCCGTGACTGAAGAATTAGATACGGTCGAGGACATTTTGGGTGATTCCGGTATGGATGACGAGATGATCGAGGCAAGCTATCCGACGGAACCGCCAGGTCTGAATTTTGATGATCTTTTGCCGCCGGTCGATGAGGAAGCAAAAGATCAAACGAAGCAATTTGACTGGTCGGCGGGATCGGTTATCTCAGAATCTAAACCTGCTCCGCCGTTTGCGAATGCATCAGATTTAGACGATACGGGCGAAAACCCAATTCAGGCCGCCAATGAACCGGAAAACGTTGAGGATACTGCTTTTGACAATGCTCCGCAGTTTGCCGGAAATGGTGAAGAAGGCGACAGTTCGCAGTTTGTTTTTCAAGAGTTAAAGGATGACGAAATTCGCTTTGCCGATACGCTGCAAACAACCGATTTCGTATCGCCGGCCAAAAATCCGGATATTTCAGCAGAAGCTGCAAATGGTGAGCCTTCGCCGGAATTTGTTGCTCTCGTTTCCCAACGCGTTATCGAAAAGCTTTCGGACAGCGTAATTCGTGAAATAGCACAGGACGCGGTCCCGCGAATCGCCGAGAAGCTCATACGCGAAGCTCTCGAGGAAGAAAACAAAGCCTGATTCAAGGCAAGCCAGCAACCATCGGTTAGTTTTTGTCGCGTGGATGAAAACTAACCGCTTTTGATTTAGAATAGGGGTTTGACCGTAAAGAAAATTATGGAACTCGAAAAGGCCTTTGATCCGAGGGTCGCCGAAGAAAATCATTATAAACGTTGGGAAGCGAGCGGCTTTTTTGCGCCCGAGATCAACGAAAATCCTGACGCGGAAGCGTTCTCGATCGTCATTCCGCCGCCCAATGTGACGGGAACTTTGCACATGGGACACGCCTTGCAGCACACTTTGATGGACACGCTGACGCGTTGGAAACGTATGCAGGGCTATAAAACCCTGTTTCTGGTCGGAGTGGATCACGCCGGGATTTCCACGCAGCTGATGGTGACGCGGCAATTGAAAAAGGACGAGCACAAGACGCCACAGGACATCGGCCGCGAAGCGTTTACCGAAAAAGTTTGGGAATGGAAGAATAAATTCGGCGGCGTGATCACGCAGCAGATCCGCAAGGCAGGGCTTTCCGTCGACTGGTCCCGCGAGCGGTTTACGATGGAAGAGAATCTTTCAAAAGCCGTGCGCGAGGTTTTCGTTCGACTCTTTGAAGAAGGCTCGATATATCGCGGCACGCGGATCGTAAACTGGTGTCCGCGTGACAAAACCGTGCTTTCTGATCTGGAAGTAAAGGAAGAAAAGGCCAAAGACGGGAAGCTTTACTACCTTAAATATCCGATCTTGTCAGAACCGTCTGCAATAGCGGATGGTTTAGGTAAAAGTTCCCGGTTTCGAGTTCCAGGTTCCGATTTAAACACCATTTTAGACTTGGAACCTGGAACTCGGAACTCGGAATTCCTAACCGTCGCCACAACCCGCCCCGAAACGATGCTCGGCGACACGGCTGTCGCGGTAAATCCCGAAGACGAACGATACAAACATCTGATCGGTAAGACGATTTTGCTGCCGCTCACGAACCGCGAAATTCCTATCATTGCAGATGATTACGTCGAATCCGAATTTGGAACCGGTGCAGTAAAAATAACCCCGGCCCACGATCCGAACGATTGGGAGATCGGGCAGCGGCATAACCTTGAAATGCTTGTCGTGATGAATGACGACGCGACGATGAACGATGCCGCCGGCGAGGATTTTAAAGGTTTAGACCGCTACGCCGCGCGCGAAAAGGTGGTCGGGGAATTCGAAAAACTCGGGCTGCTGGAAAAGATCGAAGATTACGAAGTCACATTGCCGCATTGCGAACGCTGCAAGACAGTGATCGAGCCACTTCTGTCGGAACAGTGGTTTGTAAAAATGGACGAGATGCGTGATGTCGCTCTGAAATTGATGCGCGAGGAGAATTCGCCGCGATTTTTTCCGGAAGTACCGCATAAAAAGGTTTATACGATGTGGCTCGAAAACCTTAAAGACTGGACGATTTCCCGTCAGCTCTGGTGGGGACATCAGATCCCGGCCTGGTATGACGCAAAAGGCGGCATTTACGTCGCCCGAACGAAGCAGGAAGCTTGTGAACAGGCAGGAACAAATGAGCTGACGCAGGATGAAGACGTTCTGGACACCTGGTTTTCGTCAGCCCTGTGGCCATTCTCTACATTGGGATGGACGGGGGGCGCGGACACTCTTGTCCGCCCCGATGCGGCGGTATCGGAAAGTGCCGGTAATAATCGCTCTGAAGTTGTCAGGCAAGAGGCCGCAAGCGGCCTTGCGGACAAGAGTGTCCGCTCTCCAACGAGCGATCTCAATGCGTTTTATCCGACCGACGTTCTTGTCACCGGCCGCGATATTATTCGCTTATGGGTTTCGCGGATGGTGATGACGGGAATGAAATTCACCGGCAAAAAACCGTTTGACGACGTTATTATACACGGCACGGTGCTCGATAAAAACGGCCAGCGAATGTCGAAAACAAAGAATAACGGCATCGATCCGCTCGATGTTTTTGTAAAATTCGGTGTGGATGCAACACGAATGGCTTTGGCGGGATCGGCGACGGGAATCGACTTCGCATGGCGGGACGAAAAGGTTGAAAGCTTCCGCAATTTTGCAAATAAGATTTGGAACGCCACGCGGTTTTGCCTTATGAATTCGGAAGGAGGAAGCGTTGATCTGCAAAGTTTGGAGTTCAGCCATCAGGCGGCGTCTGATGAGGTCTTGACCCGCAACGTTGGAACTCCAAACCTCGCGGACCGCTGGATCATTTCCCGCCTGAATAAAACGGTAAAAGCAGTAAATTACGCACTCGAAACATACCAATTCCACGAGGCGGTGCAGCTTATTTATCATTTCTTCTGGGACGATTTTTGCGATTGGTATATCGAGTTTGTAAAAGATGAGATCGTAAATTTTAATGACACAGACACAGATAGAGGTAATGCAAAGATAGGATCAGAGCCGGAGTTAACCGGGAAACAAATCCGAGCAAGAACATTAATTCTCACTATTCTTGAACAAGCCTTGCGAATGCTTCACCCGTTTATGCCGTTTTTGACCGAAGAGCTTTGGCAGAAATTGCCGGGAACTTCCAACGATCTGCATAATGCGGCCTACAAATCCGCCGAAAAGACGATCATGCTTACGGATTTTCCAAAAGCGAACGACTCAATGATCGACGAATCGGCTGAAAGCGCGATGAATTCCGTAACAGAATTGATAACAAAAGTGCGAAATATTCGCGCCGAGATGAATATCAAACCGGGCGAGAAATTCACAATTCACATTGCGGCGGAAGCTTCTGTTCAGGAGGTTTTCAAAGCCAGTGAAGCTCAGATTCTAAAACTTGCACGTGCCGAAACACTCGTCATCAGCCATAGACTGCAAGTTCCAAAAGCCTCGGCCAAAGCCGTAACGGCCAATGCCGAGATCGCAGTCCCGCTTGAAGGCCTGATAGATTTTGACAAGGAACGCGGACGGCTAACCAACCAGATCACAAAGCTCGGCGAGGAAAAATCACGTCTTGACGGACAGCTTTCGAACGCAAATTTTGTCGGGCGGGCACCGTCCGAGAAAGTTGACGCACTGCGCGGCCGTTTTGCCGAACTATCGGCTCAGATCAAGACGCTTCACGGCAATCTCCGGTCGTTGGATTAGTTTGTAAATGTGGAATTAACTTGCCAGACCGGTTAAGACACGACATAATTTAGAATGCAAAGCTTTTATAAATGGAGTCTTATGAAAAAATTTTACATAGTACCGGTTTTTGTTTTACTTTCGCTTGGTTTTATTTTCACCGCATCTGCTCAGAAACGCGAATTGACCAGCGATGAAGTTATTTTAATGGCCAATGATGCCGAACGGCGTCTGGATGGGATTGCCTATAAAGCGGTAATGACGACCGAGTGGTTTACTGAGCGCAACGGAGATTTGAGCATCAAAGACGTCTATAGTTTAGAGACACTTCCGACGGGGCGACATCATTGGACGCTTGAGGGACAGTCCGGCCGAGTCGAATCGATCGTTGTTGACGGAAAAAATTTTCACCGTGTCGATGACAAACCCTGGGAACTGTTGGCTCAGCCGCATACAACCAATTCTCCTAATAAGAGTGGGACGGGTGTGCCATCGGTAATACCGGCTTTTTCAACAGCGGGACGTGTCGGTAAGTTTGTGAATCGGGTGACGGTCAACGATCAGAATGTCAGCGTTTATGAGGTCAAAACCAAAGGAACCGGCAGAGCGGCGGACAAAACGGCAAGAACGGAGACCGTCTATTATTTCATCCGCGAAGACGGATTATTGGCTTCAAAAATTGTTGAAATTGACGTAATTGCCGACAAAAGGTTCATGCAAAGTGTCACAAATTATTTTTATGGCGCCGAATTCAGGATCGATGAGCCGGATATTTCGACAGATAATAACTAAATGAACTGGCTTGAGAACGGCGAAATGTTGGCGAGCATAGGTGAATTTCTCGCGGAAGACGTCGGGCGCGGCGACATTACTACGACGGCTACGGTTCCACCATTTACCAGGGGCGTCGGGCGGTTTTTGGCAAAAGAGAATCTTATACTTTGCGGCCTTGATGTTGCCGAAGCCGTGTTTTTTCATCTTGACCCGGACGGCGGAGAGATCGAAACTTCTTTTAATGATGGTGACGAGATTGATGCGGGCACTATATTTGCCTCACTTAAAGGCTATGCCGACGTGTTGTTAGTTGGTGAACGCACGGCGTTAAATCTTATTCAGCGTATGTCCGGAATCGCGACTTTGACGAGACGGTTTGTAGAAGCAATCAAAGACACCAAAGCACAAATCGTCGATACCCGGAAGACGACTCCGGGTCTGCGGGCGCTCGAAAAATACGCAGTCACGATCGGCGGCGGCAAAAATCACCGAATGGGCCTCGATGACGGTGTTTTGATCAAGGATAACCATATCGCTCTTGCCGGCGGAATTGCGGAAGCGGTCAAAGCCGCAAAGAACCGCGTCGGCCATCTGCACAAGATCGAGGTCGAGATATCGAATTGGGCACAGCTTCGTGAGGCGGTTGAGGCCGGTGCTGAGATCGTTATGCTGGACAATCAAACTCCCGAAGAAGCCGCAAAACTAGTCCAGATGGCTCGTAGTATGAACCCGTTGGTTCTGATCGAGGCTTCGGGCGGAATGGATTTGGACGGAGTTCGGGCTTATGCCGACGCCGGTTGCGATTTGATCTCTGTGGGACGCCTGACGCATTCGGCCAGAGCGATGGATATCTCGTTCAAGATACAGGCGGCCTGAGAATGCAGTTGTTACTTGAGTCAGATTAAAGTTTGATCGGCTTTCGGGGACGTCATTTCTAATAAATTTTTATCCGGTTTCAAATTTGGCAGAAACCAGATTACGGCTGTCGATGTTATGATCGCAGCCGAGCAGACAATCCCGCCCTCAACACCGTAGGTCGTGCCGGTGAGCCATGACGGGCCTGAATCGATTTCTCTAAATAGCGGTGTTGCCGTTATTTCCTTCAGGCCGCTGACCTCGATTCCGAAAAATGATCCCTGCATCCAATTCCACATCAGATGCAATCCCCAAACAAACCACAAATCCCGAGTTTTAAGATAAGCAACGCCAAACCAGACGCCGGCGAGGATCGTGTTGACGGTCGAAATAAAACCGGCATCCGGGTTGTTTAGATGAACCGCTCCAAAAAATAGTGAGGTCAACGCAATAGCAAGCCATGCGAAGCCCTCGCGGGCAAATGTTTGCAGGATGTAGCCGCGAAATAGAGCCTCTTCAAATGCAGAAGCGGCCGCGAAGACAAGGAAAGAAACCGCCAGCGATCTGAGTATCGCGTTTTGCTCCGCAAAGTTAAATTCAAACCGCAGACCGCCAAAAATGAATGCGATCAAAACCGCGGTGCTTAAGGTCACAGCGCCGATCATCAGACCGAAAAACAAGTGTTTTAGCCATCCTTTGGTAAATGCCGTGCCAATTGCCTTAAATGGTAAATTTTCAAAAAGTTTTCCACAAAGCCAACCGATCAGGATCGCCGGAAACAAAGAAATCAATGCATTTATAACAAGAAAAGTACCGGCTTTCGGATCAGCCTCGATCTGCATTTCAACAAATACATTACGGGTTATCATACCAAGAAGGATCACAGCAAAAATAAACGCAAAAAGAAATACCGCGGCCCGCCATCCGCTTCTTAAATTGCCGGTTTCGTTGAAGAATATAAAATTCATTTTCGTCGCGTCTGAAAGATTCTACCGTACACGCGATAGGCATGTTAAACTTGCAAACGTGGAAATGGATGCCTCAAAAGCAAAACGCCGTAAGACTCCCTGGATCGTCGGTACGATAATGGCCGTCTCGCTGGCGACGCTTGTTATTCTGCAATCTACTAGCTTGTGGAAAGATTTTGCCATCGAATCATCGAGCGATCTGCTTTTACTTTATGCTTTGTCCGGGCTGAATTTTGCCGCGTTGGTCATTTTTGGTTTTATATTTTTGCGAAGCATCATAAAGCTTGCGCGCGAGCGGCGCACATTTACCCTTGGTGCACAGATCAAGACGCGGCTGCTGATATATTTCTTTGCCCTGAGCCTCATGCCGATAATCGCGATGGCGGTATTCTCATATCTGTTTATGAACCGCGCGCTCGACCGATGGTTTACAAATATACCCGAAAACGTTCTCCGCGAAACACAGGAAATGCAACGTCAGTCGCTCGTTGATCGAACAGGTAAGCTCGATGAAACTGTACGGATGCTTGCCGCAACCCTTGAAAAAAGCGAACCGACGAGCAGCGAACTCGGCAGCATAGCGGCTGCGGGGAGCCTGGTTCACATCAGTATTACAGGTGCCGATAATTCGGTAAAGGCGGTATTCGAACGCGAGGTTTCGCCGGATGAGAAGAAAGAACTTGACCGTCTGATAGCGGCCGCGGGAATTGGGCGCGATCCCGCATCGGAGCTCCGTGACGGCAGGGGGTTTGACGTCGGTCTATCAACGATGTCAGACGGCCGGAGGTTGATCGTCGTACCTGACCCGTTTGGTGAGCGAACTCTGAGTAAAGTTGTCGAAAATTCCGTCCGTGAATTTGAGCGCCTAAAGGAAAAACAGGTGACGATCAGACAGATCGGGCTTTTGACGCTCGGCGTCCTTACATTTTTGCTTATATTTGCATCGACCTGGATCGCATTTTATGTTGCCCGAGGGCTGACCGCTCCCATAAAGGCCCTTGCGGAGGGCGCCGACGAAATCGCCCGCGGCAACCTCAGCCACCGCGTCGATGTTCTCGCGGAGGACGAGCTCGCATTGCTCGTCACAACGTTCAACGATATGTCCGCCAATCTCGAGTCAAATTCGATCGAATTAGGCGAAAGACGTAAGTACATCGAGACAGTGCTTGAGACTTTACCGACCGGCGTTATCTCGTTTGACTCGGCGGAAAGGGTAACCACGATCAATAAAGCGGCGCTTGGAATACTAAAATTGAAAGATCACGATCTTTCATCGGCAAAACTGGAAACTCTCGTAAATAGCGAAAACCGGATTATGTTTGAACGGCTCTTGGGACGGGCACGTCGAATCGGCCACGCATCGGATCAGACGGTTTTGAAGGGCGGCGTTTCAAACGGAAATCATTTACCGGACGGCGAACTTACCGTCGCACTGACCGCGACAAAACTTCCGGCCGATGGCGGCGTCGTTCTGGTCATCGAAGATCTCTCGGAATTGATAGCTGCGCAACGGGCGTCCGCCTGGCAGGAGGTTGCACGGCGGATGGCTCATGAGATAAAAAATCCGCTCACACCGATACAACTATCGGCCGAGAGGATCGCAAAACGCTTTGGTAAAAGCGGAATCGGCCGACAAAAGGAAAACGGCAGCGTCCTGCGTCGGGATGACAGATCTACGCTGGGCGGCCTCGTCGAGGAAAGCACAGCCACTATTCTACGTGAAGTGACCTCCCTAAAGACGATGGTTGACGAGTTTTCTCGGTTCGCGCGTCTGCCCGATACAAAGCTGAAACCGGGAAATTTAAACGAGGTGATCGAGCGGGCCGTCACCGTTTTTGACGGACGATTTCCACGGCTTGACCTTGAGTTATCTGCGTCAATGCCGGATATTTTGCTCGACCCGGAACAGATGAAACGGCTGTTTGTAAATCTGATCGAAAATTCGGTCGAGGCATTTGAGGGCGATTCGGAAAAGCCGCAAATTAGGGTCGCAACCCGCCACGATGCAGCCCGCGATCTGGTTATCGCGGAGGTCTCGGATAACGGAAAAGGGATTGCGGCAAGCGATCTGCAAAAGCTGTTTCAGCCCTATTTTTCGACAAAAGGGCGTGGAACCGGTCTCGGCTTGGCTATCGTGAACCGGATCATCACCGATCACCACGGGCGAATAAAGGTTGTGGCAAACCAGCCAAAAGGGGCGAAATTTATAATTGAGTTGCCGGTTAATGGATAATGCAAAATATGATCTTGATAGTCGATGACGAGCAAGGGATACGCGAAACGCTGCGTGGTGTGCTCGAAGACGAAGGCTTTGCGGTCGAGACCGCGGAATCCGGAAATGCGTGTCTGAACCTTGTCAAAAAACAGAATTTTACGTGTATTCTGCTCGATGTCTGGCTCGGCGATGGCATCGACGGACTTGAAACGCTCGGGAAATTGAAAGAAGAGGGAATTGCCGCAGCCGTTGTAATGATTTCGGGTCACGGCAATATTGAGACGGCGGTCCGCGCGACAAAGCTCGGGGCGTTTGATTTTATCGAAAAGCCCCTGAGCCTGGAACGCACAATTATCACAGTAAAAAACGCAGTTCGCCAAAATCAGCTCGAGATCATGAACGCCCAGATGAGGGCTGAACTTGCCGAGCAATATATTATGGTCGGCGAATCTGTCGCGATGCGTGCTCTTCGCAAACAGATATCTATCGTGGCTCCGACGGACGGGCGGGTGCTTATTTCGGGCGAGAGCGGTACGGGAAAGGAGTTGGTCGGTAGGGCAATCCACGCTGAATCAAAACGTAAGAGCTTGCCGTTTGTAGAAATAAACTCTGCGGCCATACCTGAAGAATTAGTCGAATCCGAACTTTTTGGCCACGCAAAAGGAGCCTTTTCAGGTGCTGTAAAAGCGAAGAAAGGGAAGTTTGAGATCGCGGACGGGGCGACACTATTTTTGGACGAAATCGGCGATATGTCACCTCGCGTGCAGGCAAAAATGCTGCGGGTTCTTGAGGAGCAGCGTTTTGAGCCGGTCGGGAGCAACACACCGGTTTCGGTGGACGTCCGGGTCATTTCCGCGACCAATAAACCGCTCGAAAGCCTGATCGACAACGGCAATTTTCGTTCCGATCTGTTTTACAGATTAAATGTGATCCCTTTTCAGGTGCCGCCGCTTCGCGAACGGCGGGAGGACGTGCCGCTGCTTGTCGAGCATTTTAATCAGCGGTTTTCCCTCGATTACGGTAAGGCCGCTAAGCAATTTTCCGCCGAAGCGATTGAAGCTTTGCAAAGCCATAATTGGATCGGCAATGTCCGCGAATTAAAAAATACCGTCGAACGGATCGTCATTATGAGTGCAAAAGATTCGATCACGGCCGAAGACCTGCCGGAAATGGAAAATTCGTACGAAATCTCTGCGATCAGCTTTCGCTTTCCGACTTTTAAGGATGCGACAGACGCGTATCAGAGGGAATTTATCCTTCATAAACTCGCCGAAAACGACGGAAACGTCGCCAAAGCCGCCGAAGATATGGGCGTTGACCGCAGCCATCTTTACCGTAGAATGCGGAATTTAGGGATAAGGAGTTAGTAGCCCGGCCGTCGGATGTGACTTCCGACGACCGGGGCTAAAAACATTATTTCCTGACCGGAAACCCGCGCTTGATCATCAGAGCTTCGACCTTCGGATCGCGGCCGCGGAAATTGCGGTAGGCTTCGGCCGGGTCTATCGTGTTGCCGACCGAGAACACATATTTTACAAGCCGGGCACCGACTTCTTTATCATAAGGGCCTTTGCCCTCAACAAACGCTCCGAAAGCATCTGCGGTGATGACGTCTGACCATAGATAGCTGTAATATCCGGCCGAGTAGCCGTCGCTCGAAAATGCATGCGCAAATTGAGGCGTGCGGTGCCGCATCACGATTTCGGCAGGCATATTGTAGTCGGCGAGTATTTCGCGTTCAAATTTGTCGGGATCAATTTTTTTATCACCGGCAAGGTGCAGTTTCATATCGACGATCGCGCTTGCCAGGTATTCAGTGGTGTCAAAGCCCTCGTTAAATTTTGAGGCATTTTTGATCCGGTCAACCAGTGTCTGCGGTATGGGTTTGCCGGTTTTGTAGTGGATCGCAAATCTCTGCAGAACCTCAGGCGTCGCGAGCCAGTGTTCGAGAAGCTGCGAGGGGAATTCGACATAATCGCGGGCAACGCTTGTACCCGAAAGCGTCGGATATTTCACATCCGACGATAGTCCGTGAAGAGCGTGGCCAAATTCGTGAAACATTGTCGATGCGTCGTCCCAAGAGATAAGTACCGGTTCGCCGGGTTTGCCTTTAACAAAATTCGAGTTGTTTGAAACGATCGTTGTTATATCGCGGTCGAGCCGTTCCTGATCGCGGTAGGCATTCATCCACGCTCCCGAACGTTTACCGTCGCGTGCGTACGGATCAAAATACCAGAGACCGACGTGCTGGCCGGTTGCTTTATTTTTGACTTCCCAGACGGTTACATCCGGATGAAATACCGGTACATTTGTAACCTGTGTAAATGTGAAATTGAATATTTCGCCCGCCATCCAAAACATCGCATCACGGATCTTGTCGAGCTGCAAATATTGTTTCACCTCGCTCTGATCGAGATCATAACGCTCCTTTCGAACTTTTTCGGCGTAAAAGCGATAGTCCCATGGCTCGATCTTTATTCCGGCTTTTTCCTTATCTGCAAGAGCCTGCATATCGGCAACCTCTTCGCGGACACGTGCGATCGCGGGCGTCCAAACGGCGTCGAGCAGTTCCATCGCCCTTTCAGGCGTCTTTGCCATTTTGTCCTGGAGCCGCCAATGAGCGTGAGTCTCAAACCCGAGCAATTTGGCCCGCTCTGCCCGTAAGCGCAAAATATCGGCAATAATTGCGTTGTTATCCTTTGCGTCACCGTTATCACCACGATTTACAAACAGCTTCCACGCCTTTTCACGGAGATCGCGGCGTTCGGAATATGTTAAAAACGGATCAATCGAGGAACGTGTATTTGAGATGATCCAGACATTTTCAAGTTTTTTAGAGGCAGCGGCGTTTGCGGCGGCATCCTTTTGCCCCTGCGATATACCCTTTAAGTCGGCTTCGCTTTTTAGGATCAGATATTTATCGTTTTCCTCGGAAAGCAGGTTTTGGCTAAACTTTGTAAATAATCCGGCGAGATCCTGATTGATTTGCGAAAGACGTGTTTTTTCTGCTGCCTTAAGCCTCGCCCCGGATCGGACGAAATTGGTATAGTAAACCCAAACCAAACGTTGCTGTTCGGACGTAAGCTTAGACTTTTCAGGCGAATTATAGACGGTCTCGATCCGTTTGAACAGAGCTTCGTTTTGAGTGATCTTATCAGAAAGAGCCGCCAGTTTTGGCTCCATTTCGCTCTCGACCTTTTGCAGGCCGGGCGTGCTCAGATTTCCGCCCCATATCTCATAGATCGTCCGGACGCGTTTCAGCTCGCTGCCGGCACGCTCCATTTCGGCGATCGTGTTTTCGAAATTCGGAGCCGATTTTGCATTTGCAATCGCGTCGATCTCGGCCAGATTCTCAGCCATTGCGGCCTCGAGAGCGGGTTTGAAATCGGCAACTTTGACCTCGTCAAACGGCGGGACACCGCCAAACGGGCCGTCCCATTTTTCAAGCAGCGGGTTCGCCGCCGTCGCTGCAGCCTCGATTTCGCTTACGTGTTTTGTTGTCATAAAGAATGTTATGGCCAAAGCAATTGCCGCGACGACCGCAAAACGTTTAGTATAGTACATTTTCATTTTTTAAGGATTCTCCTAAAGTTCGATGCAAAAACATGGTCGATCAGACCGCATCAAACAACCTGCCCCAATTGGACGCCGACAGCGTCTGTCAAGTTGGAAGAAATAACCATGCTGCCAGAAAAAGCCCGTCGCATCCGATAATCAGCAAGCAACCCCGCACGAGCGAACACGGCAATCGCCCCTGCTTTTTCTGTAACAAATATTTAACTTGACAAACTGCTGAGTTAGGTTTTTACTGAGATTGTAAAGTTAAACAATTCGTGTAATGTATGTGGTTTTATCGTCGCTGACAGATTAAATAATATCGTCTTAGAAATTTGGTTTTTTGTCCTGATTGATGCGGAGGTATAAATGTCAAAGTTTATGTTTTTTGCAGGGAAATTTAATAAGTCCGAATTCAAAAAAGTTCGGTATTTCGCTTTTTCGGTTTTGTGTCTGTCGATAGGCGTTATCCTGTCCACGCTGTCGCCGGGGGTCAGGAGTGGAGGCACAAGCTCCACAATAAAAGTTTCAGAAGGCCCTGAAATTAGCCCAATTCTCACCTCTCGGCAAGCATCTCTCTTTAACCGACAACCCGATACAGAAACGTACACACTCA
>JBGTEX010000043.1:0-28478 GCA_041747575.1 Pyrinomonadaceae bacterium
GTTGTCAAATAACTTGTAGCTTTTGGCCTGCTGTCGATTATGGTTGCGTATTCAGCAACAAGTTTGCCGAAAGCATCGTAAACAAAAACAGTTTCTCCCTGTCCGTCAACTTTTCTTACCCGTTTTCCGCTGCCATCGTAGAAATAGTTCGCCGTTGTCTGTGATGCAGTGTTCTGAACCTGTGTTTGCCGATTTTCGGCATCGTATGCGAAAAGCTGGCTTTCCGGATTGCTGATTAGATTCCCATCCGCATCATAGTTGTACCCTTCGGCGACCGTGAACTTATTCGTCGCCATGTCGATCTGCGGATTATAGATGTTATTGTTGGCCGGAAGCGTTGTCGTGTTCGCTGCGTCGAATCTCCGGTTGCCAAAACGGTCGTACGAGAATGTCTGTTTCCATTGAACCTGCGAGTTCACCCTTTCCGTCGCCGACCGCAGACGGTTTAGCATGTCATAGGTATAGTCTTGAATAATCGGACTGCTTGCTCCGGGAACAGTTATTTTTTGCTGTCGAAGGCTTCCGTTATTGTCCGTTGTGCCGAAATCATATTCAATTTTCAGCAGACCTGCATTGCCCGCTGAACTGCCAAGACTGATTTGCTCGGTTTGCAGTCGCTTCGGATCGAATTGTGCAGACTCCCATTTGCCATTGCCTAGCTTCGCATACTGTACTGCCCCAAAGGAAGTATATGTCAGATTGCTAAGATAAGTTCTTTCAACCTGACTCGGAATCTGGCTCGTAACCTTGCTCAATCTTCCGATGTCATCCGATTCCGTCTCGACAATCCTGCCCGATGGATATGTCTGCGATACCAAAGCACCCGATAAATCATAGGTGTAATCCGGAAAATTGTAATTTGTTCCGTTTGTCGTTTGGCGGCTGCTCTTGATTCTGCCAAGCTCGTCGAATGCCGTGTAAAATGTCGACGAAACCGAGGACGTAACCGCAGTTAGCTGACCTTTCGAATTCGGAATATTTACGTCATCGAAAGTGAACGTCACATCGGGCATTGACGCTTCGGAATAATCTCTAAACGTCAGTCGATTGAGATTATCATAGACTCCGGTGATTGTTCGATTGTTGGCGTCGGTAGTCGAAACTATATTTCCGTTCGCGTCATACGAAAAACTTACCGACCAGCCGGAGTTTCCGGTAATCGGGTCAGTTATGCTCAAAGCGGGATTTGCGACCTGTTCAGTCTGTTTCGCACGGATCAGTCTTCCCAGATCGTTATACATAAAATAACGATTCTGCGTTGTCTGGCCCTCAGTCTGTGTTGTTTTTCTTAATCGTCCGAGTACGTCATATGTAGAAATGGTCTCATAGTTCAGCCCGTTCGGATCTTCGATCACTTTCAACAATCTTCCAAGTGCATCCGATACGCCGGTTCGTTTCCTGTTCGCCTGATCCGCCACCATCGTCGTGCTGCCAAAATAAGACCGGCTGACAATCGCATTGTCCGGCGTTTTAATTTGCGTTACGCGACTAAGAGAATCGAAACTCGTCGTCGTCCATTCAGGCTGTTCATTCAAGTCCGGTCGGTGCGGCGTCGAAGATTTATAGGCGCGGCTGAGCGCGTCGTATTCCGTCAATCCTCTGATATAGATCGTCGGGGTCTCGTACGATCTTGTCTCGAACGTCCTGCCTAATTTATCATAAAACGATTCGCTTTTTAACAAATTATCGCCGAAAGCTTTCGAGTCCGCGGTTACCGTCACTTTGCGATTTAGATCATCATAAATGAAGGTTGATTGTCTTCTAAATTGCGGACGGTTATTTGCCGAGATGGTTTGCGTAGGACGGCCCAGAATGTCATCGTAAAATGTCGTGCTGACATTACCGATAAGATCTTCCGAATCAACCGCGGCTCCGGAGTAGTAATCGAACTGTGTATAGCCTGTGTAACCGACAATATTTGTAGCACTTGTCGCAAATGCATAGGTCTGTTGTCCGTTCAGGACGCTCGGGGCCGAATTGCTTCGCGCCTCCGAATCAGGCAAACCGAATCTGTCGGTATAATCAACTGTGCTTGCATAACCTTTGGCATCAGTCATTTTGACAACATTTCCGGCAATATCGTACTGTGAATAGACAGAGATTGCCCCGGTTTGATTTTGCGCATCGGCATAGCTTGTGACTTTCGTTACATTTCCCCTTGTCGTAAAGCCAGTACCATAACTTGAATTATGTCCGATAATATTCGAGCGATCTATCAGAGGAGCGTGATTGGCATCCGAAGTATAATTGTCATACTCATATTGCGATCGGGAAACCTTGACATTTCCGTTGATGTCCGACGAAGCCCAGGTTTCTGTCGGCAAGGTAATCAAGTTTCTTAAGTTAGTTGTATAAACTGCACCTTTATTATAATCGGTATGTGAACGTCGAACAAAATTCCCGGGTTGACCCGACCCATAATCGTAATCGTAACTATCAGTTTGCAGATTGAAACTAACCGTTGAATCATAGCCGAAAATTATTTTACTGACTTGATTGCTATCAGCTAAAGTCGAGGTAACAGAAGCTATCCTGGCATCCCGATAAATATTTGTGTTTCCGGTTCCATATGGGTTCCATACCTCATATCGTCCCGCCTCCCACTCGGTTTCGTTTTTTCTCAAAAGCGTCGTTCCGTCGCTTGAATAATGCTCTGTCCTATATTCCCGTCCCTTGTTAAAAGGATCTTCGTCCGCAACTGGCCCATTCCAAGAATTAAAGGGGACTGGATCGCCGTGAAAATAATGTTTGCTTCTTGATAATCGCGTTCCGTTTCCATCAAAATTGTCAACTGTTGTGATGGCTGAGTGAACATCGGTAGGAACAGCAAATGTAGTTTTCTGTGACAAGTTTAAACCGTCTGCATAAACTCGCCGTTCGGATACTCGGATATAGGGAGGTTCTGGAGCCTGCTTCTGAGGCTTATCAACAGGCGCAAATATGACGTTATAATCATATTGATAAACCGCACCCGTTGGAGTTGCAACTCCAGTTACACCGTAAATACCATTTTGGATTAAATACGTCCTGCCGTCGGGAAGCCACACGGTAGCCCCATTAGATGCAACCCGAATTATTTTGTGAGTACCGTTAAAGCCTTTTTGAGTGATTTTTGTGTGCCAACCATATGGAGATGCATTCTGATTGTAATCAATAACGGTTTGACGATCTATTGAGTCGGTGATAGTAGTTTTATTAACTGTATAGCTAAATGTTGTTCTATTTCCGTTTCTATCTTCGATCCAAATGGTGACTCCTCCTTCGATACGATAACGAATTCCGTTAGTCAACAATAAATAACCATTGGGGACTAAAATTTGATCGTGCGATAAAACATCTGAGTCCGCAATAAATGTAACTCCGCTCCCGTCCCATGATATAAATTTCTTTCCGTGGTTAAAATAAGGCAGTCCATAACAATATGTGATGGGAAAAGGTTCACCTCCGTTTAGAGTGCTTCTTAATTCATGCGAAGTTCCGTCGGAAGTCATAAAATTCAATTTCAGTTTTGCTTTTGACGGATATGAATCATATGAGGGACAACTGGTAGAAACTGTATCAAAATAATCATATGTTGATATTGACGCAGCAAGTTTTCCCGGCCCATTAACCATCACTCCGGCCATAGTTTGAGGAATGTGAGCATATTGATATATTCCGCCCCCAGCATATGTTTGTTGGACTACCCACCGCGTTTCAATTGTCAAAGGAATAGTCACTCCCGCGTCGCCTCTGCCGTTGACTTGTGCTAGCGGCAAACTAAAGTTCATATTTCCATTAAACAAATTGATATTTGCAAAATTGTCAAAATTGTAGGTTCCAGCTGATTTGCCGCCTTCGACGGATGACGTGTTTTGACCTTTAGCCCATCCCGCAAGTCCAAAACTCAAAGAAATTATAAAAAATAGATATGTGGGTATCAAAACCATTTTTGAGATGCTGTTTTTTTTATATTTGGAAATAATTATCTTCATATTTTTGAGTCTCATCGTTTTTCCGTTTTAAATCAGACCATAATGAGAATAATAAACGCTACCTCCTGTAAAACGCCGGTACAGGGATGTCGCCGGTGTAGCCCCAGATTTCGGTTCGGGTTTGGCCGTTGGAGGATTGTTTTATGTTCCAGTAGCCGCTTGGGGTGGCGTTCCAGGTGGCGATGTCGGCTTTGCCGTCTCCGTCGTAGTCGTTTTGAACGGGGGTGTAGCCGGCGCTTTGCCAGGTTGTGTTTGAGATCGTGCCGTTGATGCTTGAGCGGATCGTCCAGACGTTGCCTGAGAGCAGAGCAAAATCGGCCTTGCCGTCGCCGTCGTAATCGGCACTGACCGGTTGGTCGGTGCTTGCCGAGCCGAGGTTGAGGCTGAATGTCTGGCCGTTGGAGCTTTGGCGGAATATGAATTGGCTTGGGCTGCCGTATCGCCATACGGCTGCGTCAGCCTTGCCGTCGCCGTCATAATCGGCCGGGGCTGGTTTGTCGCCGGATGATCCGATCTGAACATTAAAAATGCTCTGATTTGAGCTGTTGATCGTATAAAACGTCCCGTTCGAACCTCGCCAGACGGCGACATCCGTCTTGCCGTCGCCATCGTAGTCGCCGACCGCCGGGATATCTGTACTCGAGCCGAGTATCGGATACTGCTCCGAGCCATTTGAACTGTTCACTATATACCAGGCCCCGGTCGATGGCCGATAAACCGCAAAATCCGTCTTACCGTCGCCATCGTAATCTCCCGGTGCGGGTATGTCGGTACTCGCGCCAAACGCAAAATAGGTCTGTGCCGAACCGGGCCCGCCCAGCACATACCACGTCCCGCTCGAAGGCCGCCAGACCGCCAGATCAGCCGGTGGTGCCGCATTTGCATTCGCATCCTCAACCGCCAAAAGCCGCGAACCGGCGTAGATATACTCCTTTGACAACTGCGGTGTTGCGGGCGGAAGCGGAGCGAGAGAAGCCGTTGACTCGTCGTTGCTCGGGCCCTTACTTACGTGCGGGCTACTGACACTTGCGTGCGGGCTGCCGACAATTGCTCCAAACCATCCGGTTTGCTCACCTGAAACCGTATCGGTTCGGGCGAGCCAGCCGTTTGCCGCCAATGCGCCAACGCCGATGACAGCTATCAGGCCGATCGAGAGGATGACGTGCCGATTCGTCTCAATTCGTCTCAAAATCCCCTTCGCGTTCTCGGGTTCCCGTTTTGTTTTATTACCGGCAAACTTATTTCTGGACATAGTTATTCCCCAAATGAGCAAGGCTCAATCTGCAGTTTGTTTGCTTTGAAAGTTTCTAGCCCTCTCTTAAGAAAACCGGGGGTTCAAAGCACGTTTTAGTAAAGCTTGGTCTAAAACAGAATTTGCGGGCGAATTAAAATCAGAAGGCCTGATACCCACATGTTTATATCTAACCTCACGCTGTAATCGGAGAAAAGTTGCAAAATTCCTGGAGTAGCCCTAGCGCGATCAGCAGATTGCTCTTCGACCACGGTGAGATCGTAGCCCATGTCCTCGGGCTTTGCTTCAATTACAGGCTACTTCTCCACGAACAGTAGATAATCCGCCGGCCCAACGTCAGTCTGACACTCTCGTACCGCAACCCCGTCGTTCGCAGCTAGATTTATCTCGTTTTTCCTCTGCACAACCCAGCCGCACACAGCTAGTCGCATATCGATATTATCGCGGGCGATTTGTTCTGGATGTGGGGCTCCGTCTAAGTCCCTCACTTCGGTCTTGTATGTCCGGCCGAGAATGTCTTTGTAAGCTCCTTCTGCGTCCGTCGCTTTGTGGTTTGCAGCGTCCCGCCGACGTCCACCGCCGTCGTAATGGGACTTTGACCGTTGATAACGGAACATTTTCTTGATTCCATTCGTTACAACCATTTGGGGGTACGGCGCCATCTGAACGTCGTTTTAGTGCGAAAGATTAAGTTAGTGCGAAAGATTAAGAAGGAAGAATTTATATGTCGGAATTTGATTCGGAAGTAAAAAAAGCGGAAGTGGAATTGGAACAGAGCCTCGTGCCGTTGACGGACGCGGCCTCGAATGATGAATTTTTAGGAGATCTGAAAATGCAGGCACAGGATTACGGACAAAAAATACAGGATGCGGCCGGACGGGCCAAAGATTTTGCGAACGACAAATTTGCTCAGGCGGGTGACAAGTTTAAGGAATTGCAGGGTAAAGACCCGAAAGAGCTGGTCGAGGACGCAAAGGAATTTGCCCGTCAAAAACCCGGTCAGACAATATTGATCTCAGCGGCGGTTGGTTTGGTCTTAGGGTTGCTGTTTCGCGGCCGGAAATAATATCCGGTCAGCAAATTTACGGTGCGGAGGCGGCTGCCCTGGGGCCGCGCGACGGAGTTTAAACAAGGGCTATGTCCGTGTATCGATAGAGGCGGCTGACCTGGGGCCGCGTGGCGGAGTCGTTTACCGTTTTGCTACCGACTGCATTTGTTTCGCCACTTTCTGTACACGGTCCAGGACACGAAGTAAATTTCCGCTCCAGATTTTTGCGATTTGATTTTTTGTATAACCGCGCCGGACGAGTTCGATGGTGACGTTAAGCGTTTCGGAGGCGTCGTCCCAGCCCTCGACGCCGCCACCGCCGTCAAAGTCGGAACTGATGCCGACGTGGTCGATGCCGATCTTTTTGACCAGGTAATCGATGTGATCTACAAAGTCTTTGACATTTACGTCGGGTGCGTCGTCTTTCAGACGCTCTTTGATTATCGGGTTGGCCTTTGCGCGAAACGCGGATAATTTGGCGGTGTATTGGGAACGCTCATTTTCGGGGAGTTTTGTGATCTCTGCGCGGTCGAGTATTTTGAAATTTTCCCTGACGGCGGCTTCGCGCAATATCTCGACCGATAATTTTGAGCGGAGCTCGCTCTTCTCTTTGCTGACATAGCTGCGAAATGCGACCGCCTGCACGACTCCGCCGTTCTTTTTTATCAGCGCAAGCTGTTCATCGTCGAGGTTTCGGCTGTGATCGCAAAGCGCCCGCACACCTGAATGCGAAGCGATAACCGGAGCCTTTGTCAACGCCAGCGTCTGGATGTTTGCCTGTTTCGAGGGGTGCGACAGATCGATCATAATTCCCCATTTGTTCATCTCAAAAACGGCCTTTTTCCCCAATTCGCTCAGGCCGTTATGCAGCCACACGTTGTCTCTTTCCCCCGTATTCGAATCCGCGAGCTGGCTGTGGCCGTTATGCGAGAGCGACATATAGCGTGCGCCGCGCATCGCAAAATCCTTTATATTATCGAGATCCGTCCCGATGGGATACGCATTCTCGACGCCTATCATCGCCACTTTTTTGCCGGAGCTATGAATTCGCCGTACATCTTTTGACGTTAGTGCGAGCCCGATCTGTGCGGGTGCGATCTTCTCGGTCAGACGATGGATCGCATCAAATTTATCGATCGCATTGTCATAGGCCTTTTGATATCCGGCGTCATCGAGATCGCCCTGGCCGGTGTAAACGATAAGCCACGAAACGTCCAGCCCGCCGCGTACCATCTTGGGCAAATTAACCTGCGTCGGCAGATCCTGTGTGTAATTGACAGCCTCGGTAAAGTTGGCCGTATTTATATCGTTATGCGTGTCGAGCGTTATCACCTCGGCATGAATCTTTCTGGCTTTTGCAAGAATTGCCTCATCAACCTTTTGAGCATTGATATCGACGCCCGAAAACGCAAAAATAATTGACATTGTGACAAGCACGGAAAAGTATCGCTTCATAAATTTTTTCCTATATTGATTGGACCTTTCAGATTATATCGAAAAACTCCACGTCTCGTAAATATCAAGGTGGACGGTTTGAAAATATAGAAAGGCCGTCCAAAAACCTTACATTTTCGGACAGCCTTAAAAATTTTTCGCACGCATCCGGCTAAACCTGAGCGTGAATCAGACGGCGCGTTTCGTCGCCAAAAAGGACGTCGATTTTTTGGGGTTCTATTACGGCTGTGACTTCGCCGCGGCCAAATTTTGCGTGGGTCATTGCCTGGCCTTTGCGGTATTTCCGCATACGGTCATAAGGCGAGGCGTTCTTGCCAGTACCCATCGATACCGACGTTTTTACACCGCGGGTAAATGTGCTGACCGTTTCGCAGGCCTCGCAGGCGGCCTTAGTGATCTTGCCCTGCTTAGTTACGGTCTGAACCTTGTGATTCTGATCTAGATCACAGGCCGAACACATCATTTCAACTGAATCATCTACTGCATAAGCTTTAGCTTTTACCATAATTTTACCTCTGTCGGACACAGCCACGAAAGAAAAACCGTGTATGCGGCTCTTGATCGATGCCACTGTCAGGCCACAAAACACTTTAATTGATCCGGCACCGCGAACCTATCTGCGGCGACGGCCGCCAAACGAGCGAAACTTCCTTACGGGAGCCCCAAATTTCTTACCCGGAGCCAACGGTGCGACGGTGTGGCCGCCAAAATCGGGAAGCAGCACACGTTCGACCGATTCGCCGGTCAGCTTTTCGATCGCCCGCATCGAATGCTCCTCTGCGATCGTAAACAGAGTTATAGCGCGGCCTTTGTTGCCGGCCCGCCCCGTCCGTCCTATACGGTGAACATAATCCTCCGGTGCTTCCGGAATATCATAGTTTATCACATGCGATACAGAATCTATATCGATGCCGCGGGCGGCCACATCTGTGGCTACAAGCACATTCGTGTGACCGGATTTAAAACTGCGAAGCGCGGCCTCGCGCTGTGACTGCGAACGGTCGCCGTGGATGCGGTTCGATTTGTGTAGCCGCTTCTCTAAAATATGAGCGATACGGTCGGCACCGCGCTTTGTGCGTGTAAAAACCAGAACGCGGTCAAAATCTTCTTTGTCGAGCAGATCGAGCAGAAGCGGCATTTTGAATTGCTGAGCTACCGGATACGCCGTCTGTTCGATCAAACCGGCGGCCTTGCCTCTTGGGCTGACCTCGATAAAGGCCGGGTCCTTAAGCATCGAATAGGCGATACGCTCGATCTCGGGCGACATCGTTGCCGAGAAAAACAGCGTCTGACGCTTCGGCGGTATTACCCTGATAATTCGCTTGATCGACGGCAAAAACCCCATATCGAGCATCCGATCCGCCTCGTCCAAAACGAGCGTCGTCAGGCTGCTGAAATTTATCAGCCCCTGGTCCATAAAGTCGATCAGCCGTCCGGGCGTAGCGACGATGATATTTGCCCCACGCCGGAGCGAGTCCATCTGCCGTTTGTAACCCGAACCGCCAATTATCGCGGTACACGAAATACCTTTGGGAGCAAATTGACGGCAGAAAGCCTCGGTCTGGTTAGCAAGCTCACGCGTCGGCGACAACACTAAAACCTTTGTTCCGGGTTTATTTTTATTCCCGCCCAGCATTTGCAGTATCGGCAGCAGAAAAGCCGCCGTTTTGCCCGTGCCGGTCTCGGCACAAGCGATTACGTCCCCGCCATTTAATAGAAGGGGAATTGCCTGTTTTTGAATGGGTGTAGGCTCAACATAACCCAATTGCTCGCACCTTTCCGTATAAAACGGCAGCAAGCCTAAATCTTTAAAAGTCATTTTGTATCTAAATAAATCTTTATCAACGGAAGAGGTTCGGAGTACCGGCCTTGGCCGGCCCTGTTTTTGCAATTCCACTTTCAGACAGACACACTAATCGTGTAAAGCCAACTAAAACCGGAGCTCAAAAAAAGAGTCTTCAGGATGTAATAAGAAGTTACTAACGTGGAGTGATCTTCGCCTGTAACGGCAGCAAGGAAGGAACCAGCGTTCGAGGGTTTGCAATCTCGTGCAAACTCTTCTAACAGTTATAAAGGAACCGTTTCTCGAACTATCTATCCGATCCAACAACTGAACCGAATTTACCGTCGACGAAGAGATACGGAATTATCAAATTACAGAGCCTACAGCATTTTTGTTTAAAAAGCAAGCTGTCAGATGTAAACCATCTTTTACGGTTTTAATCGTCGGGCAAAATTTTTCCGTTTCTCGCCGTTCATTAACCTTTATTGAACGGCAGCGGCGGCGGCTCTTCGCCTTCTTTTGGGTAGCTCTTTTTAAGCCCGGCGTAAATGTTGATGATCTGATCGATCCATGTCTGAGCTTCGCCGTTGCTCGGATCGTGTTTCAGCGAACGCCGGTAATCGCCCAAGGCCGAAGCATATTGCCGGGCTTCGGTAAGGGCGACCGCCCGCTTGAAAAACGCCGTTCCGAGAGCCTGTTCGGCGTCTTTGTCGCTTGGTTTTTTATCAAACGCTGCTTCGGCAGACGCTATCGCGGCGTCCAATTTCTTAGTATCGATCGGATCGCCGCTTTGCGTCCATTTTGTCGTTTCCACCGCCGGTTTGCCCGGATTCGGCGTCTGATTTTCAAGCGAATGGGCGATCGCGGTCTCGGCCTTTTCCGGTTTGGCCGTCAGAGGGACACTGTTTGCCTTCTCAGCAACCGGCGCGGCCGTATTGCAGCCAAACATAAAACATAGAGTGATGCTGATAATTAATATTTTCATTAGACTTCTTTTTAAAAACGCAAAATATGTCTCCGCCCGATTTAACGGCGTATGACCTATTTATTATCAATATACGGCCGGGCCTGAACGATGTAAATGCGGCCGTTTAGTATTCCCCATTCGATATCCTGCTCTTTTTTGCCGCCAAATGCCGTTCGGATGCTTATTGCAGTTTTTGCCAGCGTTCTCGCCTGTAGATTTGTGAGTACGCGTTTCTGCGCACCGGCGCATTTATCGGCAGTTTCCCTGAGATCGCCGTTTTCGTCAAATTCGAGGGCGCTCTCCTGTTGCGAGAGCGTCATAACTATCACGGCATTTGACTTAGGATTAAACAAAATCTGTTCCGGGATTCCCGAATTATCAACAACCTTTGAATTATGTCCGCACACGGCGCTGATGTAAACGGCATTTTTGTTGCGCTCGTCAAAAGGGTCTTTTGTGATCATCACGCCGCCCTTTTCCATATCGACGCCGACCTGGATCAAGGCCGACATATAGACGTCCAACTGGCTGACATAATTGCGGACACGGGCCTCATAACCCTGAAAATTCCACAGAGACGACCATACTTTTTTGACCGCTTCGATCAACTTATCCTCGTCGATCACATTCGGAACGCTCGAATACAGACCGGCGCCGCTAAAATTTGGCAGGTCTTCGGCGTTCGACGAACTGCGTACAAAAACCGGTTTTCCTTTTAGCTGTATCTTCCATTTTTCGATAATTTCGCTGCGAAGTTTGGCATTGAATTGGCCGTTTTGGATCAATTTTCTAAATTCGTCGAGCTTTTGGCGTCTGATTCGCGGGTTGTGGACAAAATCATTGTTGTCCATCAGGTCGTTGATGACGGTATTTAGCCCGTTATCCTCCATAAATCTGTCGTACCAATGATAGGGAACCGAAAACCCGTCCGGAATCGTGACAGCGGTCAAACGCGAATTTAGCATTTCGCCAAGATTCGCCGATTTTGCACCGTATGCGTTGCTGCTTTTCTGACGCATTTCGCTCAGGGCCGCAAGCTTTGACGTCTTGAGATCAGCAGGTGGTATCTGTTGTTCAGGTGAGACAAATCCGGTTTTCAGGTCATCCGCCGACGCGGGTTCGAGGTTGTAATTTGTCAGGTTTGCATTGAGCTTGAAGACGTATGTGTCGTATTCGCGAAATAGTTTATCGGCGTCTTTTATATAGACATTTGGTATGTTCCAGCCTTTTGCGAGAATGTTAATGTGCGAAAGCGGCGACGAAGGCTTTGCCAGAATGATGCCGCGAACCGGCGGCAGACTGGCCGGCAATTCGCGCAGCACAATTATCTCGTTATCGCCGATCTCGACGGTGTCGTCAAGCTTGTCGATTATATGGAGGCGGCCGATGGCTTTGCCGGTATTTAGAGCAAGATACGGGTGGTTTCGGTTAAGTTCGTCCTGAAGCACGCGGTCGAGGCCGACGGCTGCGTCTTCCTGACGCAGCGAATTTGGCTTGTAAAAAACCTTTTGAAAGAAAGATTTATTTATTACATCGTTGGCCGTTTTAATAATCTCGGCTGACGCCAGATCGCCCTCATACAGCTCCCACGTAAATTTTTCGACCGTCTTTTGCCACGCTATCGTGCCGACAATAAAGCGCCGGTCCTGATCGATATAGATCGGTTTGAAAACATCGGCACCGCGCGGTATCAGATAGGTCGCCAGCAAAAAATCTTTATGAAAACGATATTTTTGCGAATTCACGTAATATATTTTGTTCCTGCTGCGGCGGTCAATCACAAACATCGCATGCGGGAGCGCATACGGCGTGCTTTGGTGATAGGTGCGCAGGATCGAGTCAAAATCAGCCTGCGAAGAGATACGCGGCAGCGAATTCTCTTTCGAATCCGGCTTTTTGCCCATCGCTCCCTTTGGCTCACGTGTCGGCGAAGGTTTGCGTGACATCTGAGCCTGAGCTTCGACGCAAAACAGAAAAAACAGCGTAAACGCTATCAAAACTTTATTGTACCTGTGGATAAAAAACATTATTGGGTAAAAGATATTATTTCGTTAGTTGGATGCCGTAATGAGAGGCACGGGTTCGTTGCTGTCCTGAAACTTTAAGCGAAGCTTTCTGAGTTCGGACGCATTGTTAATGGAAATAGCCAGATCGCGGATGAGGCCGTCCGCTACACCGTATATCCAGCCGTGGATCTCAACTTCCCGCCCGGCGTTCCAGGCGTCAAGCACGGTCGCCGTCATTCCGACGTTTATTACTTGTTCGACGACGTTTAGCTCGCAAAGCCGATCTATTTTTTCCTGGGCGTTTTTTATTTTGCTCAATTCGTGCGAATGGCGGCCCGCCGTATCCTGAATATGCCAAAGCCAGTTATCGATAAGGCCGCGGCTGCGGCCCTTCAGTGCCGCCTTAACGCCGCCGCAATCATAATGGCCGCAGACGATGATGTGTTCGATCTCGAGATAATCCACCGCATACTGGATAACTGAAAGACAATTCCGGTCACCGCGTACAACCAGATTCGCTACGTTTCGATGAACAAAAACCTCGCCGGGCATCAGACCGACGATGGTATTGGCAGATACACGGCTGTCCGAACAACCGATCCACAGATAATGCGGATTTTGCTGACTGGCGAGACCCGAGAAAAAATTTGGATTATCCTTTGTGACCTGATTTGACCAAAGGCGGTTGTTTTCTATGAGTTCGGCTACGCTTTTCACCCTTATATCTTATCCGCAAAGGCCGTTTACGCAAAATAATCATATATCTTCCGTTTTCGGATCTTGATTCTCGTGTTCTTTGAGCCTGGCTTTTATCTGAAAACGCATGCTAAGAAGAAAACTGACGATCGAGAACGCACCGACGACGAAAGCATTGTCAAAATCGTCATTCAATAAAAAATAAACGGTGACGCCGGCCAGGACAAGCGCGCTGCTTTGAAATATTCGTACCATGTCTATCATCCTGCCTTGCGGGCCACCGCCTCAAAACTCTCTCCCCGGAAAAATGCTGCGACTGCTCTGAACAAACGCCTGACCGCTCGAAGAACCTTTGGAAAAAACCACAGGAATATGATAACAAAGGCCCCCAACACACCCAAGATCACGAACGGAGCAAAAACCGCGAGAAGTGCAGCGCCAATTGCAATAACGTCCTCGATCAATGACAGAGCCCAATTTGAAACCGGTTCCGGCGACATATTTGCACCGACCCGCAACGCGGATTTTGCCCCATGCGAAGAAAAAGCCAGACCGCCGCCGATCAGCGTCGCCGGAATTACGATGCCCGCATCCATGTCCGACACGGCGGCATAGGCGACGACGGCACCCGCCGGTACGCGAATAAACGTGTGAACGACGTCCCAAACGCTGTCCACATACGGAATTTTATCTGCAAAAAACTCAATGATGTAAAGCCCGCCCGCAAAGCCGATGATCCAACAATTATCAAGCACATCAAGCCCGCCCGGCAGCCTTACACCCCCAAACCGCTGCAGCAGCCCAAGCACCGAAACCGTCGCGTAAAGATTTATCCCGCTGGTCCAAGCCGTCCCCAAAGCCAAACTCAATGTCGAAAACCATTCCATAGAATCTCATCTTACAATCCCAGCGTATGCCGCAGCGCACCATCGATTTCGGAGACATCCCCGATGAATCCAATATTCCGGTTTATGGTTGGCAATGTAACGGTCGCCAAGTTATCGCACATCAAAACCGAATCGAAAAGCAGTCCACTTTGCTTGCCCGATTCAGAAGCAGTCCTGATCAGAACGCGAGATATATGACCGGCACGTTTTAGATTTGAACTGATCATTGCAATTACGACCTGCGAAATTCCAGTATCTAAATCGTCGGCCTGAACAATCAGCGCCGGACGGAGTTTGGCTGTTTTCAAATCGGAGTTCGGAAACGGCACCAGTACAACGTCGCCGCGTTTATGCCCTTTCGTCGAGGACGGATTTGGCGTTGTCATAGTCGTTGTAGATATCTAGTGCAGCATCGTTCCAGTCTTCGAACGAAGCAAATTTATTCCGTAGTTCAGCAGCTTCTTCTCTATCAATCCCAAGCGTTGACAGATGAATATCTGCGTTTTCAAGAAACGTAATAAGCACCTTTGACTTCGTCGGTGCGGAAACCGGTTCAAGAAGTTCAATTTTGCCGTCGTTATATACTCCTTCTACTGTTATCATCACTTTACCTCACCCGAATTCTAACACAAATTTACGTTTCCTCGTCCTCTTCGGTCCCGTCTGAATCGTCTTTCTTTATTCCGAATTTTTCCAGACGGTATTGCAAGGTTCTGAATGTCAGGCCGAGCATTTTGGCGGATTTTGTAATGTTGTTTTCCGTTCGGCTCATCGCCTGCATTATGAGGCTGCGTTCGACGTCTTCGAAATTTACGCCATCGGGCGGGAGTTTGAAATGCTCGTCGGATACAGCCGAGGTTGTCTGGGTCATTTCGGGCGGCAGATCGTCGAGCGTGACGGTGTCATTTTCGCAGAGCAGGATCGCGCGTTCGATGGCCGATTCGAGCTGCCGGACGTTGCCGGGATATGCGTAATCTTCGAGCAGTCGGCGGGCTTGGGTCTCGATAGTTATTTTGCGCTCAGTGTTACGGGTGTGCTTCTTTACAAAATAATCGATCAGGACAGTAATGTCCGTTCGGCGTTCACGCAGGGCGGGAAGCTCGATAGACAGAACATTTAGACGATAATACAGATCTTCGCGAAAACGCTTCTCACCGACCATGTGGAGCAGATCGCGGTTTGTGGCGGCAAGGACGCGGACGTCAACTTCGATCTCGCGTGTACCGCCGACGCGGCGAATCTGCTTTTCCTGAAGAGCGCGCAAAAGCTTTGCCTGAAGCGAGATGTCGAGTTCGCCGATCTCATCCAAAAACAGCGTTCCGTTATGAGCGATCTCAAACAATCCTTTCTTATCGGCGACCGCACCGGTAAACGAACCTTTTTCGTGTCCGAAAAGTTCGGATTCGATCAAATTTTCATTGATTGCGGCACAATTTACGGCCTGAAAGGCCTCGCTTGAACGCAGAGAGTTGGTATGCATCGAGCGTGCGATCAATTCTTTTCCCGTCCCGCTTTCACCGCGAATCAAGACCGTTGAATTCGACTTTGCGATCTTTAAAATCAGCTTTTTGACCTTATCCATCTCGGGTGAGACCGAAATTATCTCGGCGTCAAGCGTCGTGAGTTTATTTAGCGCACGCGAGACCGTGTCAAGCAGTTTCTCGCTGTCATACGGTTTTTGGAGATATTCGAATGCTCCGAGCTGCAAGGCGTCCACCGCCGAATCGATCGTACCGTGCGCCGTCAGTAAAATGACGATGATCGATTTGTCAAAATCGGTCAGCTGCTTGAGCAGCTCAAGCCCGTTCATACCGGTCATTTTCAGATCGGTCAGCACAAGGTCAAAATGCCGGTCGGCGACAAACTTCATCGCCGCCTCACCCGAACTTGCCATCGTCACATCGTAGCCTTCGCCCGATAATATCGTCTCCAGTATTTCGCGTTGATTTCGTTCGTCATCAACGACGAGTATTGATTTTCTAGCCATAATCGATTTTTCACAGACACCCAAACAGTGGGTTTTTAGCCGTATATTCGTGCTGACCCAAACTAAAAAAGACCATTATTTTTTCTCTTACCCTTCTGCAACCGGTAATTTTACCGTAAATTTCGTCCCCTTGCCCTCGCTGGATTCGACCTCGATAGAGCCGTTATGGATATCGACGATCTTCTGCACGATTGCCAGACCCAATCCTGTTCCGGTCTCCTTTGTCGAAAAATACGGCTCAAATATATTTGAGAGATTATCTTCCGAGATGCCGCTGCCGGTATCTGAGACTTCGAACCTGACAAATTTTCCGTCCCTGTCCGGGCATATCTTTACAGTCAGACGCCCTCCGGTATTTTCCATTGCCTGGACAGCGTTGATAAAAAGATTATTAAAAACGGAACGCAAAGACTCAGGGTCAGCCTTTATTTTTGGTACATTTTCGTGTTCGACGACGCTGATTTTTACATTTTTTTCGGCGGCTTCGGCCATCGCGATACGCATCGAATCTTCGATAACCTTTCGGGCGTCGACCGGCTGCAGATCCGCCCTGGCAGGCCGCGAATAGTTTAGAAAGTCTGATATTTGCTGATTGATACGCTCTACTTCCGATTTAAGCTGTGCGGTCAATTTTACAAACACAGCACGTTTTTCCGCATCATCCGGTGCAAACTTTGACCTTAGATGGTCGAGCGTCAGGTTGATATAATTTAAAGGATTTCGTATTTCGTGGGCGATGGCCGAACCGAGCCGTCCGACGACGGCGGATTTTTCGGATTGCTGTAATTGAGCCTCGAGGTCACGGGTTTTTTCAAGCTCGGAGGCCATCTCATTAAAATTTTTTGCGAGCCGTCCCATCTCGTCGCTGCGGCTGCCGTCGGGGACCCGCACCTTCAGATTGCCCTCGGCCACCTCGCGTGCGGCGTTCGAAAGATTTGCTATCGGCCTTGCAAACCGCCAGACAAGGAAAAAAGTGATGAGAGACGAAACAAGCAGCACGCCAAGAGTGAAAATCAGGGGCTGCGCCGCACGCCACGCGGCCTCACTCCTGTCATTACGCAAGATCACCATCACATAGTAACGGCCCAGGCTTGTGTCGAGCGGTATTGCGTGTGCCTCATCCGGCTGTTTCTTGTTGAGAGCGGTCTTACGATTGGGAAAATACTGCAGATCGTCACCGAGCCGCGAACCCTCCATCAACGGCGGCAGATCTGTAATTTCGCTCAGATTTTTATATGTGACTTCATCATTATCATCATAGGTCGGCAGATAATCCGGATTCAGGCTGTCTATTACCCGCCACGTGCTGTCTATAACGATTATGTCCTTGATCCTGTCCTTTGCCGCCTCATCAAAATAAGCCTGATCCCGCTCTTCAAAAAGGTCTTTTATGCGAAGATCCTTCATCGGGATGCTTCGGAATCCGAGACTGATGCCCGTCACGAGTGAGCGGGCCTGGTCAGCACGGAGTTCGTTATTCTCACTCTGGGTGCGCAGATTAAGATAATACTGCACTCCAAGCGTTGCTATAAGCAAAACCGCTAGTATCAATAAGAGCTTTCCGCGGAATGTGTTAAAAAATCTCATCTGACGTTAAATCGGCGTGAATAAAAAAACTTGCCACGCCGTCCGTTGAATGTTATATTCATCAATAGTTTTTAAGCAACCGGCGCTTGTATCGCCCTGTCCTATAATCTCAAAACAAGTCCGAGGATCCGAGGTAAAGCATGAAGTTAATGTTCCCGAAATATTCGTTTGTCGGTTTTTTTCTGACGATTTTTGTCCTGAGTCTGGCCTTCACGCCCGATCTTTCTGCCCAAACAAAAAAGGCAGCGGTTAAAAAGCCGACAGCTAAGGCCGCTTCAAAGAAAGCCGTTCCTAAGAAGAAGGAAAGCCAGGCAAAAGATGCAAAAAAAGATCGAGGCAAGTCGAAAGTCACCGCAAAAGACACAAAACGGGACAATTTAAGTGCAAAAGATAAGGCTAAAGCATCCGCCAAGGCCAAAAAGGATTCAAAAAAATCAGCTGAATCAAAAAAGGCCGCCGCCGAGCGCCGGCGTAAAGAGGCGGAGCGCCAGGCTGCAATCTTGGCCGAACGCCGACGCCGTGAGCAAGCCGCCCGCGAAGCAAGGGCACGCCGGGCCGCATTCGAACGCGGCCTCCGCACCGAGACGTCCGCAAATATTGCAAACGATGTGACCGAAGGCGAGGATCTGGCGATTCGTCAGGTGGCGGTCAATGCTCTCGGGTCGCACGCCGGTTCGGTCGTTGTGATGGAGGCTCAGACCGGAAAGGTTTTGACGATCGTCAATCAGGAGTGGGCGGTTCGCACGAGCATCAGGCCGTGTTCGACGATCAAACTCGTTACCGCCGCCGCCGGTCTTAACGAGGGCGTGATCAGCAAAGAAGACGGTTCGGTTCAAAACACATCGACCCGCCGCAATCTGGACGACGCCCTTGCGTATTCCGATAATCCCTATTTTCAACGCGCCGGAGCGAGCATCGGAAATACAAAACTTGTCGAATACGGCAGGCAGCTAGGGCTCGGCGAGCCGACCGGTATCAATTTAGAAGGAGAAACCACCGGCCGCTTGCCGCACAACAACAACAACGCGCGTATTTATTCGCACGGTGACGATACCGAGGTTTCGACGATTCAGCTGGCCGTTATGGCCGCCGCAATCACGAACGGCGGTAACCGCGTTCTGCCGCGCATCCCGCGTAACGAAATCGAAAAGGTAAAATTTCGGACGTTTTATAAAGCAAAAGTTCAACTCCCGCAGGAAAATGTACGCCGTGTCATACCCGGAATGATCGGTGCGGCCGAGTATGGTACCGCCCGTCGGAATATGGATCAGACGCTCGGCGTCGCCGGCAAGACCGGGTCGTGCATCGACAAAGGCTCGTGGGTCGGCCTATTTGCGTCCGTCGCTCCGATCGAGGCTCCTAAATACGCGATTGCGGTCATAACCCGCGGCCAAAATGAGCGTGGCAGAATTGCCGCCGCCATTGCCGGACAAATCTACAAGTCTTTGGCCGGCCGGATCGTCCGAACCGACCGCAATTTGGCATACACCGAATTCAAGTTAAATTCAAAGGCCCCGGCGGATACAAAAACGCAGGCCAGCCGTGCCGACGAGGATGAGGATGAAAGCGATGCGGATGACGCAGACGTCCGCAACCTCTTACCAGCCGTAAATTTAACGAAAAAGACGCCCGCGCAAAAGAAACTTGTCACAAAAACCGGCGTCTCAAAGCCGGTATTCCCACCGGTTGTGATCACCTATGATAAAGACGGAAAAGAAATAAAAAAAGGATCCGTAATCAAACCGTAGTTATCAATGCTCTGGATTTAAACCGGCGTGACTAGATGCAGGCATTCTGTCCGTCTTCGGCTGTGGTGTCGGAAGCGGCCCGCGTGTCGCTTTGACGTTTATGCTCCGAATTTTTGTTTGTCCGCTTGACACATACCTAAAAATTGCGTGATTATTTAATTTTTCGAAAGAATTTCTTTTGATTCGACATTTTATTTAATGTGCATTGCTCAGAAGTGAAAATCTTGCAACTTTTTTGTTATGCAAAACATCTGATTTGACGCTGATCAGGATTTTAAGAATCTCCTGAGAAAGCGACTGGCAGACAAAAATTTTTACAGGGGTCAACCCGAGGAAGGAGTTAGATGAAAACGATTTTTAGATATACAAATATTGGGTTTTTGTTGGCCGCGATATTCGCGGTCGGGGCCGTGGCCGGAAATGCACAAGATCCTGTGGCCGGAGTTGTACAAGATCCTTGTGCGGACGCCGAAGGACAGACGGCGTTGGGCGATAGGTTTCGTGCCGAGTTCCCGGTGGGGACTATTCCCGGACGAAAAAAGACGATTGAAACAGGTAAACAGTTTCTGGAAAAATATGGGGCATGCGAAACTGCAAAGGATCTTTCAGATTATCTTAAGACCACGCTGCCAAAGCTTGAGGCCACTCTAAAGGAACTTACAGACGCCGAAGCCAAGACCAACCTGCTTGAGACTTTTAACGGCGCACTTAAAACCAGCAATTGGGACGTCGTGTATTCCAGCGGTAAAGAGATTCTACAGAAGTATCCGGAAGAATTCAGGACGGTTGAGTTGGTTCTCGGTTCGATCGGCCTTGACGAAACGATCAAGGTGCCGCGTGTGACAAAATGGAACGACGAAACCATCCGTTTTGCCAAAATGTCGATCGCTGATCTCGAGGCGGGCAAGAAATTTGATAGTTTCGGCGTCAATCAGTTTAAGTATAACACCAAAGACAACGCCCTCGGATGGATGAATTATACGCTCGGGTATATCTATTTCTTTGATAAAAATGACAAAAAGCTCGGTCTCAGCCATCTCTATAAGGCAACCCAGCTGGCTTCGGATACCAAGACCAATCCGATCGTTTACCAGACCATCGGTTCATTCTACTTTGATGAGGTCGTAAAGCTTGCCAAGGAAGTGGATGACATGATCAAGGCACAGGCTGACACCGACACGCCGGAAGTTGCGGAAAAGAAAATTGCCGACATTAAGGCTAAGGTCGCACTTGTGAATGGTACGGCTGAAGCGGGTATCGACGCCTACGGACGTGCCCATACGCTGGCCAAGGCCGATTCTAAACTGCCTCCGGAATATAAAAACGTCCTGCTTAAAAGGCTCCAGGAGCTTTACAATGTGCGTTTTGGAAAAATGGACGGTTTTGACGCATTTGTCGCAAATACCATAAAAAAACCATTGCCCAATCCGTTAGATCCGGTAACGCCGGTCAGCGATCCTGAACCGACAACAACAACGACAACTTCGACACCGGCCGCAGCAGCCGCCATTAAACCGGCCGCATCGACCGCGAAACCTAAAAACTAAGGTTAGCGTATATCTCGAAAATCGACCGGACGCTTTTTTACTAAAGCGTCCGGCTTTCTTTTTTAACGCAATCCTCATAAAATTACCTTTTGATGTCAGCAAATATTGCAAAACTTGAGAACCTAATTGCTCATAAGTTTGAGGATCTGAAATTGCTCGAACGGGCGGTGACACATCGCTCGTGGGCGTACGAAAATCTGCCGGGAGCATCCGAGCAATCCGTTCGTGATGCTGAGAATGAAACGATGGAGTTTGTCGGCGATTCGGTTTTAGGGCTCGTCATTGCCCAGCAGCTTTATGGAGCACATCCAAACGGCAGCGAAGGCGACCTGACGCTGATGAAGCATCATCTGGTCAGCACGACAACACTCGCCCGCCTCGCCGAACAAATCGACCTGGGACAATTTATCCGTGTGGGCCGCGGCGAGGAAAAGACCGGCGGACGAAAAAAACAGGCTCTGCTCGCAAACACGCTCGAAGCTGTGATCGCGGCGATTTTTCTTGATGGCGGATACATACCGGCCCGCGTTTTTATCAACCGCATTTTTTCCAAAGAGCTAAAAAATGCAACGCCAAAAAATTCGATCGATTTTAAGACGCTTCTGCAGGAACGGCTCCAATCGGAGAAACTTTCGTCTCCTGTTTACAGCGTAATAAAAACTGATGGCCCACCGCATGACCGTACATTTCTCGTTGAAGCGTTATGGGCGAACGGAAAGACCCGCGGCACCGGAACCTCGATAAAATCAGCCGAGATGATGGCCGCACAGGCGGCCCTCAATATTCTGCAAGGCGAAAACGGCGAAGCGAAAAAACGAAAGGCCGGGAAATAGCGTATTATTATCTGAGTTGTTTGAAAAACTTTCACTATCCGCACGGCCCCGCTGGCTGCCCTTGATCACCTGCGAACCGAAAGTTTGTCAATTGACCGTATTAGATTATCTATGAACAACGAAACACCAGTGGTCAAGGCCGTCGTTTCACCAAAACCGGCCGGCCCGCCAAAATCGATCGTCCGCGAATACTTCGAATCGTTTGCCATCACGCTCGTAATGGCGCTGTTTGGCATGACGTTTATATTGCAGGCTGTTACCGTGCCGACCGGTTCGATGCAAAACACGATCCTTGTCGGCGATTATTTGCTTGTAAATAAATTTATCTTTACACCCGGCGGTCACGAACTGCCGTTTTTGCCGCAGCGTGAAATTAAACGCGGCGATATTATCGTTTTCAAATATCCCGGCAACAAGGTCCGCCCCGAAAATGACAGCTCGCGTAACCTCATCCCTTATCAGATAAATTATGTCAAACGCGTTATCGGCTTGCCGGGCGAAACCGTCGAGTTTCGTGACAATCAGGTTTTTGTAAACGGTAAGCTTTTACCTGAGCATCGCGTAATCGGCGATGCGGATGATAATATTTCCGCGCTTGACGAATCGGAATTTGAAGAGCGTCGTGAAGGCGAAAATTACAATGTTTACTATCGCAGAGACACGATGGACGCGATCAGGGACGGGCAGAGCCTCTCGCGCCGAGGGTACGAATTCGGCGTCGCGGGCAAACCGTCAAAGGTGCCTGACAATCAATTTTTTGTGATGGGCGACAGCCGGGACAACAGCGAAGACAGCCGCTATTGGGGCTTTGTTCCGCGCGAACTCGTTATCGGCAGGGCGATGTTTGTCTATTGGTCATGCGACCGCGGTGCGTCAAACGGCGATTTTTTTGGCTGTATCACGAATCCGCGTCTGAGCCGCATCGGACATCTTGTGAAGTAATATTTACGCCAATATGTTTTACCTATCGTACGGGAGCAAGAAAATTGGGTTGCCGATAGGTTGGCGGTAATAAGGACGTTTCGGCCGGTTCGATGGTAATAAGGCCGAGTGATTTAAGCTGAGGAGCCAACTTGACCGGACTCTTGGATTTTCCAAAATCAAAGCTTAGAAATTCTTTGCATCCAGTTTTTATGGCCGTTTCCACGTGTATGGCATCCGCTCCACTCATATTGATATTGTGCGTCCATGCCAAATCTCGAGCAAATTCAGCAGTCGTTTTCGTTAGTTGGGCAAGTTTAACAACCTTGCCGGAGCTGAGGATGGATCGAAACAGGCGCTTTACCTCTTCGGTCGGCCCCGCGGTTCCCGCGTGTCTGCACTCCGCTACCGTCAAGTAGGAGGTTATTACTTCAATTTGAACCCTTTCCGCGGAAATAAGCAGGTGCTTGATATGCCAAAGATCATTATCGCGGCCTGTCTCGGTACCACTACCAATTTTTGATTTGACAGATTCGATAAAGCAATTTGAATCCATATAGATTCGATCAATTGCCATCAGTTTGATTTTTCATCTCTTAATTTTGACAGGTAATCGCCCGTGGACAGCGCACCCGTAAAAGAAGGATCGCTTCCAAAAAACTTCTCAATGTCACTTTCTCTAAATTCCGGCGAGGCTTCAATGCTTTCGATTTTACGGTGGTCAATAATTCCATTTTTCGTCACAAGCCAACCTTCAATATCAGCCAGCCCCTCACGATCCTCTAGCAGCCTCCAAATGGCATTATATTGGTGAGGTTTATATACACATACAACACGATTGCCGGACACGACATCTTTAAGCCAACAAGTGCCTTCCTTAAACAAAGCGGTTATGTAACCCTGAAAACTCGCAAATTCCTCGGTGTTTTGCGTCATTTCACGCTCAATTAGGAGTGCTCGCTCTTTGGTTAAAGTTCGAGTTGTAAAGCGTCCTTTTTCGTTCAAGACCCCAAACGCAATGCTGTCATCCGCATCAATAGGATGAGCAATTTTTGCAAACTGTGCATAGGTCTGTTTGCTCAGACCGCCGTTTAGATCGGTTGCTTGTAGTTGAGGATCGGTTATGGCAGCAAGGGCTCTTTGAGCGCGATGAACTTGATTCGTTTTGGTGTCACCAACGTAGTTTGCCGTAAAACTTACTGATCCGTTCCTAAAGCTGTCAGCCACCCACTCTGCAGCGCTTAGTTTTAAATCGTTTGAAAATGACGCGAGGAACTTTTCTGTCTCTTCAGCGATCTTTGCGAGCTTGTGCATCAAAATGCCGTGACGGCCTTTATTTAACACTATTCTGAGTTTGATTTCCGACATTTTAAGAGCTGCGTACAAACGTATCTTATATTGATTTTTCGAAAACGCAAAGACGGGGGCCGCTTTGCATTTGCTGGCTGGGGTTTACGGCGATTTTCCTTCGGCATGTCACTGGAACATTACTTCCATGCCCGATACGCGCTAAGATAAGCTATTCTGATTTATGAATTATTACAACCGCTGGTTAGTGGCAATTATCTAATTGAGAAAACCTCGTCAAAATGAAGATCAACCTGGTTTCTGAAGTTTCTGACGCCCTGCAGGACTCGTGTCCTGTAATCGCTTTAGAATCCACAGTTATAGCTCACGGCCTGCCGTATCCGCAAAATATTGAGACGGCTCTGGAAATGGAGTCGATCATCCGCGAAAATGGCGCCGTTCCGGCAACCATAGCAGTTTTTGACGGTGAATTTTGCGTCGGACTCGAACAAGAACAAATAGAAAAACTTGCCAACGGCAAAAACATCCGAAAGATCTCACGCCGCGATCTGCCTATCGCTGCTGCAAAAAAACTAACCTGTGCGACGACGGTGGCAACAACGGCGTTTATCGCGCACCGCGCCGGGATCGCGGTCTTTGCGACCGGCGGCATTGGCGGCGTCCATCGTGGATTTTCGGGTGATGTATCAGCTGATTTGCCTGAACTCGCCCAAACGCCGATAACGGTCGTCTGTTCTGGTGCCAAGATAATTCTTGATCTCAAACGCACACGCGAATGGCTCGAAACCCATGGCATTACCGTTCTCGGCTGGCAATGCTGTGAGATGCCGGCCTTCTATTCGCGGTCAAGCGGCCTGGCTGTCGATGAAATGGTCGCAACTGCGGAAGACGCAGCCGCGGTCATTCGCGCCCGCGACGAATTAGGACTAAAAAATTCGATCCTCGTTGCTGTTCCCGTACCAGCAGAATTCGAAATCGACAGCGCCGAACTAGAATCTATAATCACTGAAGCATTAAATCTTGCGGATAGAGACGGCGTCAGCGGCAGAGAGATAACGCCATTTTTGCTCGCTCAGATGTCACAGCGCAGCGACGGCAAAACCCTCGAGGCAAACATTGCTCTGCTGCGAAATAATGCAAGAGTTGCTTCCGGGATAGCAAAAGCAGTCATGACGCATCAAAATTGAATGCAGCACTTTCGATATTTTCTGTCTTCACTTTGCCGCCGTGTTCTCCATCTTTGCGTTTAGCAAATCAAGCCTTTTCCGTGCCTCAGCAGCCTCAGACGCCGCCGGAAATTTTGCTAAAATCTCTTTCCAACTCGCTCCGTCGTAGTGAAACTGCTTTGTTGCCGTATTAAATACAAAAACAACACCGAGCTTGCGATAACGGTCGAGCATGACAAAATTGAGATAATAGCTGTGGAGCGGAGCGGCGGAGGCGGCCATTTCCTTACGGCTCAAACCCCTTGCCGCGTCCCTCGAGAGTTTTGTGGCGGCCTCCTCGATCAGATCGCCGTAAAGAAGCAAAATAGATGGCCGAAATGCGGAATTTGGATAAATGCTGAAAAATTCGACCGCGACCTCGATCTGTTCAAATTTATCTGTTGCCTGGACGAGCCTTGCCAGACGCTCTTCATCACCCGAGCGAAATTTGCCAAAAACGGCGTCGGCCTGCACCCAGCCAAAACTTGCGGGCGGTGCCGTGACGCGGTAAAATTTGACGCCATCGGCCTCTGCGACGCCGAGTATCTGCACTTTTCGCCCGCGACGCATCCGCTGTACCGATTCCGAAAACAGGCTTGGCTTTTTTCGCAGAACCGAGAGAGTTTCGTCAATCACAAACCCGGTCTGGCCGATCTCTGTTGATTTGACGTTCGCCGGTCTGGCTTTTGCAGTATTTTGGCGATTTTTTATCTGCGCGGGTGATTGGCCGGCCAAAAACGCCGCTATTAGCAAAAATGTCGGAAATAAAGGGAGTTTCATCAAAATACTCCTCCTTAAATATAATTGGACAGGTTTATAACAGAACGAAACCGATAAAAAATCCACAATTAAAAATGGTTTTACCGGGAATTTAGCGGACCATAAAAATTTTTAGTTTTTATGAATTGCCGTCTGCTTTAGAGATCCTAAGCTGCGGGAAGACTGAATCTAATCCCGACGGGCTTTTTTATTTAATTTATCCTGTAGACCAGCGTGATGAAAATGACAGATAGCGATCGCCAAGGCGTCGGCGGCGTCATGCGGGGTTGGAACGGTTTTCATTCGGAGCAGGAGCTTGACCATTTCCTGAACCTGATGTTTTTCGGCGTTGCCGTAGCCGACGACCGTTTGCTTGACGAGTCGCGGTGCATATTCTGCGATCTCAACACCATATTGCTCGGCCAGCAAAAGCATCGTCCCGCGAACCTGTCCAAGCTTTAACGCAACACCGACATTGACAGCATAAAATGTGTCCTCGACCGACATTACATCGGGCGAGTGCTTATCGAGAATCTCTGCCACGCTATTATAAATATTTAGCAGGCGTTTAGAAAATTGAAGCTTTGGACTAGATTTTACCGTACCAAAATCCACGAGTACATATTTTGAGCCGCTCCCGTCAACGACGCCCCAACCGAGCGTTTCGCTGCCGGGATCAATACCTAAAACTCGCATCAAATTTCCGATTAGTAACCTGAGATCAGTATTACAAGATACTTCATATTTTCACCAAAACGCAACCTGAACCCGCCTCCAAACGAAGGCGGGCCACCCTCATCTAAGCGGCTTTGGTTGTAAATTTGCGCTAAAATCTTTATCATCAGATTTTTGCCACCGACAATAAATTTACAATGGACGACCAAGCTGCTGAATTGAACGTTAAGGAATCCGTGCGAACTCTGCTAACCGGCGTCATCGATTACGCAGGGCTATTTCCGCCAGCAGGCCTGTCGATGTCAGAGGCGGTTATAAATTACGCAATGTTTCGCAACAGCAATTATAGCTGGATGCTCGGGCGATTTGTGCTGGCGGCCGCACAGCTTGATGATTTTATCGAGAGCGCCGGCGATTTCATCTCGCGCGACGGGGTTAGCGGCTGGCGTTTGAGCGTCCTTGCCGGCGAAGATTTGAATGACACAATTCGTCGCGTCGAAGCTTTTAATTCGAAATACGTACCGCGAGCCGTTATCGATTCGCTCGAGGTGCGCGCCAATTCTATCTCGAAGATCGAAAATACGGTTACCGCTCTGCCGGAGGCGATTTCGGCATATTTCGAGATAGGTTTAGGTAAGAATTTTCCCGATCTGGTCGCGAAACTGGCGATGAGCGGACAGTTTGCCAAGATCAGAACCGGCGGCGTCACCCCCGGTACGATCCCTGATACAAAGGCCGTCATACGTTTTGTACGGTCGTGTCTGGCGGCAAATGTGCCATTCAAGGCAACCGCCGGTCTGCATCATCCGATCCGATGTTTTCGCCCTCTGACATATGCAAGCGACTCGCCAAAGGGCACGATGCACGGTTTTTTAAACCTCTTTTGTATGACCGGATTTGCCCGCGAAGGCTATCGGGCGTCGCTTTTAGAAGATGTAATGGAAGAGGAATTTGACGAGGTTTTCCGCATCGACGACCAATCATTAACCTGGCGCGACGATCATTCGCTAAAACTCTGGCAGATCGAAGCCCTGCGCGCAAAGGGCATCCACTCATTCGGCTCATGCTCCTTCGACGAACCGATCACCGACCTGCAAAAGCTGGGGATACTATAGACGGCTCTCTAGTGGAGCTAACGCATCCGGGTTCTGATCTTGGGGTCAGAACCCGGAATGCGTTTGTCGGGGGCGACAATTTGGGTCATTCTAGCCCGACGAAATCTACTTCTGAGAGCGAGTCGAAGACTTGCAGGACGCGCGAGGCGAAGCGGTAGCGTTTTGATGTTACGCCGATGACGAGGGTTTCGCCTGCTTCGATTTCTTCGAATCGGTAGAATCCGAATGAGCTTGTCCGTGCGGTTCGCACGACGCCCTGGCCGTCGATGATCGAGACCGTTGCATTGCGGAGCCCTCGCCCGTCAGGCGTCAGAACACGGCCCGCAACCTCGACCCCGGCGGCGGTCGAACCGATAGCGATGTTGCCTGGCTCGTATGCCGTCGGGAGGTTGACCGCAAATACATTCGATACGCTCTGGAATACCGGCGAACTGCTAAAGGTTACCGGGAATGTTGCAGTCTGTGTATTCGGTGCAATTGTGAACGTGATCGTCAGTATCTGACGCCTTCCCTGTGCATAAGGATTAAACAGTGTCGAATCGATTATTACTCCGACTCTGCCAGGCTGGCTCACATTGGTGAATAACGTCGCTCCGACCGGAACTCCGCTTCCCAATGCCACGACCGGGTTGCTGAAGACTGTCGAGTTGAAGTTCGTTGTAAATGCAACGTTTACCTCATCTCCCTGTGCTTCCAACTCATACGATACGGTCACCGTCGTCGCT
>JBGTEX010000044.1:0-56203 GCA_041747575.1 Pyrinomonadaceae bacterium
GGGTTCAGCCCCTTCATCGGGTCGTGGCTCCGGCTTCACCTCGCCACTCCCCATAAAGGCCAGTTCTACCTGGCTTTCTGCTGCTTTCCTCCCATCGGGTTCCGCTCCCTAATCACCGCTCCACGTTTGGGCCTTCGGTGCGCTCGTGCACCTACTATGCCCGCTGCTGACTGCTGCCCCCTGCTCAGCTCCGATTGCTCGTCGCTCAGTCGGTTTCCTCCCCCTCTGGGATTCCAGCGACATGGAGCCAGCCCTCCCGAGGTAAGCTCAACCACTTTTAGTGCACAACCGCCGCATCTACTCCCCGGCACCTTGATGAATATGGACTTTGCCATCTAGCGCTGGCTCGTCCGCACCGACACGCCTCTTATGCGGTTCTTGTTCATCGGCTCGCACCTTGCTCCACGCTTCCTTCAGACCTCGCCTCGCGACTACGCCCTTGCGCTTTGCTAACCAGGTTGGTTACGGGACTTCCACCCGTTCAGTCGTTGACCATGCTCGGCACACGCTACATGCTTTCGCTGCTCCGCAGCTTAAGAGTGATTTACGGTGAAGCAAGCTTCACGGCAAATAGAGCGGCAAGCCGCGGGCTTCAGAGATTCGCATAAATCTAACGATCAGAATAATTTCGCTCTGGTTTTCTCGCCGCTACGGGCGGAAAAACCAACGAAAAATTTCTGCTGCGGAATTTGGGTTAATGCAAAATCCCGAATCTTTGTTGACAGTCGTGTTTCATCTATGATATATTATATCGTAGACTGTACAACACAAGAATGTCTGCGGTCGCAGAAATTGAAAAATGTTTCACTGAAACACCTATATTTCACCGAAATGGAACACGAAACCAGAACCGCAATGTTTACAATGCTTTACAAGGCTTTTTCTTGTTCCAAAGTGGAACACCGAAATGAAACACGAAGCCACAACCACAATGTTTACAATGCTTTACAAGATTTTTTCGTGTTCCATAGTGGAACAGATCTGTTTTTATGTTTCAAAAAAACACTCTATATTCACCGAAATGAAACACGAAACCACAACCACAATGTTTACAACATGTTACAAGGCTTTTTCTTGTTGCAAAGTGAAACACCGAAATGAAACACAAAACCACAAACACAATGTTTACAATGCTTTACAAAACTTTTTCGTGTTCCATCATGGAACAGATCTGTTTTTATGTTTCAAAAAACCACACTATATTCACCGAAATGAAACACGAAACTACAAATACAATGTTTACAATGCTTTACAAGGCTTTTTCTTGTTCCAAAGTGAAACACCGAAATGAAACACGAAACCAGAACCGCAATGTTTACAATACTTTACAAGGTTTTTTCGTGTTCCATCATGGAACAGATCTGCTGTTTTTTCGGAAGAAAACACTTTTTGGAGGTAGTTGATCTATAAAACCTTATCACTTTGCAAAAACCGTGTTTCTTTGGCACGCTTTGCGGCAGACAGCCGATCAAAATGCTAAAAGGGTGATCGCGGATTAAACTGACGGAACAAATTGTGGATAGATCTCGTAAAATCTTAACAACGATGCCGACAAAGTACGACACAAATCCGCTTGACCCGGACTTTCCGGAAAAAATAAAGGCCGAGACGGCGACTAAGGTCTTGCCCGAAAAAGTGGAACGCACCAGGCAGTTTGCTGCCCCGCCGATGACCGAAGAGCAGACGAGGCGATTCACATCACAGGACTCAAATGGTTTTTCGACGCCAAATGACGGCGAAAACGCGGCCGCAAGATACCAGCCTGTAAGTCTCGGAAATATAGATCAAACTATCTCGCGCAAAGTCAGCTTGGTTGGCCTGCCGGAAAATATAATGACCGCGCTTCCCTATATTCCGTGGTATATCGGAATGGTCGCGGGCCTGCTGATTTTATTGTTTCTGCCAAAAAGTGAGGCAAAAGTCAGGTTTCACGCGGCTCAGGGGTTAGCCGCTCATCTCGCAATTTTGGCTGTTTCGACGATTCTCGGAATTTTGAGCCGAGTGACGGATTTTGCCGCTTTTGGCAACGGTATTTTTAATGTGGTGACGATGGTTCTGCTTCTGATCTTTGCATTTAAAGCTTGGAAAGGGCGGCCTGTGCATATCGAATCCGTCGATGAACTCACCAATTGGCTCGAAGACAAGATCAGCACGAAACAATAGTATTTCACACGCGTATCACCGACAGACGCGGACCGTCGGTCACTGTTTGATCAGAGGTTTTGCACTCCGATCACTTCGCGCTTTTCGGTTCTTAGTTTCAAAAGTGCCGTTACCAGGAGATAAATCGCAAGCAGTATCAGGGCAAGCGACGCGATTCCGTTTACCAGATTAATATCGAAACCCTTAGACGCGCTCAGATTGCCATAAACCATCAATGCGAGAGCCCAGAAGGTTACGGTGAGCACGAACAACATCGGCAGCAATGTGAAAGCAATGCGTTTGCGGGACTGATAAAGCCAGACTGTAATTGACAGCAGGGTGAGAGCGGCCAGCATCTGATTTGACGCTCCAAACAGCGTCCAAAAATCAAGATATGAACCGGGCCTGGCAAAAAAGATCAATACGAAGGGCAGAGCCACGGTGGCTAGTGAGCCAATGACGGCGCCAAGTTTGCCAGGTATTCCAAAAAGTTCCTGAACGATATAACGGCCGAGCCTCATGCATACATCCAGCGTATCAAAAACAAATGTAGAAAAAGCCATCGCTCCGAATGTGATGGCAAACTGCAGATTTTCCTGACCGATCACGAGCGTCAGAAAATTGCCGATGCCGTTGCCATAGATCTTACCGGCCGACAGCGTCCGGCCGTCCGGGCCGACAAGCATGTCGCTGGCCGCGATCATTACGGTAACAAGAGCGATAAAAGCGACAAAACCCTCGGCCAGCATCGCACCGTAGCCGACCGGCCGAACGTGCGATTCCCGGTCGATCTGTTTTGAGGTTGTGCCGGAGCAAACAAGTCCGTGAAAACCCGAACAGGCTCCGCACGCGATCGTAACAAAAAGAAAAGGAAAGAGCATACCGGTCATACCGCCGACGTCGAATGATTTAAATGCCGGTTGCTGAATCGAATATCCGCCAAAAAAAACACCGATCACACCGACGGCAATCGCTGCGTAAAGTACAAACCCGCCAAGATACCCGCGCGGCTGCAGTAACGCCCAAACCGGAACGAGAGACGCCGCGATGCAGTAAATAAGTATGAGGATCGACCAGCTTAGATGTCCGAAATTCAGCACATACGAAAACTCCGTTCCGAGATATGAGAGGGCAAACGTCGCGGGTACAAAAATTATGGTCGCAAGCCAGAGCGGAGGTTTGAGAAAGCGTTCTACAAGGCCTAAGGTTATCGACAGCCCCAGATACATTACACTTGCAAAGGCAACGGCTCCGCCGGGGTTAAAGCTCGTCTCACCCGCAAGTGCGTCGTCGCCCGACACAAATGTGCCAGCCGTAATATCGGTAAATGCGACAATGACATAAACAAGCGCGATCCAGATAAACGCCATCATTGCCCGTCCTGCACCAATGCCTAGTTTCTCCTTTGTAATTTCCGCGATCGACTGCGCTCCGTGGCGCACCGATGACGTAAGAGCGCTAAAATCGTGAACCGCGCCTATCAAAACAACGCCTAGCGCGATCCAGATAAGACAAGGCAGCCAGCCAAACGCTATGCAGGCTATTATCGGCCCGGCGATCGGCCCGGCCGCCGCAATCGCTGAAAAATGCTGCCCGAAAAGATAGAACGGCTTCGTCGGAACAAAGTCCCGGCCATCGTTAATTTTGTTTGCGGGCGTCACGTTGTCATCCGACAGTTGAAACTGGCGCGCAACCCAACGCCCATAGCCAAAGTAGCCAAACACGAGCCATGCAAGGAATACAATTGCGAGAAGCGATAACATAGATTTTTCGTCCGGTATCGAAAGCAGCGAACTTAATTTACGATACTTTTAGCAATGGCGGCAAGCGGAACTAAGGTTAAGTGAAAGATTAATAAACGCATATTCAGATATTTCTGGTCAATCTACCATATTTCCGCGTGTTTGAAAAATTTCTATTTGCGTGCGAATCTTTATGTCATGACCAGACAAAAATCTTTGCAAGAAACCTACTCTCCGCAAGGCATCTGCTTTGGATGCGGCCCTGCAAACGCTAAAGGGTTGCAGATCAATAGTTATCTCGACGGCGACTCGGTGAAAGCTGAATGGAGTGCTGAACCGCATCACGAGGCTTTTCCCGGCATGCTGAATGGCGGCATAATCGGTGCTTTGCTCGATTGCCATTCAAATTGGACGGCTGCCTATCATTTAATGAAAAAACGCGGCGAAAGAAAAACGCCTTGCACGGTAACATCTGATTTTCATGTCAAACTTTTGAGGCCGACGCCAACAGACGCCCCCATCACTCTGAAAGCGTGGGTCGTCGATTCGACTGAGGATCACGTAACCGTCGAAGCCGAACTGATGGCGAACGGCAAGGTCTGCGATACGTGCCGAGGGACATTTGTAGCCGTTAAAGAAGGCCATCCGGCATACCATCGATGGTAGATCGCTTGCCTGAACCGATTAACGCCTTTCTTTATCATAAACCACTTGATATCGCCGGTAGTTCTGATCGGTTGACGGTAAAAATCTTTTGCATCTGACTTTCAAATTCATCGGTTAGTCCAAGATTTGCTATCCACGCCAATTGCTCGGCTCTCAAAAGCGGCAAATGCACGACGTCTGAAAGCGCGTAATACACAAGTTCGTCGGTCCAGATGCCGTCCCATCTGCGGCTGAATTTCGACCGGGGCGACTTGTCAAGATCGATGGCAAAATAGCGGTAAAGGGTCTCGGCGAGAGAGGCAGATTGATTTGCGCCGCGTGTCAAAACCTTTTCGGCGATCATCGTGTCAAAGATATTTTGCACCTGATAACCGTTTTCGCCAAGAAAATCAAGATCAAATCTGGCATTGTGAAAGATTTTGGTGACAGAGCCGTCGGTTAGAATATCCGCAAGTTTTCCGAGCGTGACGCCTTCGCTGACCGGGACCAGAACGTTGAATACGCCGTCTGAAAACTGTACGGAAAACAGCTTTCCCGTCCGGCTGCTCAAACCGGATGTTTCGGTGTCACAGCCAAGGTGGGCGGCCGTTGACAGCCGTTCAAAAGCCAAATTGACGTCTGCGTCCGTGCGTACGACTAGAATATCCACGCTTTAGATTGTAGATTACTAAAGATAAACTATAAAATTGAAATTTTGCATATGCCAGAAAGCCTAAACGAAATAGAAGCCCGGATCCTTGGTTCACTTGTCGAAAAGCAACTGACCACGCCTGAATATTATCCGCTGACGCTAAACGCACTTGTAAATGCCTGCAATCAAAAGAGCAACCGCGATCCGGTCGTAGCCTATGACGATGTGACCGTGACCAAAGCTCTTGAGGCTCTGCGTGACCGAAATCTCGTATATGTCTTTTACGGCAGCACGAGCCGCGTGCCAAAATATAAACACATGGTGCCGAGCATTTACGAAATCGAACCGTCGGAAACGGCCGTCTTAGATGTAATGATGCTTCGGGGGCCGCAAACGATCGGCGAACTACGAACAAGGACAGAACGGCTATATAACTTTTCAGGTCTCGGCGAGATACAAGAAACCCTCGACGGCCTTATCCGTCGTGACGACCCGCTGGTCGCTAAAGTTCCGGTACAGTCGGGTCAAAAAGAATCCCGTTTTGCCCATCTTTTGTCCGGCGACATTGATACCGAATCCCTGGCTGTCGCCCATTCCGCACGTTCGACACGCAGCTCAGTTGAAGCCGAAAGAGTCAAAAAACTGGAAGACGAGGTAGCAAGCCTACGCGGCGAAGTTGAAGCATTAAAACACACCTTTGATGAGTTTAAAAAACAGTTTGAGTAGATATTAGATCGCCTCCGAAGTCTTTAATTCAAATGCATAGACGGTGGGATCGAAAGTTTGTGGTTAAAATTTAGCGCCACACTTTTGCAGTGGTAGTTTTCAGGAAAATATGTCAGCAAAAACAGGTCACGACGGACTCAACAACCAACAGATAGATATTCGTCCGACACCGCGCGGCGAAATGAAACTTTTCCCGCTCGAATCGTTCCAGTATGAATTTCCCGGCAAGGAAATCTGGGTCGAATTTGAAATACCCGAATTCACGGCGATCTGCCCCTTTTCGGATTTTCCGGATTTTGCCGTAATCCGGTTAAGATACGTCCCGAATCAACTCTGCATCGAACTAAAAAGTCTCAAATTATATATCAATGCATTTCGCGATGTAAAGATTTTTCACGAACACGTTGTCAACATCATTCTCGAAGATTTTGTCGATGCCTGTAAACCTCTGCGGGTTGAGATCGAAGGTGACTTTCATGTCCGGGGTAATATAAAAACTGTGGTCCGTGCTAAGTATCAATCAGCTTGATAAAACCTTTGAGAACTTTCGCTTGCCAACCTGTAATAGTATTTCATCCTCACTAACGTTGATATCAGCATTTGCTGCCGTGGCCTTTTCGCTGTTGATCTTTACTCCGCCTTGTTCGATTAGACGCCGTGCCTCACTTTTTGAAGCGGCAAGGCCCGTTTCTGTGAGCAGATCGACGAGTTTATAAGTGCCGCCGGATAAGGATATTTCGTCGATCTCGTCGGGAATCTGCTTTTCTACAAAGCGTTTAACGAACTCTTCTTCGGCGTCGGCAGCCGCCTTTGCTGAGTGAAAATCACCGATTATCCGCTTTGCAAGATTTACCTTTAGATCACGCGGATTTTTTGATCCCGAATCGGTCTGAGATTTTAGATTTGAAATTTCAGAAACCGAAAGGTCAGTGAGGAGCTCGTAATATTTCCACATCAGATCGTCCGAAATCGACATAATCTTCCCAAACATTTCGTTTGCCGGCTCGTCAATGCCTATGTAATTACCCAGAGATTTTGACATTTTGTTGACGCCGTCGAGCCCCTCGATCAGGGGCGTGGTGATTATAACCTGCGGCTCTTGATCGTATTCGCGTTGGAGATTGCGACCCATAAGCAGGTTAAATTTCTGATCGGTCCCACCGAGCTCGACGTCGGCGTTAAGTGCGACGGAATCAAAGCCTTGCACAAGCGGATAGAGCAACTCGTGTAGCGAGATCGGTTTTTCGTCGGCCATGCGATTTGTAAAATCGTCACGTTCGAGGATCTGTTTTACGGTAGTTTTTGCACAGAGTTTTACAAAATCCGCAGCGGTAAATTTATCAAGCCATTCGCCGTTAAAACGGAGTTCGGTCTTGTTTGGATCGAGCAGCTTAAACATCTGGCGTTTGTACGTTTCGGCGTTTGCGTCTATCTCTTCGCGGGACAGCGCCGGGCGCGTCACGTTTTTGCCCGAGGGGTCGCCGATCATACCCGTAAAATCGCCGATCAGAAAAATCACCGTGTGGCCGAGATCCTGAAACGCCTTTAATTTACGGATCACGACCGTGTGGCCAAGATGTATGTCCGGTGCCGTTGGATCAAGGCCGAGCTTGATACGGAGAGGCCGGCCGGTTTTGGCCGAGCGCTCAAGCTTATCTCTCAAATCTTCCTCACGGATTAGGTCAACTGTGCCTTTTTTCAGAAATTCAAGTTGTTCGGCGATGTTCATAAATGGTTAAATCGTTTCTTCTATTAACGTATTTTGCCTTAACGGGTATTTTTTAACAAACTATTAAAATATGGCAAACGATCTCAAAAATCTGCATTTGGCGTTCATCGGCTGCGGTGTCATGGGCGAATCTATGATCGCCGGGCTGATTCGCGAAGGCGTCATCGACGCCGCGAAGATCGTGGCGAGTCATCCGCGTGAAAATCGCCGTCGCGAACTGGCAGACAGGCACGGCATCGAAACGTTTGAGAGTAACGCCGAGGCTGCCAGATTTGCCGCCGAGAACGGTACGTCGGCAATTACGATTTGCGCTAAACCGCAGCGTCTTGGCCACATCCTGACCGATCTGGAGGGTGTTCTCGGCGTCGATCAGCTTGTGCTTTCGATCGTCGCGGGGGCCCGCATCGAGCATCTCGCCGAATCGCTCGGCAGCGCCAAAATCGTCCGTGCAATGCCCAATACTCCTTCTCAGATCGGGGCGGGCATCACCGCCTGGACGTGTACCGACGCAGTCGCGGAAGAGGAGCGTGAAAATGTTCGGGAAATACTCAGGGCTCTCGGCCGCGAAATGTTTGTCGAAACCGAAAATATGATCGACATGGCGACTTCGCTCTCAGCCACCGGCCCGACCTACGTCTTTATGGTGATGGAGGCGCTGACCGACGCAGGCGTCCACCTCGGATTTTCCCGCGACATGGCAAAGGAATTGGTGCAGGAAACGATGCTCGGCTCGGTCAAATTTGCCATCGAATCGCACAAACACCCCGCCGAACTAAGAAACATGGTCACCTCACCCGGCGGCACCTCAGCCGAGGCGATCTATCAGATGGAAAAAGGTTCACTTCGAACCGTGCTGTCGAAGGCCGTTTATGCGGCTTATAAGCGCGCAGTTGAGCTGGGAAAAAAGTGATCGCGAGACCGAATAATTCTTTGCTTGCACATAGCCAAATCTGATATATTTTTCGTCATATGGGCGTCCCGAAATTAAAACTCAAAATATCGGTGGACGATTACCTCGAAAGTGAAAAGGTTAGTGAAGTGCGTCATGAGTATGTCGATGGCGAAATCTACGCGATGGCCGGCGTGAGTAAGAATCATAATCGCATCAACAGAAAATTATTAAACGCCATTCAGGACAAACTGGACGGTTCGAACTGCGAAACGTTTTTTACTGATGTAAAGGTTCAGGTCAAAAAACTCAACCGCTTTTATTACCCCGATCTCATCGTTGTTTGCGGTGAAGATACTGAAAGCGAATACATCATTACACAGCCGACGATTATCGTCGAAATTCTCTCGCCAGGTACTGCCGGCACTGATCGGCGCGAAAAGATGTTCGCGTATCAGGAGATCGACTCGCTGCAGGAATATCTGATGATCGACCAGGAAACCGAATTTGCCGAGCTCTACCGCCGCCGCGACGACGGACTCTGGTCCTGGATAACTTTCGAATCGGACGAAGACCTTGAGCTTGAATCGATCCGCTTCACGATGCCGATGGCGGAGCTTTATTCGACTTAAATTTCGGGACGAAAGTTTCAATATTTTGCCGGATAGATCAACGCGACTTCCCGGGCGAGGTTGGGACGGCGGTGTAATTTTCCTGCTCCGCATCAGGGCTGTCCCGCTCAGCCCTTGTCTCTCACCACCTCACCACCAAACTTTCGTTTTCATCATTTTAGATACTTCTCAAACCAATCCAAATTCGACTGCATGGCCGCGAGCTGCATTTTTGGTTCGTTGGGGCCGTGGGTTTCCGGATGGTCACTTTTTCACGGCGATCTCGAGTGACTGGCGAATAAACTTTTGATAGGGCATTTTCTTTTGCAGAGCAGCACGCTTTATCCTATCGAGAAGGCCTGCTGAGATTCTCAGATTAACGACCTTTTCTTTGGGCTCGAACTCAAACGACACGGAGACAAGGTTCTCCGGCGTCAAGTACCCACTAAGGTCGGTATCGAGCAGCCGCTCGACATCATCGTCACTCTTTAGTTTTGGCAACGGCTTTTTCATATTTCTCAATCTCTCGTTTGTGCATAAAGCGGGCGGTAATGGGGCCGGATCAACAATCCTGTCGTTCCGGACCGAAAGGTAAATCCAATAAAAATTCCTCTGCCGTCGGCCGTTTCCCCAATGGCGATGAATCGATCTTCGTGGTCAGAGTGGCGCCCGTCATCAATAATATTCAACGGGCGAGAAAACAAATCTTCGATGTCCGCTATGGAAACTCCATGTTTTTCACACTTGGCGGCATTGCCCGCATCCCAGTCAAAACCTTCGACAGTTTCTATCATACTTGTTCGTAATGCGTTTGTATAAACAAATGTATCACTTCAAATACTTCTCAAACCAATCCAAATTCGACTGCATGGCCGCGAGCTGCATTTTTGGTTCGTTGGGGCCGTGCGGTTGGCGGGGGAGCACGATCATACGTGTCGGGACGTTCTGCGATTTTAGTCCGTAATAGAACTCGTAACCCTGTGAAATAGGTACGCGTATGTCAGATTCACCATGCTGAACGAGGGTTGGTGTTGATACGCCTTTGATATTGAACATCGCCGAGCGTTTTGCATAAATTTCCGGATCGTCCCATGCCTGACCGCCGAAATAGTCCGGGATGAGCGCCGGAATGTCGGTGACGCCGTTCATGCTCATCAGATTAGTCACGACCGCACCGGCCGACGCCGCTTTGAATCGTTTTGTCTGCGTTACGATCCAGCTTGTCATATAACCGCCGTAGCTCCAGCCCATGACTCCCAGGCGGTCGGGGTCGGCGACGCCCATTTCGATCACTTTATCGACCCCGGTCATTAGATCCTGATAATCCTGGCCGCCCCAATCCTTCATATTTGCACGCTGAAATTTAGTTCCGTAACCGACCGATCCCCGCGGGTTTGGACGGAGGAACGACAAGCCTGAAATGCTGCGTATCCTGCCGTTCGAGGTTCGGTTTATCGTAATTTCAAATCCGCCGGGAGCGATAACCTGGCTTAGATGATAGTAGCCGTTTGTACTTTTATAAACTTTTGTGACATCGCCGTTTTTCGCCGAGATAGTATTGCCGTTTTCCACATTGAATTCTTTGACGTCCGTCGAATCGGAAGTTTGCAGAACATAATGCCTTGCTTCGTCGCGGCGGTAAGTGTAAGTGTCGCCTATGCTGGTGGTTAAAACCGCGTTGTTATCGTTAAGAGCGATGCTGTCGTTGAACGCAAACGACCAGCCGCGCCCGAGGCCGACATCCTCGTCTCGACTGCTGAGGTAAGTTCGCTGAAAAAGTAGCAGCGGATTGTCTTTGAAGGCTAAGTCGGTTTGAGCAAACGCCAATTCTCCGCTCGAAGAGCTGACCAATTCAACTGGCGTACCTTTACCCTGTGAGCGTGCAACGGATAAAAGTTCGATGTTTTGTGTTTGACGACCGAGATTAGCCAATCGGTCATACGGATTTGCCGAAGCAACGGAAGAACTTGCGCAGTTTTTAGTTTCAGTGCGAGTGTCTTTGGTTAAGTTCCCCTGAGGAAGCGCGAACGCGACCGGTCCGACCAAAAGGAAAACGATTGAATACATCGTAATAGATGCAAGGATACTTTTATACATTTTTATCGTGATAATTTCCTGGTTATTTAGTAATCGAGTTCGTTAGCTAAATGTAAGTCGATAATCGGTGTAATCAATAAAGGGGCGATCACAATACCCGACTATCTGCAGAAAATACTGCTATTTTGAAACCTGAGCAAACAGGCTATGGTGACAAGACGAGTGAGGCTGAGGCAGCAAAAGCCATCAAAAAGAATAAGCCTTGAGTTACTGTTCGTAACTCAAGGCTCAATTAATCGAAAATAAGTATTGCAAATATTTTAAACTCCCTCTCTCTCTCTCTCTCTCTGAAGAAATATGTCCCAACCGCGCATTCGGAGATTCGTAAATCACAGGTTGATTATTCATCGTTAGAGAAAGATACATAAAAATTATTCGAATTTCGGACCGCGTAATCTTAAATCCTATTCTTAAACCTAATCTTTTTGTCAACGTCACGAATTGACTCCGTGTCAGAACTGTTTAGAAATGTCCTGTATTGTAACTTACAAGACATGTCCTATTTCGTTCTGTTTTGTTCTCCGGCGGCGAGCTTGGGGGCGGAGAACAAAAATGAGGTAAGCGGGGGCGGTGGGCGGCTGGGGAGGGGCTGCTGTCGCCACGGGTGATCGGCCGCTGGTGTCGATTCACATAATAATTTGCGGGGCTGTCTTAAGAAAAACATCCCAGGCCCAGCGGCCTAGACTAAACTTTTCCTCTCAAGAAACACTTTTGTAAGTGATTGATTTGCAGGGACTTATCAAATCGCCATTTTCTCAAAAACCACATGTTTCTTCGGCACGCTTTGCGACAGAACGCCGATCACAACGCTAACGCCGAATCCGGGGTTAAAACCTGACACAAGGCGTCGTTTGAAAAAAAAATTTTCGATTAAGATAATAATCACCCTTTCCGGGCTTGACAACGCTAACAATAATGCTAACATCAATTCACAATTTAATGCGGTTTAACACAGTTTACCTAATTTCCTGGTGTACGCGAAATCGATAAATTGGTTGTAAGTGAATCTCGGCAAACAGCCCCTCCGCTCGATAATGTTCACTATCATGCAGGCTTTATAGACTAAAAATTTGAGGAGAAAAATCAAGTGAAAAAAGTATTCTGTATTTTGACGTTTATCGTCGGAGCGTTACTTGTTTTCGGCATCGCGTCCAGCCCTGTCGATGCTGACAAGTCGGTTTTTGGGACGGGTTCGCAGGACGAACTCGAGATAGCTAAAAAAAGAAGTCTCGGTATTCTCCGCGACCGTGCGGCACTGAGGCCGATTGGAAATGCTGATGATCTCAAGGTCAAAAAGGTTGAGATCGACGATTTAAAGATGGCGCATACACGCATCAGCCAGACCGTTGACGGCATTCCGGTCTGGGAAGGTGAGGCTATCGTGCATCTCAAATCGGACGGAGCCATATCATCGATAACGGATGACCTGAAAGAAAATGTCGTCGTTAATACAACGGCCAATTTTTCGGCGGATGACGCGATATTTTTTGCAAAACAGATGTATAAGGGATCGCGATTTTTGACCGAAGCACCGGTTGCCGACCTATGGATCTATCGGGGAAAAGAGCGCGATCATTTAGCCTATCGCGTCCAAATGCGGCGCGAAGACGGTTCGCATGAGACGGCGATGCCGGTAATTTTCGTCGACGCTCAGACGGGCGAAAAAGTATTTGGCTACGACAATCTGCAAACCGGAAGCGGCCCGTCGCTTTACAGCGGAACCGTGGATATCGGTACCAATCAGTCGGGTTCAACCTTTTACATGGAGAATCTTACCCGTTTTGCCGGTACGTTTAACTATAATAACGGGACGTCGACGGTCTCGCGCTTTACCGATACAAACGATTTCTGGGATTCTTCGACACAGCGGGCAGCGGTGGATGCACAATTTGGCCAGGAGACAACTCTGAATTATTATCAAAACATCCACAACCGCAACGGCATCGACGGCAGCGGCGGGCCGCGTATCAGCACCGGCGGCTCGACCGCCGTTATACAGTCGCGTGTGCATTACAGCTCAAATTACAATAACGCCTTTTGGAACGGTTCGTATATGACATACGGCGACGGCAACGGAACAACCTTTTCACCGCTTGTGACTCTCGACATCGCCGGTCACGAAATGACCCACGGCGTTACAGAACGCACTGCGGACCTAACCTATGCCCGCGAATCCGGCGCTTTGAATGAATCAATGTCCGACATTTTTGGGGCGATGGTCGAAAGCTTTGCAAGGGGCGGCGTTATCAACAGCGACACATGGAAGATAGGTGAACAGGCCTATACGCCAAATACCCCCGGTGACGCACTTCGCTCGATGTCCGACCCGCCCAGCGCGGGCGACCCGGATCATTACAGCGAACGGCTTTATCCGGGAAGCTGCACCCCGTCGCAATCCAATGATCAATGCGGGGTTCACACAAATTCGGGTATCAGCAACAAAGCCTTTTTTCTGGCCGTCGCCGGTGGAACCCATCCGCAAAGCGGCGTCACCGTGGCCGGAATCGCGGCTAATGACGCGGCACGTATTTTTTATCGCGGATTGACCGTTTATATGACGGCTGGGACAACTTTTGCGGGTGCTCGGACGGCGACACTGAATGCCGCAAGTGATCTTTTTGGTACGGCAAGCACGCAATATCGGACCATCACCAATGCCTGGTGCGCTGTCGGTGTAGGTGCCTGTGCCGGTTCGCCGACGCCGACGCCGACGCCCGGCGGTGGAACCGAGCTTTTGTCAAACGGCGGATTCGAGGGCAGCGCATCGCCTTGGGTCGGGTCTGGAAACGGCTATTTCTATATCGCTAACGGCAACTTCTCGAACGGCGGAACAGGCTACATCTATTTCGGTGTAAACAATAACCGCTCGGGTCAATCGTATCAGACCGTATCCATTCCGGGCTCGGCGACGGGAACTCTGACTTTCTGGTTAAATGTCAGCTCAAGCGAGACGACAACCACGACTGCTTACGACAGGCTGTTTGTCGAGGTCCGAAACACGTCGGGAGGTTTGCTCGCGACGCCCGCGACATACAGCAATCTGAACAAGGCGGCCTCCGGTGTTTATACACAAAGATCGGTAAATCTCTCGGCATACAGGGGACAAACCGTCCGAGTGCAGTTCCGCTCGACCACGGACAGCACGCTTTCAACAACCTTCCGTGTTGATGACGCTTCGTTAAGATAAAACGGCGAAGCGTACTTTATTCAGAATAAAAGAGGGAATGGTAAAAAACCGTTCCCTCTCTTTTTGCGATAAACTGTCACGAGAGGAGAATTACAAAAGCTGATGTTGATGAAAATCGCCGGAAAAGTGTGGAAACTGTTGCCGCGAAGCTCCCGAATATCAATTGCCCGCCTGACTCAAACTAAATTTACAGCGTCCGCCGGTGGGATCATAACAAATGACCGCGGCGAGGTTTTGCTGCTTAATCACCATATGCGGCCATCTTCGGGTTGGGGACTTCCGGGTGGATTCTTGAATTTTGGCGAGCAGCCCGAGGCCGCGTTTCGACGCGAGCTTCGTGAGGAAACCGGGATCGCTCTTCGGGATGTCACGATCTATCGTGTTCGTACATTTAAGCGGCACATCGAATTCATTTTTCTGGCACGCGGCGTCGGCGAAGCCGCGGTCAAAAGCAGTGAGATCATTGCTCTCGGCTGGTTTACGATCGACAGCATGCCGGAAGAGATGAGCCTCGATCAACAATTTATGATCCGCAAAGCCCTTTCGCCCGAAGACTAAAAAAATCTGAATCGACGTTGGAAACGAATCAGGCCGGATGTATAATCGAATATTACTTACAGGAGAAATACATGGTTGATCTGATCCCGCCGCCCGAAGCGGTAATGGACATTCTTACAAAAACTGAGGCGTATAGAAAAGGGCATTTCGTATATCCTAACGGAAAGCACGCTTCGCATTATTTTCAGATGCCGCTCGCATTTCGGCATTATGACAACGCCCGTATATTGTCGGTCGGTCTGAGCCGTATGTTCCGGATGGAAAAGGCGATCGCAAAACGTTTGCCTGAGGTTGCGGTTGTCAGCCCTAGCCCGGGCGGTATAATGGTTGCGTTCGGGGTTCGTGAGGCCCTGAGCGCCCAGCAGATCTATTGGGCCGAGATGGAGGAAGGCAAACGCCAGTTTCGTCAATATATCGGGAGCGGCGACGTGCATCCGGCGATAATCGTCGATGATATTTTGCGCTCCGGCCGGGCGATCAGGGAAACCATCGATTTGGTCACAGGCCTCGGTTCCGAGGTGATCGGCATAGGCTCGATCGTCGCCTTTGAAGGCGCACCACAGGATTTCGACGGCATACCGGTAAAAAGTATGCTCAAGTTTGATGTAAATTTTTATGATACCGAGGCCGATTGGAGAGCCTCGCGAAGCGCATCCGAATCTGAAGAACAAACCGTCAGATTCTGATAGTTAATCGTAAATATCCATTTATTTCGTTTCGCTTGTAGCTTTTAGCTTTTAACTTTTATTAAATCGCGTGTCTATTTGCAAGCGCCCGGTCCATTGTTACTTCATCGACAAATTCGAGATCCGAGCCGACCGGCATGCCCATCGCGATCCGCGTCACCAAAACGCCAAGCGGTTTTAGCAAACGGGCGATGTAATTTGCCGTCGCCTCGCCTTCGGTTGTGGGGTTTGTGGCGACGATAATTTCGTTTATTTCAACATTATCGTTATTCTCAGGACGCAGACGCGGCAGCAGATTTGCGAGCATTAACTCGTCCGGCCCGATCCCACGCATCGGCGACAGCGTGCCGTGCAAAATGTGATACAAACCTCGAAATGAGCGGGTTTTTTCGACCGCGACAAGATTGTAGGGTTCCTCGACAATGCAGATGATCGAACGGTCACGCTTCGGGTTTGCACAGTAGAGACACGGATTTATATCGGTAAGGTTGTTGCATATCGAACAAAAAACGATCTTTTCCTTAACTTCGCGCAGTGCGGAGGCAAAATTCTCAACCTCTGCCATCGGACGGCGCAGGACATAAAAAGCCAGCCGCTGAGCCGACTTGTTGCCAATACCGGGCAGGCGTTTGAATTCGTCGATCAGTTTGGCGACCGGTTCTGAATAATCAAGCATATGGAACGCCGGTATTTTACAGGTCAATCTGTGGGCCAGCAAGATTCAGGCCTTTCATTAAATCAACCTCGGCGGGCAGCATTCCGCCTGGTCTCCCCTTGACTGAGCATTCGAATTGGAAATTCGCGTGCTATGTGGCATACTGTAACCGAAAGGCATCAGTCCTCCAAATCCAATAGGTTGAATTTATAATACATGTTACACGGGCGCGCCTGGTTCCTGTGATGGAATCTATATCGTCTATGACTATATTCTGTATCCTGTTTTCACCATGTCGTGTTATAGCCTAAACCAGGGCAGATGCGCATAAGATTGGCTTGATAAAGGCTCTTATGAATTTACCCAAGTCGATGTTCAAACGCAAAGCTTATTTTTCGGCGTTGCTTCACTATGGATTCGCCTGCGTAGTACTTCTTCTGCTTTTAATTAGGTGGCTTTTGGGTTACTGAAGAATGGGCGGGGTAAAACGAAAAAAAGCTACCGTTCGAACGCCCCTGAGATTCATTTGTCCTGAGTGCCTAGCGTCCGGCGGGCTTTTGATTCAGAGTTCAACGCTTTCCGCTTCTCTACGTTTAACCAGAAGAAACGCGATAAAGCGTGAACCAAATTCATCGAGCATGTTTAGGATGAAGTTTCAAGAACCCCCGGTCACTTTAAGTGAACCCAGTCCGCGTCACTTAAGAAAACGCTCGCGTTCAATATTTTTGCTCCAATCAACTCGTTTTTTCGCCGATTTCGACTGTGATATTCGGCCCAAGTTCGACGCTTCGCATTTCGCGACCTTCGACAACATCGAAATAGAGAACATCTGCATTCAGTTAAATCAACCCCGGCGGCAGCATTCCGCCGAGTTTGCCTTTTAGCGATTCTTCGACCTTGCGGCGGGCTTCATTGAGCGCCGCGACCGTTAGATCCTGGATCATCTCGACGTCGCCGTCTTTTATCAGATCAGGCGAGATCGTGAGGTTTACCACCTCAAAGTCCCCCCGCATTTTTACCGCCACCGCACCGCCGCCGGCCGCCGCATCGACGACCATCTCTTTCATTTGCCGCCCCATCTGTTCCTGCATGGCCTGCGCCTGCTGCATCATCGATTCCAAATCTAATCCACCCGGTAATTTCATATTTTCCTCAATTAGCTAACCAAATAATTTATATCATCTTTCTGATCCATTCTAACATTCACCAAATAAAAAATCTTTTTTCTCATTTCAATAGATCGTGAATATAAGCAGTAAGTGGAAATCTTAAAGCGTCGCGGCGTCTTGAGAAAATCGAACTCGACATAATCATGCTTGCATGATGTAACCCGACAATCTGGACTCGACGGAATTATAGACCACTCAATAGGTTACAGCCTTGAGCCTGCCCGGCTGGCTATCCGGGCTCCGTCAGTCTTGCCGCCGATGAAAACGGGGCAATGTCGTGCTTCTTTAGGGACTTTATCCTCAGACCCTTCCAAAAGACGAAAAATCGGGAGTAAACGGCGATGACTCGATATAGAAAGCATCATTATCGCCCAACGATGCCATGCCGGTTCCTTCCCATTCCAGTGCGAAGCCAACGTACGCACACCCGTTGTATCATCAGCGTCAAAATAAACCCGCTCGTACCAACGCTGTCGTCCCACCGGAAAGTACGGATAATCACCCATGATCGCGGCCATAGACTCTATTTGCCGTAAGGCAAGCGGTTTTTGATATTCTGGAAATACGATGACGTGGCTGTGTTTATCAACGCGAATCTCGGCGGCAAACTCGTCAAAGGAATCTGCGTCCGTAACATTTATCATCGTATTCGAACGCAGACAATGCCGGTCGCCGCCCGAAATCATCGGCAGGTTGAGGCCTTGGGCGATCGACATCGCCTCCCGGTTTTCCGACCACGGGCGAAAACCGTTGATCTCAATCGCATGCAGCCAGTGAGAATGTTCTGCTACAAAGGCATCTAATAAAACGTTATGCCGCTCCTGACCGATCATCTCGATATCCCAGACCGGATGATTTAATACAACGAGAACTTCGGACATACCGTTGAGCAACGCAAAGATTTCATGCAGCCTTTCATTATCGGGTTCGCCGCCGGCGAATGTGTAGTCGAGAAGATGTTGCTTTATCTCGATGGCCCGATCGGGCGGTATATTATGCACACCAAGATGAAAGTACGCACAGCCAAACGGCACTGTCCATTCCATCGAAACTGGCGCAATAATATTGTCGATCTCTGTATTGATCTCGATATTTGCCTCGATACTGTCGTGATCCGTGATCGAGACAATGGCACCTAAACCGGCTTTATTCATTTGCTCGCGTTCCATGGTAAAGACCTGTCGACCCGTGAGCGGTGGTTCCCAATAACCGGTGTTGAAATTTGGAGGATTTCCCTCGCGTTCAGTATAGCGGCGGCATTCGCGTTTCCAGATATGCTTTACAATCGGTATTTTTGCCGCATAGAACGGTATAAAATCAAGCATTTCCTTTGAATAAAGCGTGTGGCAATGGAGCGAAACTCCATTTGTGCCGTCTTTTCCCAGTTCCCTTGGTTTATCTAAAATTTGTATTCGCGTATTATTTATATTCATTTCCATTCTCCGTAAATTGCCGCTCATCTAAGTTAAAGGCACGAATCTGTCGTAAAAAGACAAAGCCCGCAATACAAAGAAATAACGGCAAAATTGCAAACCATTGCTCTCTGATATTTTGAGGGCCAGTAAAAACGCTTTGACGCAGACTCAAAATTTGATCTTTGTTTTGGGAAATAATTTGCCGGTCGCAGCAGTAAATTTTGGGTGCAGACCAGATCGGTTTTTTTGAGAGACTGCCGCCTGATCGCTAAGAAATGGGGCTGGGTATCTAAGGCATAGCTAAAAATCAATGCCGCCGCACCAAGGTTCAACTCTTTGTCGGACACCATATTGCCTTACCATCTCAAGCGGTAAATCAATATTTAACATCCGATAATGACCGACGTGTTACGTGTTCCTTACGATTTAGTTAAGTTATTCGCGTGAGGAGATTTGGCAGCTTGTCTATCCCGCAAAGAGCAAGGTGTGGCTTGTTTGTAGGCTTCTTCGATGGCCGGTTTGCGACCCATATTATGGTCACGGCCAATTCGCGGTTTGGATTGAGACGTCCAGGTTCAATGTGTCTTGAAGGTCGCTATAAAAGCATACCGACGGGCGACGCTCGTTATCTCAAAAGTACCGATCCCCTGTCGGTCAAGATCTACAAGATGCGGAATCAGACCGCCCCCAAACCTTACGTGAAATTTGCTCAGCCAGGCATTTAGCAAACTCCCAAACCAACGCGGCAAGCCGCTCTGATCGTAAAAATCTACGATAAAGATCCGTCCGCACGGCCGCAGATTATCGAGAGCCGTTCTGATCGACTCGGTCCAGCCAGGAATCATTGAGATCGAATAGCTAAAAAATATTGTGTCAAACGGACGGTCAAGTCCAAAGGTGGTGTTGTACGCAAAATCGTCTGCAAGAGCGGTCTTGAGTGAAATGTTCCGTAAATTTGTCGCGTCAATCTTGACCTGGGCGCTGCACAGCATTTCGCTCGACGCATCTAAGCCAAAAAAATTTACGTCATCTCGGCCACTTGCCAACTTGATCAGGTTTCGTCCGGTGCCGCATCCAACTTCGAGGACGTTTTCGCCCGTCTGAACATCCATCAACTCAATCAAACGGTCGCGGCCAAGGAGGTAAAATTTGCGGGTAGCGTCATAAAAATGGCGCTGATAGCGATACATCGAATCCATTTTTTCAAATGCCGTCTCCATGCTCCCGCCTTCTAAAACGATATTTTTTGATCTGTCAGTTGACAACATATAGATGATATCCGCCATATATTGACGACCTGTCCTGTTCAAAAAGGCGGGCTGATTCCTCATTTTGAGGAGAGAATCTTTTCATGAGTTCTACAGGAAGTGTACTTTCGAGCGGCGACGCCGATCCGGCGGTTCGAAATATTATCCGCGACCGCCGCTCGGCCTTGTCGGCGATTTCGCTCCAAAGTGCTGTCAAAGCCTTGGCGTCCATCCAGTCCTGTGCGTCGAGAAAGACAAAACGATTAAATGTTCCGACCGGCATTTTCATAATCTTATCGGTTATTGAACCGACCGCCGTGCGTACCTTGGGTGCGTTTTCTACCAAACGGTCGAAATTGTCTTCCTTCAGATATTCGGGTACGGCACACCGGTTGACCGTGTCATATTTTCTGGCAAAAGCCTGCCATGCAAAGTAGTTATCCTTAATGTCGAATGAGCATGCGAGTTTTTTTGCACGCTCACGGTAGATACCGACTATCGAAGCACCTGCCGACAATTCTTTTTTTAACTCGTCGGACTGCTGAGGCGGAATTCCTAGTCCAAACATCGTGACCGGCATTTTGCCGGCTATCTTAATAAACCAGGAATCGAAAAATGGCTCGATCTGACTTTTGAAAAGGCGTTCCTGCTCGTCAAGCGTTTTCGCTGTAAGCAGTTTTTCCGGCTCGTGTCCGCTAAGTTCGGCAAACTTGTGAAAAAAACGAAGAAAATAGCCGTTTCGCGAGTGCTCGTACAAACCGCTTTTTGCAAAATAATTGATTCTTTCACCATAAATCAGTTGCCCAAAAATTCCATTGCTTTCCCAAAATCTCCGTGTGTCGTCGTCCAGCTTTGGGGCTATGTGACGTCTGTACATTTCGACATTTTCCACGTGTTTGCCGTCGCCAAAAAATCTAAAAAAATCTTTGTAAGAAGGTAAAAATTTTACCGCCGCAACCTTTAGTCTTAAGAGGTAGATATGATAACGGTTAAGATCTACGGCCGTAACTGACGCCGGGGTTTCGAGGAGATAGTTGAGTACGTTACAGCCGCCCGACGAAATTGACAGCACACGGGAATTTTCGTCCAATTTGAGCGCTTGTAGATCCACGCGTGGGTCCTCCCAAATCTGGTTATATACAAATGCGTCAAACCAAAGTGCAAAGATTCTCTGCAAAATACCATCTTTGGTCGCTCGTTTGCTTGTAGTTACGGCGTCGAAGACGTTCTGTTCGGTGGTGGCATTGGCTGACATTGGTTTACCTCGTATGTGAAATCAGATTCTCGTTCGCGACAGAACTTGAAACCTTTACAAAAAAGCTTGCTATCAACACAACAAAACCGCGTGACAAAAAGCTTAATTAGATGTTAAATCTGCGGAGATTGGTTTGGTTGCGTTAAACTTAGCGGATATGAATTCGCTCGCGCCTGAAGATATCGAACTGGGTAAAAAGCGTTCCGTGCTCGAACGCCTCAAGGATCGGCTTGCGGATCGAGAAGAGCAGATGGCCGAGCTTCGCGCGGAACTCGAACGGTTTGAGGCTCAATATACGATGCAGGTCGGGCGCTTTTACGCCGATCTCGACGAGATCGAGGCACGGATAGCCGAAGAGGAATTTAAGCTTGTCCCTGATGACGAGGAAATAAAGAAAAAGGCCGAGGCACTCCGTCGTCGGGCTGAGGAATCGGCCGCCCGTGCGCTCGAAGCCGCGAACAGAGGCGATGAAAAATGGCAGCCGACGATCGAGGCAAAGAAGGCCTATCACGATCTCGCACGCACGATTCACCCCGATCTGGCTCTCGATGCGGACGAGAAACACAGACGCCACGGCCTGATGGCAGAGCTAAATGAGGCCTACTCGACCGGCGATCAGGGCAAGCTCGACAAACTCGTCGAGGATTTCAGAAACAGCCCCGATCTGGTCAAAGGCGATTCGGTCGGCGACGAACTTGTCCGGGCGATCCGCCAGATATATCAGATCAAAACGCGCTTTACCGAACTCCGCAAAGAAAAACTCGCGGCCGAGTCGTCAGAGTTGTTTGCCCTGCGTAAAAAGATGCAAACCGAGATGGCTGAGGGCCGCGATATGATAAAACAAATGGCCGCCCGAACCGCCGTCCAGCTAAAAAAATCGATACGGCGCCTCGAAAATCTCAAAAACGTCAACAGAGCCGCCGAGGAATATGTAAAGGATAAATACGGTATGGATATTTCGGACTTTCGTCTTTAGAGACGGTTAAATCCAAATTCCGCCGTTTCACCTTCAATTATCTATTCGGGATAATTACTTTGACAACGTTTCATCTATGCAATATATTCTTATTATCAGTACATACTTTGGAGCTTCCAGATGCCGCATTTGAGTCTTGTAAAACCCCTTTCCCGCCTTCAGGAAGAGCAAAAACACTCGGACGAGATTTTGCTCGAATCTGTCGGAATGGCTTTTACACGAGGCTCTGTGGCAGAGATCGCAGGCGAACCCAGTTCCGGAAAAACGAGTGTGATCTTGTCGCTGCTATCGAAATTAACCGCTGCCGGTGAGATATGCGCCGTTGTCGATTCGAGCGACAGCTTTGATCCGCGGACCGCTGTTTTGGCCGGCGTGGTTGTTGAAAATTTATTGTGGATAAAATGCGGCGGCCGTTTAGAACAGGCTTTTATGGCCGCGGATTATCTGGTACAGGCAAAAGGATTTGGCGCTCTCTGGCTGAATCTGAACGGCTTGCCCCAGAGCAAGCTTCGTCAGGTGCCAAAAACGTATTGGTACCGCTATCGAACCAGGATAAGAGAAACGCCGACGCTGCTGCTTGTGACCGTGGAGGAGCCGGTAACGGGCTCGGCTTCGCAGCAGTCATTTATTTTTTCACGCGAGCGGGCCGTTTGGTCAGGCATCGGGCGGTTCAAATTGCTCAGGGAATTTCGCCTCAAAATGCATTCGCGAAAGCAGTTTTACGGCCAGCCGCTGCAGGCAAAAATTGAGGCTGATTACACAGATGGCTAGATTGTACGCATGCATAATTTCAGCAGATGTGAAACGGGACAAGGAGGCCCTGGTCGCTGTCGCGCATCAATTTTCTTACTCGATCGAAGTGCTTGGCGACGGAGTTTTGTTTGACGTAAGCGGGCTGGAACGGCTGATCGGAAAGCCTGGCCGGATCGCCCGAAAAATACTGGAAGAATTGCAAAAGCAAAATGTCCCGGGCAATATCGCCGTTGCCGAAACCGTAGATACCGCTACGCTGCTTGCCCGGCAAGATAGCGGCTCGAATCACTCTGTGCATTTGACCGGCACATTTCGGCAGATGCCTTTGCACAATCTGCAAATCGAGCAGGACACGCTGAATGTTTTTAACGATCTTGGCATCCGTAAGGTCGAAGACCTGCTCGAAATCCCTCGCGAAGAACTGATAAGCCGCTACGGACGTGATTTTAAGAGCGTCATCGACGTCATCGAACAAAAGGACACGGCGATGCTCACGCCGAATATTAAAGAAAATCAGGTTTCGTGGGCCTATGATCTCGATTCGCCGGTCGAAGATTTCGAGCAGCTGATATTTTTGCTCAATCACGGCCTTGAACGGCTTTTCACGCAGATCGCCCATCAAGGGCTTAGCACCGAGCAGATTGACGTCAAATTCAAACTTAGAGACGAAACGGAAAAAGGCTATGAGATAAAAACGTCATTCCCGACACTGGAAAGATCGTTTTGGTTGAAGTTGGTAAATTTACGTATTTCTCTCGATCCGCCGCCGTCTGAGATCGTTTCGGTAAATGTCGCTGCACATTTTACAAACCCGCGTCCATCGCAACGCGGCCTCTATGCGGTTTCGCGGCCCGAACCTGAAAGCCTGCTTCTGACGGTAAACAAGCTCAAGAAACTTGTCGGCGAAGAGAATGTCGGTGTTCCGGTGATTTTAAGCCAACGGCTGTCCGAAGCATTTGCCTTGAATACTGAGGCAGTACCGCAAGGCATAGAAATGATTGAGGTGCGGCCGGAAAAGATGATCATCGCGTTCAGCTATTTTAACCCGCCGATGCGAGCCGAGGTGCTGGTCAGAGACGGCCGGTTAGTCTTTATCAGAACGCAATATTTCAACGGCCATGTAGTTGAATACAGTGGCGTTTGGAAAGCAAATTCCAAGTGGTGGGACCGGTCATGGAAGACGCAGGAATGGGACGTCGAGATCGAAAACAAAGGCATTTACCGCCTGTGCAAGGTGGACAAAGAATGGTTTTTGGCAGGTGAATACGACTAAACAGTGGCTACTGCCTACCGACCACTATTAATATGTTTCACGAACTTCATACACGTTCAGCGTTTAGTTTTCTTTCATCCGGCTCGCAGCCTCAACGCCTGGTGGATCGTGCGGCCGAATTGGGGATAGACGGTGTTGCTTTGCTTGACCGCGATACGGTTGCGGGGGCTGTCCGGTTTCATTTTCGGGCCAGGGAGAAAGGGATAAAACCGATCATCGGTTCGGAAATCACGATGGCGGGCGGCAGCGTCATTCCGCTGGTGCCGATGAATCTCAAAGGATATCAAAACCTTTCGAAATTGATAACCACGATCAGGCTTCGCAGCAGGAAAGGCGAGCATTTCGCAACGCGGGAAGACATCGAAGAACATTCATCAAACCTGCTCTGTTTCACAGGCGGTGCTGACGGCTTTATTCATAACGGCATTAAAAACGGCCGCGGACTCACCGATCTTGCATGGCTCAATTATGTGTTCGAAAAGCGGCTATATGTCGAGTTGCAGCGGCATCATCTCAGACACGAGGAAAACATAAACCAGATACTTCTGGGTTACGCACACAAGCTTCGGCTTCCGTATTTTGCCAGCAACGGAGCGTATTACGCCGACCAGCACGACCGCGAGCTTTTCGACGTTTTCACCTGTATAAAAAACCACTGCACGATCTACGACGCCGGTAAACTGCTTTCCGAAAACAGCGAGCGTTTCCTAAAATCAGAGCCGCAGATGCGTAAGCTTTTTGAGGATCACCCGGAAGCGGTCGAGGCGACAAATGAAATATCTTCGCGTGCAAATTTTTCTATGGACGAGCTGTCATACCGCTTCCCGGACTACCCTGTACCGTCTGGTGAGACGATGGCGTCCTTATTGAGAAAAAAGACCGAACAGGGAGCGATCGAAAGATATCATACAAGCAAAAAGCACATTAGATATCAGATACACAGCCGATTGGAAAAAGAGTTTGCGGTCATCGAAATGAAGAAGCTGGCTGGTTATTTTCTAATGGTTGCCGATATTTCGGACTACTGCAAAAACCATAAAATCCTCTCGCAGGGGCGCGGATCGGCGGCAAATTCGGTGGTGTGCTACAGCTTGGGAATAACGGCCGTCGAGCCAATCGAAAACAAGCTGCTTTTTGAGCGTTTTTTGTCTGAGAGTTACGAACAATACCCGGACATCGACATCGATCTGCCCTCGGGCGATGACCGCGAACAGGTAATCCAGCACGTTTATGAAAAGTACGGACGGCGGAGTTCCGGAATGACAGCAAATGTTATTTCCTATCGCGGAAAATCTGCTGTGCGTGAGGTCGGCAAGACCTTCGGATTCGGCCCGGATGTGTTGGACAGGCTTTCGCGGCTGAACTCTCACTATGAGACTTTCAAAGGGAAAGACCTTGATCGCCGACTAAAAGAAGAAGGGTTTGATCCGGCGGAAAACATTCGTCTGAGAAAATTTGCTGATCTATACACTCGTATTCTGGATTTTCCGCGGCATCTGGGACAGCATTCGGGCGGCATGGTCGTTTCGTGGAGCGGCCTTGACGGCATCGTTCCGCTGGAGCCGGCGTCAATGGAAAACCGCTCTATAATCCAATGGGACAAGGACGATTGCGAAGCTCTAAAGATAGTAAAGGTCGATCTGCTTGGCCTCGGCATGATGGCTGTGCTGCGTGATTCGATCGCGTTGATACGCGAGCATCACGGCAAAGACCTCGGTCTTTATAAACTGCCAACCGACGACCCGAAAGTTTACGAAGCCTTGCAAACGGGTGACACGGTCGGAATGTTTCAGGTCGAAAGCCGGGCTCAGATCGCCTTTCTTCCACAATCCAGGCCGTGTAATTTCTATGACATAGTGGTGCAGGTCGCCATCATCCGTCCCGGCCCGATCGTAGGAAAAATGCTCAAGTCATATCTGGCAAGGCGACAAGGGTTAGAAAAGATCGATTATATAGACGAAAGGTTAAAGCCCACGTTGGAAAGAACGCTCGGCGTGCCGCTTTTTCAGGAACAGCTTCTCAAGATCGCGATGGATATTGCCGGTTTCTCGGGTACCGAAGCTAATGAATTACGGCGGGCAATGGGATTCAAACGCCCTGACGTAAAACTTGACTTGATCGGAGACAAACTTCGAACGGGAATGAGCGAAAGAGGCGTTCCTAAAGAGGTGCAGGAAAACATAGTCAATTGTGTCAAAGCGTTTTCCAACTATGGTTTTCCGGAATCGCATGCATTCAGTTTTGCCCTTCTCGCATACGCCTCCGCTTATTTTATGGTTCATTACCGTGCGGCGTTTATGACGGCGATGTTCAATAATTACCCGCTCGGATTTTATTCGGCGGCGACGCTTGTAAAAGACGCGCAGCGGCACGGACTGCATTTCATCGCGCTTGATATAAATAGATCGGAATACGAATTTACAGTCGAAGAAGTCGGTGGCGAAAAACGAGTACGGGTCGGCTTGAATTTCGTACGGGGATTGCGAAAAGAAGTTGGCAAAGCAATTATTGCGGAGCGGGACGGCCACTGCGCGCGCAACGGCGGCACAAATTCTCTATCGTCCATTGCGGAAAAGAATAGCTTTTCTACAAATAGAGCGGCAGATCCGCATAATCCAGGTTATTACACGAGCATAGCCGATCTCATCGAACGCGTGCCTGAAATCAATAAACGTGAGATACGAGCCCTCAGCCTTGCCGGCGCATTAAATTTTGATAATACCGTTCACCGCCGTGAGGCCCTGTGGCGATCGGAGCTGGCCATGCAGCCGAAAGGCCCGCTCTTCCAAGCTGTGTCGTCTGAATCTTCGCGGCTTAGCCGCTCTATTTGCGCTGACGCTTGCCTCACCGATGAGTCAAGCTTTGATTCCGAGGCTGTGCGGCCAGCTGAGAATGGCGGCACGGCCGCAAATCCTTTAGTTAGTGTCCCGGAAAAGCATAGTTTTTCCGCAAATAGAGCGGCACAGCCGCAAAATACCTTCTTAAAACGTATGGAAGGATTGCAGCTTATCGAAGCAGACCTGAAAAAAACCGGTATTTCCATCGGCAGGCATCCGATGGCGTTCATTCGCGAAGAGTTGAATAAACGCGGCATTCTTACTGCGATACAATCGCGCGATCTTAAAAAAGGACAGATTGTTTCCGCCGCCGGTGCGGTGATAATTCGCCAGCGTCCGATGACCGCAAACAATGTTGTGTTTATCACGCTCGAAGACGAGACCGGACACTCAAATTTTGTTGTAATGCCCGATAAGTTTGAAAAATACCGGTCGGTGATCAATCAAAATGATTACCTGATAATCCGCGGCGTCTTTGAAGAACGGGGAATGTTAAAGGCCACACATTTCGAGCCGATAAGTTCGTTCAATAACGAAGTGGTCTCTCACAATTTTCGTTGATATAAGGAATGATTTAGCTAGAGCGGTTACGGATTGGATGTAAGGCGGACTGTTCACCGCAAATAGAGCGAAGCCGCGACCGGCAAAGATTGATTTACGGCTATGCGGGCGCCTCTGACCGGCGGGTCAGAACCGGAAGCGATAGCGACTGGGTTCTTTTGACAGGTACATTGTTTGCGGCTATGCCGCCGCGGTGCTTGCAAGCCGCGAGCGGCAGACATTCGCATAAATCCAATGGCCACAATAATTAACAAACCTGTCGCCCGCTACGCGGGCTTCGATCATCCTGTGCAATCCTACCCCAGGTCCGCCGCAACGGCTCCACCTGGGGCTACATGCTTTCGCTGCTCCGCAGCTTCTGAACGTTTTTTTTAACAACGCCCTAAATCACCAGATTGCTTTCACACTTTCCCTTGCAGCACAAATCTTTCTCAACCAGACCTATCCTTTACCGTATTTTACGCTCAAGTCAGATGACTATCTTCTGATAGTCGGGTATATTTGTTGACGCACCTAAGCAAAGCGTTATTCCGAAATGTTATGCTCGATAGGCACACCGTTAAAAGATGAAAGTCCTTAGTGAAATAGTATGGCCGTTGACGGCGGTGTTCGCGGCGTTTGTCGTCGGCGGGATAATTGTTCTGTTAATCGGCGACAACCCATTCCAGACCTATTACCAACTTGTCGGCAATTCGTTTGGTTCGCTAAATGACATTGGCTACACGCTTTTTATCGCAACGCCACTGATTTTTACGGGGCTCGCTGTGGCGGTGGCGTTTCGCTGCGGGCTGTTGAATATCGGCGCCGAGGGCCAGCTTTATGTCGCTGCATTTGCGACCGCCTGGGTTGGCATAAAATTTGGCGGGGCGATGGTCAACATTTTCGGTAAGGAAGAAAACTGGTCGTGGTATAGTTTGCCTGCGGTTTTACTTGTTCTTTTATGTATACTTGCGGCGGTTGTCGCAGGCGGTATCTGGGGAGCTATTCCGGGTATTCTGAAAGCAAAATTCGGTTCGCATGAGGTGATCAATACGATCATGCTCAATTTTATCGCGATCGCGTTAGTAAGCTATTTCACACAGTATTTTTACAAAATCCCGGGCGATCCGATCCTGCAAACTGCTGAGATGGGCGATGCCGCACGTATCCCGCGGATCAGTCAGTACATACCGGGAATGCCGGATTTTGTACCGCTTAGCGTTGCTTTTCTGCTCGCGATATTGATGTGCGTGCTCGTGTATGTTTTTTTATGGAAGACAAAATGGGGTTACGAGTTACGTGCTGTGGGAGAAAACCCTTCGGCCGCGGAATATGGCGGCATCTCACCAAAAAAACAGATCATTATCGCTATGACGATATCAGGAGGACTCGCCGGCATGGTCGCGATCGGCGAGGTTTTGGGTTACCGCTACCGCTATTATGACGGATTTTCGGATGGCTGGGGATTTTTAGGTATCGCCGTTGCTTTGCTCGGGCGCAATCATCCGCTCGGGATATTTATCGCCGCAATCTTTTTTGCGGTTCTAAAACGCGGCGAGATATTTGTCGATATCGAGACAAAATATGTTTCAAAAGACCTGGTTCTGGCCCTACAGGCGATAATTATAATCTTTGTTGCATCATTCCAGCGGTATATCAGGAAATGAAATGAGCGAATTATTGACACCTACATTTCTACTAATTTTGCTTTTTTCGTCGATCCGTTTGGCGACGCCGCTCATATTTGCCGCGCTCGGCGGTATGTTTTCAGAACGCGCCGGTGTGATAAATATCGCGCTTGAGGGTTTAATGCTCGCTGGAGCCTTTACCGCCGCGGTCGCAACCTACGAACTGCAAAATCCGTACATTGGCTTTCTGTGCGGCATGGCCGTCGGGGCCCTTGTCGCGCTTGTGTTCGCCGTCGCGGTAATTAAATTTGAAGCAGATCAGGTTGTGGCCGGTTTTGCGATCAGCCTTTTGATGCTTGGGCTGCCGGCCGTGATCAGCAGCCGGCTTTACGACTCGGCCGGTTCGACGGAGCAGATCGCTCAAGAATTTTTGCTGCCGGATTTTTACAATCGGATATCGATCGCGTCCATACTTGCGTTTCTTATTGTCCCGGTTTGCTGGTATGTTCTTTACAAAACGCCATTCGGCCTGCGAATACGTGCAGCCGGTGAAAATCCTGAAGCGGCGGAGGCGGCGGGTGTGAACGTAATCCGTCTCAGGTATATCGCAGTTGTTTTGTCCGGCATTCTGGCCGGCGCTGGCGGTGCGTATCTTTCAATCGGACAATCGTCGCTGTTTACCCGCGGTATGACCGCCGGACGCGGCTATATCGCTCTCGCGGCTCTGATCCTGGCCAAGTGGAAACCCGTCCCGGTCCTTATCGCGTGTCTCTTTTTTGGATTTACCGAGGCTCTCTCGATACAGATGCAGGGTGTTATAAAAATGCCGTCCGGCGAAGATGTTCCCGTTCAATTTATTCAAATGATCCCGTATGTTTTGACCATCATCGTCCTTGCCGGATTTATCGGCCTCTCACGTGCACCGAAGGCGCTTGGAATACCGTATAGAAAGGAGAGTTAGGTCGCCTGGCCGAAAAAGGGTTATAAGTTGCGGTTAATTTGAATTTGCGAAATTCATAGCAATTGAGAAATATTTAAATTAAAATGGAAACATGATTGTTGCCGAGCAAATAAAATCGAAAATAAAAGGATTGCCGGCTTTGTATCAGCGGGAAGTTCTGCACTTTGTCGAGTTTCTGTCTCAAAAAGCAAAGCGGGGCGAGGCGGAAACTGAAGGTAAATCGTGGGCTGATTTTTCGTTGACACAGGCGATGAGGGACCTGGAAGATGACGATACTCCCGAATACACGGAAGCGGATCTGAAAGAAAAATGGCAGTAAAACGAGCGGGGCAGAATGTATTTTTCGCTTTCCGCAAACCGATTTGGTAATCGGTAAAACTCGGCCGGCTCTTCTTCTTGCTCCTTTGCCGACTGACTTTGACGATTGGCTTGTTTGCATGATTTCCTCGAAAACGCGGCCTACCGTTTCAGGAATCGACGAGCCAATTTCAACTTCCGACAAAGATTTTGCTCAATCGGGATTGAGAAACGACAGCGTTATTCGCCTAACCCGACTCGCGGTTGTTTCCGATTTCATTTTTCTCGGCACAACCGGGGAAATCTCTGTCGAACGTCTTGAACGACTCAAAAGCATTCTGGCAGAGTGGATTAAAACAAGTTGAGCGTAGGCGGATTAGAATCCTTCCGAACGGACTTGCATTATTGGAAGATCGCCCCGCTGCGGACGGATTTTGCGTATCAGTCAATTCAGATGTCTTACGAAACGGCCGTTGAGGCGGCGGAATTTATTAAGTCGAGGTATCGGCGTCAGATCAATACCGCCGTCGTGCTGGGCAGCGGGCTGGGTGCGTTTGCGGATGAGCTGAAAAACGCGGTCAGGATTCCGTACGAACAAATTCCCGGATTTGCTCGTTCGACGGTCGAGGGACACGCGGGGCAGCTTGTATTGGGCGAGATAGACGGCGTCCGCGTTGCCGTACAGCAGGGCCGTTTTCATTATTATGAAGGTTATGAGATGGAACAGGTTATGCTCCCGGTTCGAACGTTTGGCATACTTGGCGTTAAAAATCTGATTCTGACAAATGCCGCCGGAAGTCTAAATCCCGATATGACGCAGGGCAGCCTGATGCTCATTACGGATCACATCAACGGCATGGGGATCAATCCGCTTCGCGGGCCAAACGATGAACGTTTCGGGTCGCGTTTTCCTGATATGACGGAGGTTTACGACCGCGAAACAAGGCAGATAGCCATAGACGAAGCGAACGCCATCGCTCAGGAGCGTTTTGATACCGGTAAGGACGCGCAGCTCACAAATTTTATGAACAGCGGCGTTTACTGTGCCCTTTCGGGACCGACCTACGAAACGCCCGCCGAGATCCATATGTACCGGCAACTGGGTGCCGATGCGGTGGGAATGTCAACGGTTCCCGAGGCTATTGCCGCACGTCATCAGGGCATGAGTGTTCTGGGTATTTCATGCATTACAAATCTTGCGGCAGGTATGATAGACGCTCCGATCGACCATAACGAGGTTATGGAGACCGGGGTCAATGTTGCAGAAATATTTAATGAACTTCTGCGTCGAGTGGTTTTAAAGATTGATTAAACCGGGATTATGCGTTAGCGAAGTGATCGGCTTCTTTGAAAAACTATTCACTTTTAACTTTTCACTATTCACTGAATAAAAATGATTTTTCGATTTTCTTCATCTTCAGTGAATAGTTATGAGTGAATAGTGTTTAGTTTTAACTAGCGTTCTCAGCCCGTTTTAACGGGCTTCCAATCTTCGCGGCTTTAGAAAATTCTTATGATAATTGGGATTTGCGGTGGAACGGGTTCGGGGAAAACGACGATCGCGCGCGCGATCGTCGAGGCGGTTGGCGCTCTTAATGTAGTACTGATCGAGCAGGATTCGTATTACCGCAACCTCGCGGATATGCCGCTCGACGAGAGGCATCAGGCTAATTTTGATCATCCCGATTCGATCGACAGCGATATGCTTGTCAATCACGTGCTTCGTCTTAAGCAGGGGTTGACGGTCGAGATGCCGCTGTATGATTTTAAGTCGCATACACGAAGCAGCCGGATCGAGATAATAAAGCCAAAACCGGTTGTGATCGTCGAGGGAATTCTGATTTTTGCCGAGCCGAGGGTTCTGGATTTGCTGGACGTTCGGGTTTTTGTCGATACACCCGACGACGTCAGGTTTATCCGTAGGCTGCAGCGTGATATTTCGGAACGCGGACGCACGGTCGATTCGGTGATCGGGCAGTATTACCGGACCGTCAGGCCGATGCATCACGAATTTGTCGAGCCGTCAAAACGTCATGCCGACATCATAATTCCGGAAGGCGCCCAGATGGGGGTCAGTGTCGAATTTCTATGCGGGCTGATCCGGGAAAAGCTCGTCGCCGAAACGGCCTGACACCTCGGTAAACGCCCGGCGCAGGCAAAAAGTTGAGGTAAAAAATGACTCATTCTCAAAAACAATTGATTGATGCGGCGGTGGCTGTTCGCCAAAATGCTTATACGCCATTTTCGTCATTTAAGGTCGGCGCCGCGGTTGAGACAGATGACGGAGCGATCATCACCGGGTGCAATGTCGAATCGGCCAGCTATGGCTTGACCGTCTGCGCCGAGCGCTCAGCGATCTGGAAAGCGGTCTCCGAGGGTAAACCCAAAATAAAACAAATCGCGGTCGTCGCCGATACCGAAAACCTGACGCCGCCATGCGGAGCATGCCGCCAGATAATCTGGGAATTCGGCGGCGACATCCCCGTAATTATGTCAAACCTAAATGGCAAAAACGAAACCGTCCAAATGAAAGACTTGCTTCCGCGGGCGTTTGATACAAAGTTTTTAAAATAACCTTCCTGAATGTGGCTGAAATGTATGGTTGACAGAGATATCATTTCCCGTGATAAGGATTCCTCGGATATTCGGAGGGCGTTTTAACGCCCTTTCGCTCTTTTGGCTTAAGCCGCTGAATTTAGCCTGTTAAAACGGCCTGGAAATCTACCCCGGAACCTTTACCACGCCGTAAACGAGCGTGGCTATGAGTCGCTTCGAGGAAAACCTGGTAAACGAGGCTGTGGGCTCTTACGTCGTGCGGGCTTCTGCAACGGCGGACTATTCAGCCATTGCCATTTCTTTGTCTTTCTTCTTAAGGCCGCCGATTTGGATCATGGGTTCGGCTTTTAGGCCGGCTTTTTCGGTGACCATTTGGTTATAGAGTTTGCGCATCATCTGCATTGGGTTCCCCGCCTTACGAAGGAGGGGTGCCGTTTCCAGCGGCGGGGTGGTTCTCTCTTCCAATTTTGCATTTTGCATTTTGAATTCTGTATTGGATGACGTTTTGCATTCTCAATTGTGCATTGATTCCGGGCTTCGCCCCCCGATGTGCGGAAACGGCTACGCCTTTCCGTTCAGCCCACCCACCCCAAACCGAGGCTCAGCCTCCGCTCTTCGCCGCGTCAGCGTCAACTGACTTTAGCCGTGCGGTTTCAACCCAGGGTAAGGTGGTGTAAAATTATCGGGCGTCGCGTGAATCGAATATGCAGGACATCTTCCACGATTTTGATTTCGAGGAATTGAATTCTCCAGACTTCAAGGAAGATTCAGTGCGCGAGCTTTTGATTCTCCCGATCCTTAATAAACTCGGCTATGGCAAAAGCAAAGAAGCAAAAATCCATCGCAGCAAATCTGTCACTCATTCCTTTGTCCAGACCGGCTCGGGAAAACACCCTCTAAAAAGCGTTCCCGATTATCTGCTTGAGGTTGACGGTAAATATGCGTGGGTTCTGGATGCGAAAGGCCCAAATGAGGAAATTAAAACAGGCGACAATCGACAGCAGGCTTTTTTCTACGCGATTCACCCGGAGATAAACGTCCCGTACTATGCTCTGTGCAACGGAAAAGAGTTCGTGCTTTTCGAGGTCAACAATGACAACGCAATATTGCATTTCTCGCTGTCCGAGATCGATAAGCATGTCAGCAAGATTGAAAAAATCCTGTCACCGGATAAATTCAGAAAGGTCTTAAGTAATCGGAAAGTATCGACCGAAGAAAAAGAGTTTGATTACCTCTCAGTAAAACCATTGGATGAGATTAAAACGGTTCGTAAACGCGCGGCAAAGCGTCATTTCGGAGTCCATGGATATTTTACGAAGCAATCTTGGGACGTAGTTCACGCTTACATAAAGAATTTCACCAAACCGAATGATATAATCCTCGACCCTTTTGGCGGAAGCGGAATTACGGTAATCGAAGCGTTGATGTCACAACGCCGGGGAATTCATATAGACCTCAATCCGATGTCTGTTTTTCTTGTATCGAGTATTATTGCACCCGTAAATCATCAGAAATTATTTGCAGCCTTTGAAAGCATCAAGCTTGCCTATCAAAAATCAGCCCCGACATCGGAGTCTGCATATGACGCCGCAATTGAAAAGTATCCGCATCCAACTGGGAACAAACTTCCCAAAGGCTCGGACGTTCCGAATGTCGAAGGCTTATTTAGTAAAAGACAAACGGCACAATTGGCATATTTGAAACACTTAATTCGGAAGGTAAATAATCGTGATATTCGCAATACGCTCATGCTCGTGTTTTCGACTACCATCACTAAGATAAACCGAACATATCATCACTCTACTTATGCAAGTGAGAACGCCGGAGACTGTTCCGCGTTTCGTTATTACCGATTTAGAATCGCACCACACGAGGTGAACCTCGACACTTTTAAGACTTTTGAAGGAAAGTTCAAAAAAATCGTGGCTGCGAAGAACGAAATCGCTCCGCTCATTACCGCCGAAATTGTGAATGAAGCAATTGTCAAGAAGGGCTCCGCAACCGATCTCGATTTCGTGGCTAATGAAAGCATTGATTATATCTACACCGATCCTCCGTACGGTGACAAAATTCCGTATCTGGACTTGTCCGTGATGTGGAACGCCTGGCTTGATCTGGAAGTTACTGAGGAAGACTACAAACTTGAAGCAATCGAAGGCGGGGAAGCTAAGAAGTCAAAAAAGGATTATTCCGACCTGATCGCGGATTCTATCCGGGAAATGTTTCGCGTTTTAAAGTTTGATAGATGGATGTCGTTTGTCTTTCAACATCAAGACCCGGCGTATTGGCATTTGATTGTAGAAACGGCGCAAAAAGCGGGGTTCGAGTTTGTAAACACGGTCAAGCAAAACAACGGGCAGAGCAGTTTTAAGAAGAGACAGAATCCGTTCACCGTTCTTTCAGGGCAATTGATAATAAACTTCCGCAAGGTTCGCAATCCGAAAACCATAATGAAAGCCGACATCGGCGGCGACATCACGGATTTAATTACGCAGACGATCGAGGGAATAATCGCCAAAAACGCCGGGGCGACAATCGAGGAAATAAATAACGAACTAATAACGCGCGGCCTCGTCCTCGGCTTTCTCGACGTTCTCAGCAAAAAATACGCCGACATCTCGCCGTTCTTGCTGGCCAATTTTGACTTTCACGAAGACACCGAAACCTTTCATATCAGAAAAAACACAAAATTCCGAAGCCAACTCCCGGTCGAGCTAAGAATAAAATACTACCTCGTCTCAATGATGCGCCGCCTCGCCCACCAAAACGAGTTCCCTAGTTTCGACGACATAATCCTCGACCTAATGCCCCTGCTCCAAAATGGAATCACCCCAGACAACCAAACAATCCTAAGCGTCCTCGAAACCGTCGCCGAACGCGACACGGGTGATAGATGGAAGTTAAAGGAATTCGGACAAGGAGAACTTTTCGAGACGATGTAGCCTCCCCGCTTGCGTTACCCCAATACTTATCTTTCAACAAGGAATTGCGAGAATGTCAGATTGGCAGAATAAATTAAAGAAGCATCCCGTGCACACGGAACTCCGAACCCTGATGCAGGTTGTGCGAAAACAGCGCAAGTTTAACGATGCTGAAACCGACGCGGTCTTGAATCGATTAATGAAAATTCTGATCGAAGCAACGAAAATTCTGACCGCGGCTGAAGATACGTTCTTGTCCTCCGCCGCATTAGACTCCGTACTTGGAAATATAAATGCAATAAGAGGAAACTTTAATACCCTTGAATCGAACCGAGCCAATCCGGAAACTTTTCCGCCTTTGCTGGATGAAATTAACGCGCATATTGGAACAATGCTTCTTTACCCTTGGACAAGTTCGATCAATCAGGATACCTGTAACTAAGACTTCCATTGTGGGCAAGCTAGGTGCCATTAAGCTGGAGGCATCCTCAGAAGCCGCTAATATCAAAACCGTTTTTCGCGAAGAAGTCGACGAGATAAAGGAAAGCCTTTCAGAGACGAAAGAGGAAACGGCGACTTTAACGAAATCGATCACTGACGAGAAAGTGCGGGCTGATAGTCTTATTAGTCAGTTTCAAACAGATTTTAACACGGGCCAGAAAGAACGAGACGCTACCTTCGCCAAGAGGCTTGAAAAAGACTACGCGCCGAAGATTTCTACCAAGCTAAAAGAGATAGATGCGGCGCGAAAAATTGTAATAGATGACGTCGCGAATACCGTATCGGTATTTAACGCGGAAACGAAAGGTAGGATGGCCGAATTAGACGCTCACATTTCACGAGCGGGCCTTATTGCCCAGTCAATTGCCCAGAAAGGACTCAAAACGGAGTACGAGAACGCCTCCAATAAAGAAGAGGACGCGGCGAGGAAATGGGAAAACGTTACCCTGGGCGTTTCAGTGGTAATGGGTCTTTTTGTTATCGGGCTATTCATCAAGACGTTATTCGAGGAAGGGCCATTCTCACCTGAAACAGCGATTCCTAAAGTCCTGCTAACCGCAATTCTCATTGGCGTGGCCCGTTGGACGGCAAAATTGGAGAAACGGCATTCGGAAGAGGCACGCAAATATAAATATCTCTCTTTAGAACTCGAAACCATCGCACCTTTTATCGCAACGCTTCCCGAAGGTGATCAGCAAACGATAACAAAAACGCTCGTTCCTCGATACTTCGTGGGGCGAAATCCTGACTCTGAGGATAAAGCGGTCGAAGAATCAGATGCATTCGCTCACCCAGCCCAGAATGTAAGTGACGCGATTAAACAGATTTCCGGCGGAAAGGATGGCTAACGATTTTGACGCGTACGAGTTGGAGTTCCCCGCTAAACTACTTCCACGGATTGAAAACCTTAACGCCGGTTTCGGCAAAATCGGCTTCGTTTCGGGTGACTATGGTCAGATCGTGTTCGAGCGCGGTGGCGGCCATTAGGGAGTCGATCACAGGAACTACACGGCCCGTGGTTTCGAGGATTCCTATCATTGTTCCCCATCGACGAAGGATCGCGGTGTCGAGATTGAGAAGCCGGCGGTCAAATCGGACGAGCAATGTTTGAACGAAACCTTCAAGATCGGTCCTGCGTTTTGAAGTCGGCATTTTGGCAATACCTTTTTCGAGTTCGCCAATGGTGAGAACGCTGAGAAACAGCACATCGTCCGTCTGGCGTTCGAGCCAATCGATTACCTTACGTTCGGGCTTGAGCTTTTTGTATTCGGCTAGGATGCAAGTGTCTAGGAGGTGGTTCATCGGCCTTTATTCTTTGGAAAAGTCTATTGTCGGGCGCCCCATATCCTTGACGCGCCTGAGATCGAGTTTGTCACCGACACCGCGAAGCGGGCTATTAAGCAGGAATTCGCTCAGGGACTCTTTCTTCGCGGTAAGCCGCTTGTATTCATTAAACGAGATAACCACCGCCGTCGCCGTTCCGTTTTTAGTAATAATCTGCGGCTCGCCCTTAGCGGCGGAAGCCACAAGCTCGCTGAATTTATTCTTGCCTTCAAAAACCGATACTTGTTTCATTTGCGTCACCTCATTCTGGCTTAGCCAGCCTAGCCATAATATAGATTACTTTTCTGTGGAACGCAAGAAAAAAGCCTCGCTGAATCTCAACGAGGCTATTCTACATGCTGGCCCTTACTTACGTGCGGGAAACTGACAACTGACCACTGTCCGTGGGTGAAGACCCCCGGCTACATTCCTTCTGCCGCGATGCGGCGGGTAAGGTAGTTACTATGCTACTGACTACTGACTTACTACCTTCTTCTCACGCTTCAAACCGCCGATTTGGATCATGGGTTCGGCTTTTAGGCCGGCTTTTTCGGTGACCATCTGGTTGTAGAGTTTGCGCATCATCTACATTTGCTTGTAGGCGGAGCCGTTTCCGCATATCAGGGGTGAAGCCCGGGGAATGAGTGCAAAATTGAGAATGCAAAATGCAAAATTTCCGGAACCCGGTCGCTAGGGATCGCGGTTCTGAGAAGAAAAATCTCTTGTCGCCAACGGCGACGGACATTAAAGCCTAGGGTGGAGGCTTGGCGGAACCCTAGGTCAGATCGATCAAATGAGGCGTCCCTGTAGGGGACGAACAAACGGCGCGAATGTTTGTCACCTTCGGCGACAGAAAATTTCGGGCATTCGATTCCTAGGGTTTCACCATAGTCTTTAATATTTGTCACCGTTGGTGACAGGAATAAAAAGCCTCGCCGTTTTCACGACGAGGCTTTTAATATGATGATTGCCCTTACTTACGTGCGGGCTACTGACAACTGACAACTGCTATTCCGCAATCGCCATTTCCTTTTCAGCCTTCTTCTCGCGTTTTAGGCCGCCGATTTGGATCATGGGTTCGGCTTTTAGGCCGGCTTTTTCGGTGACCATTTGGTTGTAGAGTTTGCGCATCATTTGCATTTCTTCGGCGGCGGTTTTGGGGCCTTCCATTTCGGGTTTGTTTGGGCGTTGGAGATCGACCTCGTTTAGGATGAGGTTGTGTGTTTTGTCGCCGAGATCGACTTCTTTACCGCGGGCAAAAACCTCGTGACGGCCCTGGTCTTTATACCATTGAGCGACCGTTGCGTTTTGGTGCATGTGCTCAATAATATTGCGCCATCCGATACCGGTATTGTAGGCACAGAAGCTGATCTCGCCCTCCTGTGTGCCGTACGGGATGATGCACATCTCGGTGCGGCGGAAATCGTAATTGAACAGATCCTGGAACCACATTCCCGCTATAAACAGGAAATTCCAAGGGTCTTGCCGCCGCTTCTCGATATCCTCAGCCGTGCGGTCGGGGCCGACCTTACCGTAATCTTTGCCCGAAAGCCCGAATGATTTATCGAATTTTTTCAGAATGCCGCCAAGCGTCAGGCTGTGCGGTGCTCCGTACGGGTTGTAATTTTTTAAGAGTGCGAGGCCCATCATGATATTCGAAAACCATTTGCCGCGGTTCGTATCGGTGATGTGCTGCATATCGGTGACCAGCCCCTGAATGTTCAGGAACTGCGGTACCGGTGCCATTTCTTTTGTTTCTTTGTTGACCATGACGGCCGTGCCGACGCCGCAGTTCGGATGGCAGCCGCAGCTCACCTGTCCCCAATCATTCTCGGGGCCGTGAACCACATCCGCAAAATCAGCAAAAGCTCCCATTAGCGAAAGCGGGAACCAATCGCGTGTCGGTTCGGTTATGCCAACCTGATCCTGCACGTCGTGGGCAAGGTGGGCAAGCGTATAACGCTGCTGCAAACGGCGATTCTCGGTGATCAGCTCGTCGCGGCCCGTGAATGACACCGGCTGAAAAGCGATGAACGAGATTTTCTTCGGATTCTCTAATGCGAATCGGATGATCGTACCAACCTGATCGTTATTGATGCCGTTGACCAGCGTCGTAACCAGGATGATGTCAACACCCGCTTCGTGCAGGTTGTTGATCGCACGCAGCTTTACATCAAAAAGATTGCCGATCTGGCGGTGCGAATTGGCGTCGTTGCCGATGCCGTCAAACTGCAAGTAAACAAATCTCAAGCCAGCCTCAGCAGCTTCGCGGCAAAATTCTTTCGATTTTGCAAATTCAATTCCGTTCGTCGCCGCCTGGACCGAGTTGTAACCAACCTTTCGGGCATAACGCACCGCGTCGAGAAAATATGGGCTGAGCGTCGGCTCGCCACCCGAATACTGCACCGACATCTGACGACGCGGCTTGATCTGAATTGCATTATCGAGAATCTCGCTGACGTCTTCCATGCTCAACTCGTGGACAAACCCGACCTGATTTGCATCCATAAAACACGGATCGCACATCATGTTGCAGCGGTTCGTCAGATCGACCGTGAGTACGGCTCCGCGACCGTATTTGACCGATGACGTGCCGTGATTGTGCAGCTTTTCGTCGTTGTGCGACTCGATGTCACGCCCCGGAAAGAGCGATTCGATATGCTGCAGAAACTTGGCGTCGATCGCCATCATATCCTCAAAATGGCCGTGGGTCGGGCAATCCTTTATCATCCACACCTGATTGTCGCGTTCGATGATCTGCGCCTTGATCTCGCCGACCTTATCGTTGATTAGCATCGACACTTCCTTCTCGCCGCTTAAGATCGATTCGCGGGCTTCGATTACGCAGTTCGGGCACAGGCTGTCCGTGGTACGCGGGAAACCAAGCGTCGGCTTCGATTTTTGCCACGATTTCAGAAGCGGCTTGTCCGACCACTTTGGCGTAAATGACGGATTCGGTTTGAATTGATTTACAGACTTGATCGCGCCAAAAACGCCTTTTGCCACATACGTCAATCCCTTTTCAAAATGTTTTACAGGTCTCATAACTATATTTTCTCCACGCAGAATCCTCTACCCGGCGCCGTTTTACGCACTTTATCCATTAAATCTCTGTTGCGTTAAAATTATAATGATTGAATTAAGACGGCGCACAACTAACTACAATCTTGTAAGCAAACGGCGTGCCACCGACGTCGGTCTGAATGCCAAAACACAATCTCCTTTATCATCAATAATTTAGCCGTAAGTAGTACCGCACGAGCTATAATAGCAGTGTGACTTTTTGATACATATTAGCGGCGGACAAAGACGATAGGCCCTTATTGATACATATCACGCTTTGGATAAATTTCGCATAACCAAGGTAAGACAGTTTAATCTTTTGCTTAAGCATCGTCCGACCTGGGAATATCCGTATGCATGATTTTTACCGTTATTGCCGATTAAATTTTTGATAGTTAAGTATTACGTACATATTTTGTTCACTCTTAAGCATGACAATCACATCTTACCTTAGATGTAAAGTTCTAATTGTTGCAGCAAAAAGACTTTGCACCTATTAAAAATTTCTTTACAGTCTTATAAATTCTATGTTAAATTTCCTACGCTTCAAGAGAAAATGGGTTTAGCTCAAAGTTTTCAAATGAAAAAAGTCTTGACGAAAGGATAGTTTTCGACGCGAGTTTGCCTCTTTTTCTGAATATGTCCATAAATTTTGGAACATCCGGTTGGCGAGCGATCATAGCGGACGATTTTACGTTTGAGAACGTGAGGCTTGTCACTGAAGCGATCTGCGGTTGTTTGACAACAGGCGAAAAGCTGATAATTGGACATGATTCGCGATTTATGGGCGAAAAGTTCGCGGCGATTGCAGCGGACATCGCGACGAAGCGAGGGTTTCAGGTGCTTTTGTGCAACGGTCCGACGCCGACGCCGACCATATCGCATGCGATTCGCAGTAATAAAGCCGCGGGCGGGATGAATTTCACGGCGTCGCATAATCCGCCTGAGTATCAGGGAATAAAGTTCTCGACCGCGGATGGTGCCCCGGCCTTGCCTGAGGTCACGGAGAAGATTGAGAAGCGAATAACCGATCAGGTAAATACGGCCGATCAACCCGGCGGCTCGGTAACAGATTACGATGCTCGTCCGACCTATCTGGATGATTTGAAAACTAAGATCCGGTTTGACGTAATCGCCGCCGCAAAAGGCCGATACGCATACGACCCTCTGTGGGGAACCGGACGCGGCTATCTCGATAAATGCTTGCGTGACCACGGTTTAGAGGTCGAGACGTTACACGATTGGCGTGATGTGACATTTGGCGGCCGGTCGCCTGAGCCAGGCGAGGATCACCTCGACGAATTGAGAGCGGCGGTAACGGATGGCAATCTCACACTCGGTGTTGCAACCGACGGCGACGGCGACAGATTTGGGGTGATCGATGCAAATGGCGAATTTATAACGCCAAATCAGTTAGTCGCACTTTTGACAGATTATCTTGCGGAAAGCCGTGGCTGGACAAATGGCGTTGCCCGCAGCGTTGCCACGTCGCATTTGGTTGACAGGGTTGCAAAAGAGCGAAATATAGAGATTTTTGTGACGCCGGTAGGTTTCAAATTCATCGGCGAATTGATAAATAAAGATCAGATCATTCTGGGCGGAGAGGAATCCGCAGGTCTTTCGATACGCGGACATTATCCCGAAAAGGACGGCATACTGGCCTGTTTATTGGCCGCCGAAGCGGTCGCCGCACGGCAAACCAGCTTAACCGGCCAGCTAAATGAGATTTACAAACGAGTCGGTAAACTGGAGTCGGGACGAATAGGGGTCAGATTGACCCCTGAGGTAACCGCAAAGCTGAAAGAAAAACTTGAGCAGGAGCCTAATGAGATAGGCGGACGAAGAATTGAAAATATAGACCGCATGGACGGCGTAAAGTTTTTGTTTGAAAATAACGCCTGGATGCTGTTGAGGCCGTCGGGTACCGAGCCGTTGGTCAGGATTTACGCAGAGAGCGAAAGCGCCGCCGATCTGGAGGTTTTACTTGAACAAGGCCGCAAATATCTATTGGGATAATTCGCAACGCAGCCCAAGGGCAGCGAGGCAGCCACGCCCAACAAGAAAACCGGAATCGCCAGCGGCACGCCAAACGGTTCCGCCGTGGCTTTCGTTCCTGATCGTTACGTCGATTTTTTTTATGTTAGTCGTTTCGATAAATTACCGTGCTTTTGCAGACGCCAGCGAAGAGGTTGAGCAAAATTCGCGTCTTACCGGGCAGGTTCAAAATCTGATCGACGAAAATCTGGCCCTGCAGGAAGAAATACATTTATTGAAAACCGACCCGCAAATCATCCAGCGCGAAGCGCGCCGGATCGGGATCGGCCTAAGACCAGAATAAAGTTCCCGTGCCGGAGGACCAACTTACGCGGAGGCGTTGGTTCATACGGCACACTGTCATGCCAATTAAATCCGCCTTTTGCCTTCTACTCCGCGAGGCCCACAGAAATGCCTATCTGATAATCAGCGGCCCGAGTTTCCCGAACTCGAGCCGCACTTCTTTTAAATTTAACCCAAATTAAGCATTAGAATTTTCCTGCGACTTTTTTCCTGGAAAACTCCTACGGAGCTTGTACCGCTTTTGCACCGGCATTTCTATAAATATTTCACGCCTACGGCGTTCACAAAACCAAAAAACAGGCATCTTGCGTTTCGGCCATTGGTGGCGGGCGAATTCTATCGCGCAATCCGGGTTTAACGTCATTCACGGGCCAAATCTTTAAACGCGATCCCGCATTTTTTAATGCGGAATCTCGGTGTGCGCCAATCTTCGACTCTACTAAACAAACGCAAAATCGAATTGGGTCAGATGGGCAGATTTGTCGGAAACCAGATCAATATGGCCAAGATATGCCTCGATCTCGTCCAGCACCTCGCGTTCCGAACCGCGCAAAGCCTGTGTGACGTCCGGGTGAACCCGCAGCGTCGTTCGCCGCACGTCTTCGACATTTCTGGACAGGCGTCGGGCCTCGGCCAATATTTCGTAACAAACGGTCATCGGGGATTTGACCCAACCTGCGCCTTCGCAATAATCACACGGGGCGCACATTGTGCGTTCGAGTGACTGCTTGACGCGTTTGCGGGTCATGATTATCAATCCAAAATCGTTGAACGACAATACTTTGTTTGGCGAACGGTCAGACGAAAGGGCTTCCTGCAATGCCTGTGAGACCTTGTGCCGGTTACGCCGATCTTCCATATCGATCAGATCGAGCACGATAATTCCGCCTAGATCGCGAAGGCGAATCTGACGCGCGATCTCATCGACGGCTTCCATATTTGTACGCGTGATCGTGTCTTCCAGACGCGCATTCCCTTTGCCGACAAATTTGCCGGTATTTACATCGATCGCAACCAGGGCTTCGGTCTGATTGATGACCAGATAGCCGCCCGATTTAAGCCACACACGCGGTTTCAGAGCCTTTTCTATCTCTTCCTGCACGCCGTAGTAGTCCAGGATCGGTTCGTCACGCGTGTACAGCTTTACCCGATTGACCGTTCGCGGTTGGATCAGGTTCATAAATTCGACGGTGCGGAGATATTCCTCTTCGCTATCGACACGGATCGCCGTAAAATCGTCTGCAAGCTGATCGCGCAAAATACGCTGGACGAGATCTAAATCCTGATGAACTATCGATGGTGATTTTTTCTTCTCGGAGTTTTTCTTTGAATCTGACCACATACGAGCAAGATATTTTGCATCGTTTCGCAGATCCTCTTCTGAAATCCCGATTCCGGCCGTGCGAACGATAAAACCGCCGGTGCTTATATCTATGTCCTGACGGATGCGTTGAATCAGGGTGCGCAGACGGCTGCGTTCACTCGATGATTCGATCTTGCGTGAAACGCCCAGATGCTCGATGGTCGGCATATAAACCAGGTAGCGTCCGGGCAGAGCGATGTGCGAAGTGATTCGGGCGCCTTTTTTGGCGATCGGCTCTTTGGCGATCTGAACAAGTATTTCCTGTCCCTCGCGAAGCAGATCAGAGATTTTTGGCTGCGACGGGCGGCCTCCGCGGTCGCTGCGGTCAAAGCGTTTCGCGTCTGTGCGATTATTTGCCGGACCATCATCAGTTTGTCGGTCATTCGGCGGACGCTCATTGCGGCCTCTTCCGCCGCGCTTTCCGCGCGGTTCACGTCCGCGGTTTTTATCAGCGGAGGATTGTTCGCGTTCATCAGACGGCTCACCCTGAGATTTTGATTCGTCTGCAGCGGGAACGGCACCGTTTGCGGCCTCGGCCATTTCGGCGTCATCACTGCGTTCATCGGAGCCCGGATCAGATGTGTCTTTGTTCTCAACACCGTCATCGAGTCCGTCTTCGGCATTGGTTTTGCCGCCGCGGCGTCTTCCGCGGCCGCCTCGTCTTACTGCCATTTCGGAATTTCCATCAGATTCACGATGGCTGGCCTCGGCGTCATCGAGCGGTTCATCGGTTTTTGCTTTTTTTGTTATGGACGAAGATTTTGAGAATTTTCCCTTTGAAGCCGCGGCGCGTTTGGCGGGCGCACTGCGTTTTGCGGCCGGTTTTGCAGCGGATTCGCCAGAGGCGGGCTTGGTTTTTCTTCGGCCTTTTGCGGGAACGGGAGTATCTTCGTCTTCGTCTGCGATGCGCTGAAAACCGCCTGTGTCGGCGGCGACTTCGGCCATAACCGACCCTACCTCGGCGTGAGCCGTTGTTTCCATGTCGAATTCGATCGCACGCACCCTGTCTATTATGGCTTCCTGAACGTAAGCATCCTTAAACATTTCGCCCGTTTCGCTTTCATCGCTTATACGCTCAAAACCCGAGTTATCAAATTCGATCTCAAACGCAGGTTCGGGGCGGATATCCTCTTGTTTTGCCTTTTTGCCGCGACCGCCGCGAGTAATTTTACCTGGCTCCGGCTTTTGTTTTACAGGAGTTTTTATTTCTTCGGTAAACGGTTCGCTTTCGTCCGGTTCGACGATTTCCTGGGCGGCGTCCATCTGCTTTTCACGCTCGATGCGTGAACGGTCGATCTGATCGTTGGCCTCGCGTTTTGCTTCTTCGGGCGACGCTTTTTTAATCTTATCCATTACGATGCGCTCGATTTCCTCTTCTTCGTCAAAGAAGTCCGAAACATAGAGAAACGCATCGCGTTCGAGGCCTATATCGACAAATGCCGACTGCATTCCGGGTAGCACACGCATCACGCGGCCCTTATAAACATTACCCGCAACGCCCGAATTTTCCTCGCCGCGCTCGATATAAAATTCTGTCACCCGTCCGTTATCCAGAATGGCGATCTTCTTTTCGCGTCCGTTGACGCTGACTATCATTTCTTTTGACATACAAATATTTACCTCAAGAATTTAGGTCTCTAATTGCTACGGCCTTTTTTGAAGACGGAGAGTCGGTCAGATGTTCGGATTTATTGCAGAATAAGGCCTAATGCCCGAGGATGAGCCGGTCCGGAGCGCGATTTGGTTTTATAGCTTGGTTTGGAAACGGTTTCCAAATGGACAAGTATTCGATTTTTTTCACGCAGGAATCTCGTATTGCAAAAAAGCAACCTGCCTTTTGCATTCGGGGAGCACCAAATTTCTCTTGGGAAATCGTGCTCAGACCCGATAAATTCTCGATTTTATAGGACTAAAGTCTGTTCTAACAATCTTCTGACGTCTGCTCTCTCCGCCGCAACATCAAAATCGCCAACGCAGCAAACCGTGAAAAGTATAAACGAATTTCGATCTAAAGTAAAACCAAATTTTCGTGTTGAAATTTATTTTGATTTACACTGATTTCTTATCCAAGTCTGGAGGAAAATCGCCGTCATTCAAGGTCGTGGATATATTTGGGAATGGCACGATGACGAGAATTGGGGTGAATATTTGAGATTTGAGATTTTAGGGTTTTAGATTTGAAATTTGAAATTTGAAATTTTAGATTTGAGATGGTAAAAGATTTGAAACTTGAATGATCGGGAAAGAGTGAAGATTCGGCAGAGGCGAGAAACGGAGGAATTTGATCTGGAGATAAAGTCGATGGTGGAAAAGGCGGCTAAGGAACGAGAAGAACAAAGGCGAGCGGCCCGAACAGAGCTTGAGACTTGAGATTTCAGTTTTAGATTTGCGATTTGAGATTTCAGTTTAGATTTGCAATTTGCAATTTGAGATTTTAGTTTTAGATTTACAATTTGAGATTTGAGATTTGAGATTTGAGATTTGAGATTTTATGGCGCTAAACCTTGAATTTGCACAATCACCGCATACAATACTCGATCCGTCGATCCGTCGATCCGTCGATCAGTTGGTTTCCGGCGGATGTAACTTTGCGCGAAACTTCGATGGAAAAGCTGATGCCGCCGACTGACGGCGCAGATGTTTCTTGAAGAGTGGCGGCGTTATGTCATAAAAATGGCGACCGGTGCGGGAAAGAACAAAGGTTCTGAGTCTCACATTGGCATCGAGCTTTTATAACAAAACTTATGAAGCGGATTTGCGGCTCGCTCTCAGTTTTCTGGTCACTGTTTCAAACATCATCGTTCTCGACCGCACATACGCTTACTCCGGGATAAAATCGAAATAAATCAGAAGGAGCCCGATGGCCAGAAACAGCAGGAACGGAATATGGATCGCCGCCAGCCAGTAGCCGTCTTTTTCAAATGTATATCTAAGCCATCGCATTCTTTCTTTCACGCAGAACGGCAAGCATTTGTTCGAAAACTTCGGCAAGGTCAAGTTCGCTGGTGTCGATAACTATCGCGTCATCAGAGATCACGAGGGGCGAATCTTCGCGTGAAACGTCGCGCTGATCGCGTTCATTGATTTCGGCGAGGGTTTGTTCGTATGTCGAGATTCGGCCTTTTGATTGATCTTCGGTATGCCGGCGGCGGGCTCTGGCTTCAGGTTTGGCGGTGAGAAAAAATTTTATGTCAGCATGCGGGAAGACAACGCTGCCTATATCACGGCCTTCAAGAACGCAGCCGTTCGGAGCCGATTTTCCGATTGCCCGTTGATGTGCGACCATTATGCGGCGCACCCCGGATATTGTCGATACGACCGATGCCGCCTGTGCTATTTCAAGAGTTCTAATATCAACGGATACGTCAACGCCATTGAGAAAGACTTTCATCGCGTCTGGTTCGCCGACAAGTTCTATCTGAGCGTTTTCGGCTATTTCCGCTATTCGGTCCACGTCACGAAACGGCACTCCGGCAATCTTTACCGCCAGCGCCACCGCACGATACATCGCACCTGTATCGAGATAAAGAAGGTTTAAATGCTTTGCGGCCATTTTGCCAAGCGTTGATTTGCCTGCGCCCGATGGTCCGTCGATTGCTATTATCATCCGCTATATTTTACCGAATTATCACAGATTGTCAGCCTCGCTTAAGGTAAAAGCCCGCACGAAGTGAGGTGTGCGGCGCCATTACTTCGTACGGACTTCACGATGTTTCCGGTGACTAATTTTTGAAAGCTCTTACCGCACGATCAGGATAATCGGTAATAATGCCGTCGATATCAAAGGTTTTCATCCGTTCGAGATCGGCAATTTCGTTGACCGTCCACGGAACGACCCTGATGCCGCGGGTGCGGCACGCCTCGACCATTGAGGCGTCAACGAGGGAATAGTGCGGGCTGTATGTGTCGGGCGCAAATCCGAGTTTTTCGAGATTTTTGGCGACCCCGTCTTTGTTTGAAACCAGCAGTGCGAGCGGTACATCCTTAGAAATCTTTCGCATTTCCTGCAGCGGGCGGACGTCGAATGACTGAACAATTACGCTCTTTAACATTTTCCCTGTTTTTATTTCGTTGTAAACAAGCGTTGCAAAAACCTCTGGGCTTGGATGATAAAGGCCGTCTCCGTCGGGGCCCTCGGTCTTGATCTCGATATTGTAGCGCGGAGCGGCGATCTTTTGTTGTTTGACGAATTTTGAGATCTCGTTGAAAACGTCGCTGAGCAGCGGCTTGACGGCCTTCATCTTTTCCTGCATCGGAAAATCTTTGTTCCCGATGCTGCCCACGTCAAACTGTTTGACCTCGTCGTAGGCCATCTTGTAGATATTATTCTCTCGCTGCTTATCGGCCGCGATCCGTTTGCCGTCTTTGTCAAGCGAAATTGCGGATGAAAACCACGCTTCGTGCGAAACCACAACCTTTCCGTCCTTGCTGACCACGACATCGAGTTCTAGAGTATCGGCGCCAAGCAGCAACGCTTTCTTAAACGACGGAATCGTATTTTCCGGAGCGTGTCCGCGAGCGCCGCGATGCCCCTCGATACTTACCGGACGCGGTCTTTGCGGGAAAACGGCTGCTGACATAATAAGTAATAATATAGCCGATGACATTAGAAATAATGCGTTTTTCATAATAATAGCCCTTTGTGATCCACTAAAAAACAAGAATTTGGTTTTTTTCTATTTGCATACTTTTTAATTATAGAAACTCAGCGAACTCCGCATATGACGACCGCAGAGTTCGCAGAGTTTTAAAAAAAGAAACCAAAAAAACAAAATTCCGCCGAAAATTGCAAAAAAATCCTAGAACGACAATTTTAGAGCCAGTTGGATCTGCCTGGCCGGAAAAGTACGGGCTATCACGCCAAAACTTGAACTGGTGATATCCGAATTTGCCGCCTGGAAATTCGTTCGGTTAAAGATATTAAAGAACTCAGCTCTGAAATCAATCCTGGATTCGTCCGTGATCGGAAGCCTGAACTGCTTGTGAACGGCAAAATCCAGATTGAAAAAGGCGTTGCTTCGGGCGATATTACGAGCGGCGGAGCCAAAAGGCGATGATATCGGCGGCCGCGTAAGGCAGACGCCGACCGGCAGGAAATAGTCACGTGTCGGATTTGGCCGGTCACCTCTATTTACCGGATCGCAAGTTGCATTTGGGCGAAGTGCGACGCCGCCGAGAAAGGACGGTAAATTATTTGTGATCGCCCCGTTTCCGGCAAGCGGATACCGGAAATTGATCGGCTGTCCGCTCGTCGCCGTGTTAATTCCGTTTAATGTCCAGCCGCCGATAAATGCGTCAACAATGCGGTCCATATCACCGCCAAGCCAACGGCCGCGTCCGAGCGGCAGCTGATACACAAAGCTTGTCGTGTTGTTAAAAGGCTGGTCGTAAGCTCCGATTCCCTTGTCGTTTTCGAAGTTGTTAATGTCCTGCGGTGTGCCGGTATTGCCATTTGGCTCTTCGAGAACCTGCGAGCCGTTGTCGATAGCCTTTGAAAAAGTAAACGAATTCAAAAGGTAAAGCCCTCTGCTAAAACGCCGTTCAACTTTTACCTGTAACGCATTATAGTTGGAAAATCCCTCAGGCAGAACGGCTGAGATCGACCCAAAACCGGTGATTGAACGCCGTTGGGCAAGCGTCGGCAATGGATTTGCTGCGGGATTTGCCGTAAATGCAGCTAGTTCAGCCGCGGTTACGGGGCGGGCCTGATTTAGATCCGCAAGCAGAACGGAATCTCTGACGCGGTTTCCAACATACGCGACGTCGAGAACCATATTTCCAAAAATTTCCTGCTGCACGGATAGATGATAATTCTGGATGCTGGTCGTCGGCTGATCACGCGGGATGTACAGCGTAACGTTATTCGGCAGGCCGGAGGTCGGATAGCCCTGTTGAGTAGTGCGAAAACAGTTGGCTGCAAAGGCATTTCCGACGCACAGCGGATTAGTTGCCGAAGGAGAAGCCTGGGCGACCGCCGCCCGCGTCACGATCGGGAAATTTGTGCCGAGAATATCGGCGCTTCCCAGGCGATTCAAAAAGTTATAACCGAGCCCGTAACCGCCGCGAATCACCGTTTTGTCAAAGAGTTTGTAAGCAAACCCTAGCCGCGGCCCAAAATTGTTAAAATCGGGATCAACGAGGGCACGCTCGTACAGCGAACCATCCCTTGCCAAAAGGATTGAATTTGTCACCGGGTCATAGTTCGAGAGACGATTTTGTTTTTCCGTGTAAGGTGTGCCAAATTCGTATCGCAGGCCCAGATTTAGCGTAAGTTTTTGATTAAACTTTATGTCGTCTTGTATGTAAGCAAAGTGAAACCTTTGCTGCATTTCGGCGATGGTCAGGGTGGCGAGCTCATACTGGCTGCGGGCTCCGAAGTAGAAATCCGCAAGATTGTAAACGTTATTTGCGGCAGCACCAGCCGGACGGCTGTATTGGCCGCCGTATGTGTCGAGGCCGAGCAGCGGATTCGTATCCTGCACATCGGTATCTACACGCAGATATTCGTAACCAGTTTTAATGCTGTGTCGGCCGAGAAGAAATGTGTAATTGAGCCGCAGGTCATAGTTTGTCGGGTTCTGAAACTGAGGATTGGTCGCCTGGCGTCCGAGCTGCGAAAAGCCGGCAATTGTCTGCGTGGTCAGACCGCCTGTAACCAGTGGGTCGGTCGGTAAGCCAATTATTCCGTAAAGTTCTAACGCACTCGGCCCGCCTGAGAGCGGCGGCCTTTTGCCGGCGTCTATCTGAGATCGTGAAAATCGAATATCCAGCGCCGATGCGTTTTGGAAAGCGTATGTACCGCCGAATACAAATTGCTTGTTGATTATATCAATAAAGCCATTTTGATTGCTCCCCGAAGGGCCGGGAATATTTGGACCCTCGAAACCGTCAGAATTTCTATAACTCCATCTGCCAAATATGTTTAGGGCGTCGTTAAATTTGTGATCGACACGGATGTTGTATTTATCGTTGAATTGGCGGTTTAACACCAGTTCCTGATAGTTGTTCGAGTTGCCGGACGAGGTAGGGGCAGGGAGGTCATTCAACACCTGACGGGCAAAAGCGGTCAACGGCACCTGTGTGCCAGCGTTATAAACTGTTCCGGTGAACGGATCGCGTACATTAACCGCCAGGACGCCGTTTCGCTGGGCAAGTGTCGGAATTGTCGAAAACACGAGGTTTCTCTGAATTTGCCGAAACCCTTCGTAATCGCCAAAGAAAAATGTCCGGTCTCTGATGATCGGCCCGCCAAACGTAAAGCCGAATTGATTGCGGATAAGGGGCGGTTTTACACCGCCGACTGGTTGGAAAAAGCCGGTTGCGTTGAGCGCCGTATTACGGTGAAATTCCCATGCGGCACCGTGAAACTGGTTTCCGCCGCTGCGATAGGTAGCATTTATAACCGCACCGCCCGAACGCCCGAATTCTGCGCTGTAAGTGTTTGTCTGCACCTTAAACTCCGCGATCGCATCAGGCGAAACCTGCACTACCTGGCTCGAAAAGCTCTGGTTACTCGTGCCGTATGCATTGTTATCTATGCCGTCCAGGAGAAAATTGTTTGCTGTCGCCCGCAGGCCGTTGACATTAAAGGCGGCCTCGCGTCCGCCACCGCCGATCGAGCTGTTTGTATGCGATTCGCGCACGCCGGGGGCCAGCAAGGCCAGATCGGCATACGACCGGCCGTTGAGCGGTAATGCAACGATTTGCTGCCGCTGAATGACCTGTCCGCGATCGCTCGAGTCTGATTCGAGCAGTTCGGCGGCACCCGTAACCGTCACGGTTTCGGTCGCCGACGCCACTTGCAGCGTTAGATCGACACGCTGTCGGGCGTTGACCGCAAGATTAACGTTTTCGGCGATCGTTTTGTTAAAACCGGCGGCTTCGACCGTAATCTGATATGTTCCGATCTTTAGGTTAACAAATTGAAAATCGCCGTTCGCATCGGTCACGCCTGTTGAGCTGATGCTGGTGGCGACATTCCTGACGCCAACATTTGCACCGACTAAAACACCGCCGTTTGCGTCACGAATAGTTCCAAGCAAGGTCGCTGTTTCCGATTGCGCATCGGTTGTAGATGCGGCACTTAGCGCCGCCAAGATAATTAAAAGTGATTTGACAAAAGTTTTTGTAATTATGTTTCTCATGATGTTCCTATTTTTTTTAACGTTTCTGACACAGAAATTGAACGCACCCCTGGCATAAAACCGAAGGCCTGTGCTTTGGGTTTTTACCTTTAAATAAACGATAGATCGTCTGCTAAAGCATTCCCTATTCTTTAAACCCCGACGTCCGAGATAAAAATCCGGGTAATCTAAATCCATCTGGAATTTAAAAAAGCTAAATATGTAAATGAGGAGTCTAGGGGCGGAGTGTGAATTCGGCGTTGCAAATTCCTTTCGATTTTATTAAATAATCGTCTTGTTTTTGAATATTTTAATTCCCGTCTTTCGGGCGCTATTTAACGACGGAACCGCTCGTCTTCTGTCACGCTCCGAGTTCCGTCCATTGGTTATGACCGCCGGCATCCCAAACCCGATACGACCATAGACCGCTCTGTGTCAGTAGGCGCGCAGGTCAGTAAGGGCTTAGACGCAAGCGAAGTCTCAAAAGGCTTAATGGAACAGTTGATAACGAGTTCAAATACGCGAATAAGGCCACTGAAGAACAAGCATCATCAAGCGAGGTTTATCCGAGGTTCTTTTTCAGTAAAGTCGAAACGCCATCCGGCAATCACTAACATATCCCTGCCGCAGTAAGCAAAAAAACTTATTCGCGGCGGCCAGGTCAAACTATGTGCTTGACTGCTCCTTTTAAGGCTGAATTGGTCGACATCGATTTCACTTCTCACGCCGCTAATTTCAATCCTTCGCCTTGATTATGAAGAGCAACTATTTGCTCGCTTCTCAAAGCAAACTGGGCATACGTCTGTCCGTCATCGTCGCTAAACTCGACTTCATAGACCTCCGGTGCGAGAATTTCAACCACAGTTCCGACTTCGCCGCGTTCCAAGCCGCGCGGCGGCAAATCTTCGAGCAACGCCACCGTGTCCAACAAGTCAATTTGTTTCTTCTGCATTTTTCCTCCTTTTCAATACATGACAGGTCGTAAGTCATGGAATGCTTTCGCTGTGCAGGATAATCCAACCACTTCGCACGGGCGCGAGTCCGACATTTGTTGTCAACTCAAAATCTACGGTGTAACGCTGTCCGTAAATATCGGTTTCTCCCGCAATCGCCGATCCGGTTGTGTCTGCAACTTCAAGCAGTTTTTCGCGCAACTCTGGCGCGTCTTTAGCAGTTATTCCAAGAGCCGCCGCAAAAACACGAGCCTTGTGGCTGCCACGCGGATTGTCAATGTCCAAACAGTATTCGGTCAATTTGCGAAGGTCAACAAAGGCGTTTTCTCCGTTCGGCAATCGCATTACTGAATTTTACAAGTAGCTTGTCTGTTTTTCAATTCTTCATTTTTGAGTTGTTGGGTTTCAAAGAGTAAATGTCGAACGGCGCGGGGCGAAACCACGACCACACAAGCTAAGGGTTAACAAATCCCGTTGATAAGAAAGTCGCTGCCCGCGCCTAACTTCCACTTCCGTCGCCACAATTAAGGTCACTCGAGAACAACCATCATCAGCGGTTTAGTAAATCCGAAGTTCATTGCAAACAGAGTCGAAACGCCCCCCGGCGATCATTGACAGTAGTCCTGCCGCAGTAAGCAAAAGAACTTATCCGCGGCGGCCAGGTCAACTCTGTACTTGACTACTACTTTCAAGGCTGGATTGGTAGCCTTTCTTTTGAATTTCTTGATTCAGTTTATCTAAAATTTAAGCCCTAATTGTAAAAACCAAGTTTTATTGTAAATGGTTTTCTTTATATAGATTTGATTTGTGACGGGAAAGCGGACACAGTTTTACAAAGACATTTTTGTGAATTACCTGCACATAAAAATTCGATTATTTTGCTGCAACCTGTGGTTTGCGTGTTTGTACTCTTTTATCATTTAGCACCGAGCGCGCAATTGTTATTGTGACATTTGAGCGCAGTATGTCGCGTTGAAAGCCAGATGCTAATTGTATTGTGCGATCATAGTCGTCGTTAGTTAGATCACTAAAAATTCCCTTAATATCAAAATCAGGGACAGCCAGAAATCTTCTAAGGATTTGGCTCTTGGAATTTACAGTTGTGAATATCTCACCCCCCTCGCCCGTGAAACCTTCGGCTGATTCTGCAGAGTTGATGGCTTCAAACACTGTTTCCCAAACAGAGGCCGGGTCAATTAATCTTTGGGCGTATGCGATCGCCAATAATCCACTTGCTTTATCGGCGTCACTTTTGCCAATTCGACGTGCTTCGCTAGACGCATCGTGGATTAGCAATGCGGCTTTTTGTTTATCGCTTTTTGCAAGTAATTTTGCGGCTTCGGTCAAAACCCAGATGCGTTGAATTCGAGTTAATTCTCCTTTCCGTGCTAATTCCAAAGCGGGTTCAACGGCTTTCTTTTTAATGGCTCCAACCGCAAGTTCCCAATCAACCCACGCCTCCGCTCGCTTGCGAAATTCGCCTTCGCTAATCTTGAACACATAATCGCGTGCTTTGAAATCATTTTTGTTGATCATCACCAAAGCGAGCTTAAAATATATTTCATCACGCTCCGCCGCAGGTCCGGTTCGATCCAACTCCTCCAGCAAAAGTTCTTCCCGATTTGCGAGTTGTTCCTCGGAACGATGTCCTCTTTCCTCCCACTCATCTTTACTTTGGCGAACTTGTTCGATAACCATTGAGTAGAGAACGTTAAATCTAGTACGCATGGCTTCTGTCATCGCGCCTGGGGCATAGTTTTCAAAAAAAGGGAGTAAACGCCTAAAAATCCTAAACTGACTTACAAGTCCCGAATTAATTTGGTCTGGCTCCAGCAGCTGAGGACGCAGCAAAACTCTGCTGGCCGTCTGGAAAAACGCCAAACGTAATTGAGGGGTAATGTTCGGTAAGGTGGTCGGAGATGGCGACCGCTCACTATCGAAATCACCCTGTTCGTTGTAGATAATATAGCTATGGGGAGTGAAAATATACGATGAAAGCAACGATATAGTGTTGATATCTGCAAGCGCATTGATATTCGTATTTAACAACATCGTCTCGTATCGGCGGTCAGCTTCGACGGGTAGATGCTCTCTGAGTTTTGTAAGAAATTCCAAAGTTGAAACTGATACAGTCCCAAGGACGGGATCCGCGAATTGCAACGCACGTTCGGCGTTTCCTGAATCAAGTAATTTTTCTGCCAAAGCCAATCTTTGTTCTGCCGCTTTTGAAAGTCCCCACGGATCGGGTTTTGATGATTTGTCATCTTCTAACTCTTCTTGAGATTGCTTTAACTTTTTAAGAAATTCTTCACCAAGCAAGCGGTCACGTTTGGATGCAAGTAAAAAGACCTGATTCCTCAAATTTTTAGAATTTTTATTCTCTTTGTCGGCGA